>CAYTOP010000023.1:6086-15628 GCA_964439585.1 uncultured Gammaproteobacteria bacterium
ATGGAAAAAAGCTTTTTGGCGGTATGGATTGTCTTTTAGAGTTTTTGACGTTACCTTGGGCGGGCTTATTAATATTAGTATATTTTCAACTTTTTTGTTGGCGCTGTGGTTTACCACGACAAACGAGCTTACATTGGGGGATTTTGTATTAGTTGTCGGTTTTGTAAGTCAATTTTACCCGCGAGTTTTCGACCTTATATGGGGTTTTCGTGACATTGCCAAAAATTATGCTGATATTGATAAATATTTCGCAGTTTTGGATTTTCAAGTTGATATAAAAGACCCAAAGATTGCTGTTGAAAAAGAACATGTTGCTGGAGAAATTGAATATAAAGATGTTAACTTTTCATATAAAGACGGCAAAAAGAATGCCATAAGGAATTTCAGTTTGACTATTCGGCAGTCGCAATCGGTTGCTTTTGTGGGTAGATCAGGCGCTGGCAAGACAACCATCGCTAAGCTACTCATGCGGTTTTATGATGTGGATGAGGGAGAAATTTTAATCGATGGAACCAACATTAAAGCTTTTACCAAAAGCCAACTAAGATCATTTATGGGTGTGGTTCCCCAAGAGCCTATACTTTTTGATAACACTGTTGCCTACAATATAGGTTACGGTAAAGAGAAGGTAACCCAAAAGGAGATTGTGGCTGCTGCCAAGTTGGCAAATATTCATGAATTTATTGAGAGCTTGCCGAAAAAATATAAGACTCGAGTCGGCGAGCGGGGCATCAAATTATCTGGTGGTCAGAAACAACGCTTGGCAATTGCTAGAATGATTTTGTCCGACCCAGATATTATTATCTTTGACGAGGCCACAAGTCAGCTTGATTCCGAGAACGAACGATTAATTCAGGAGGCTTTTTGGAAAGTTGCCAAAAATAAGACGACTATAATTATTGCCCACAGACTCTCCACTGCTAAACAAGCAGACAAAATTGTTGTATTGGAAAAGGGTTCGATTGCTGAAATTAGTACTCACGCTGAACTTTTGAGAAATGAAAAAAGTTTATATAGGTATTTTTGGAATTTGCAAACAGCTACTTAGCTTTCATTTCGTCATTACTTGATAGCTTGGTACTATTAAGTCATAATGTTTACAAGTAATTATGCCTGCTCTATCGCCTACCCAGAGTACGATTGTTGATATTCTAGTTTCAGAAGGCTTTTTGGATGAGCAAAAAGGTAAAGCAATTAGGTTGGAAGAGGTTCAATCAGGCAAACCTCAAGAACAAATTCTTCTGGAACGGAAACTTATTAACGAGACCCAACTAACCCAAGCTAAAGCAAAACTTTATAACGTCCCATTTTTAGACCTCAATACAACGCCCGTTTCTCCGGAGGCTCTTTCTAAATTACCTCAGGAAGTAGCGCAACGTTTTCGAGTTTTTCCAGTGTCTTTGGATGAACTAGCTAAACAAATCGTTGTGGCTATGGCTGACCCCTTGGATCTGACTGCTATTGAATTTATTGAACAAAAAACAGGTTTGACGGTAAGGCCGTATGCGTCAGAGCCGAGCAAAATCGAGACTTTAATTGCCGCTGGTTATACAACAACTCTAGCCCATGAGGTGTCCGAGGCCCTGAAAGAAGTCGGTCCTGACAAAAGTCCACTTAGAACCTTGGACGCAACAAAAACAGGGATCGTAAGACAGGAAAAGATTGCCGAAATTGTCACGTATATTTTATCCTTCGCTATCAAATCGAGAGCATCAGATGTACACATCGAACCTCAGGAAAAGTCGACCAGAGTAAGATACAGAATCGACGGCATTTTGCAAGAAAAACTGACAATACCAAGAGAACTGCACGATGCGCTTGTTTCGAGAATTAAAATTCTGTCTGGGATGAAAATTGATGAAAAACGTATACCTCAAGACGGCCGCTTCAATTTTAAATCAGAGGACCAAGAGGTGGACCTGCGTGTGTCTACCCTACCCACATCATGGGGTGAAAAAATAGTAATGCGGTTGCTTAAAAAAAGCGGTGGAATTCCAGAACTTACCGAATTGGGGCTTCGTGGCAATGCCTTAAAACATTTACAAGATGCCATTTTACGGCCGCACGGAATTATTCTAATTACCGGGCCAACCGGTTCGGGAAAAACAACAACCCTTTATTCAATAATCCAGAAAATTAATACCGCAAAAGTAAACATTGTAACTTTGGAAGATCCGATTGAATATAAGATTGCAGGTGTGAACCAAGTTCAGGTGAATCCCGGCGCTGGCCTTACATTTGCGTCTGGTTTGCGATCATTCTTACGCCAAGACCCAAATATTATTCTAGTTGGGGAAATTCGTGATCAAGAAACTGCCGACTTGGCTGTTCAAGCATCGCTTACCGGCCATTTGGTTTTTTCGACACTTCATACTAACGACGCTTCCGGTGCACTCCCAAGGCTTTTGGATATGGGCGCAGAGCCCTATCTTTTGGCTTCTTCCATAACTGCAATTGTTGCCCAACGAGTCGTTAGGAAAATTCATGATGAATGCAAAACCCCATACGTTCCAGAATTGAAAGTAGTAGAGCAGATAAAAGCGGCTTTGGGGCCGCTTTGGAGGAGTAGCAATGACGTCAAACTGTATAAAGGCAGAGGAGACCCTAAATGCAGCAACAGTGGGTATTATGGAAGGGTCGGTGTATTTGAGGTATTGCCAGTTAGCGAAAAAGTTAGTAGGCTTATATTGGAACGCAGTCCTGCAAGTGCTATAGATAAAGTGGCGCGTGATGAAGGTATGATTACAATGAAGCAGGACGGTTTTATGAAGGTGGTTGAGGGTGTAACCACCATTGATGAGGTGCTAAGAGTAGCACAAGAATAAAAAATATGGATATTAAAGAATTATTACAACTTACAATAGATAGGCAGGCTTCTGATTTGCATCTAATTGCAGGTATTCCACCATACGTCAGAGTTGAAGGCCAGCTGGCGGCGGTAACTAACGAGGAAGTATTAACGCCGGACATGATAATAAAGTTTTTAAAAGAAATTTTAGATCCGGAGCAATTTGAACGCCTGTCGGTTAATAAAGAAATTGATTTTTCTTTAGCATATAGCCAGAAAGCAAGGTTTAGAGTTAATGCTTATACGCAAAAGGGATCGCTTGCAGTTTCTTTTAGATTGATTCCCCTGGAGATTCCGGATTTAGAAGGCTTGGGTTTACCAAAAATTCTCCACTCATTTACAGGTTTAAAACAAGGCTTTGTTTTGGTTACCGGACCTACCGGTCATGGGAAATCCACCACGCTTGCCTCAATGATCAATGAGATCAACCAAACCCGCTCGGAACACATAGTCACAATCGAAGACCCAATCGAATTCGTTTTCAAATCTCAAAACTCCATAATTTCTCAACGTGAGATGGGTGATGATACGCACTCGTGGCAAATTGCTTTAAGATCAGTATTGCGTGAGGACCCTGATGTGGTGCTTATTGGCGAAATGCGTGACAGAGAAACGATTGCATCGGCTATAACCGTAGCAGAAACGGGCCATTTGGTTTTTGCAACGCTTCACACAAACTCAGCCGCTCAAACAGTTGACCGTGTGGTGGACGTTTTTCCTGAAGAACAGCAAGAACAAGTCCGACTTCAGCTTTCCAGTGTAATTGAAGCTGTTTTTTCCATGCGGCTTATTCCATCGACAGGCGGCAGACGTGTGGTTGCTCACGAGATTATGCTTGGAACGTCTGCAATAAAAACTGCTATTCGTGATGGTAAAACACACCAAATCGATAATATAATTCAAACTTCAACAGAGGTGGGAATGAATACACTTGAAATGTCACTAGCTTCTTTGGTTAGGCAAGGGAAAATTACTTTGGAAACTGCACAAAGTTATTCATTAAGACCTGAGGAGTTAAGTCGGCTTGTACGATCCTCAAAATAAGAGTAAAAGAGCTGGAGAGCCGGAGAGTTTGAGTTTTATTTTTTTAGTTCATTCTTCCACTCTTCTACTCTTCTACTCTAAATATGAATCAGTATAAATATAAGGCTAAAGATAAAACAGGAGGGTTAATTGAAGGTAAAGTAGAGGCTGAAACTCCAGAAATTGCGGCAAAGCTCCTTAGACAAAAAAGTCTTCTTGTAATATCGTTAAAACCAATTCGCGAACTACCGTTTAATGTTTTCAAAAAGTATCAAAGTCGAGTGAAGGCCAGCGACATTGCGACTTTTACAAGGCAACTGGCAACCATGATTAACGCAGGTCTGCCAATTACAGAAGCGCTTGTAATCTTACGTAGCCAAGTAAAGGGGTCTTTGCAGCAAATTTCGAGTCAAATACTTGCCGATGTCGAAGGTGGGGAGAGCTTGTCAAACTCCATGTCGAAATATCCCCATGTATTTAGTAAAAGCTATATTGCCTTAATTAAGTCTGGTGAGGTTGGTGGTGTCATGGATGAGGTTATGGTAAGGCTTGCTGATAACTTAGAAAAGCAGGAAGAATTTAAGGGAAAAGTGAAGGGGGCAATGGTTTATCCCGTTATCGTTATCATCGGCATGATAGTTGTTGGCTTTATCATGCTTATATTCGTTATCCCCCGCTTGACCAGCATTTATGAGCAATTCGGAGCTGATTTGCCTATTACGACAAAATTTTTGGTAAGCATATCGGGTTTTATGGCCAAGTTCTGGCCGTTTGTTATTGGTGCAATGGCTCTGGTAGCTTACGCGTTCAAGTCATATAAAGCGACGGAAATCGGCAGGCGAAAAGTTGACGAGATAATTATTAGATTACCCCTGATTGGTGATTTACAAAGAGAGATTATGCTTACTGAAATTACTAGGACTTTAAGCTTGATGGTAGGCTCCGGTGTTTCAATTCTGGACGGCTTGAAAATTACCTCTGAGGTTGTGGAAAATGTTGTACTGGGCGATTCGCTTGCGGATGCTGCCATATTGGTTGAAAAAGGTTTTCCTGTTTCGTACGCTTTTTCAAAGCATCCGGATGCTTTCCCGTTTATTCTGTCACAAATGATATCAGTTGGTGAAGAAACAGGAAAAATGGACGAGGTTTTGGAAAAAGTAAGCCATATTTTTGAAGTTGAAAGTGATCAGCGTGTAAAAACATTAACTGCGGCAGTTGAACCATTAATCTTGATTGTGTTGGGTTTGGGTGTGGCGTTCTTGGTCATTTCAATTATTGTCCCGATATATAACCTCTCGACCCAGCTTTGATAAATTGAGGCCGATGTTTGATGGGCACACTTGACAGCAAGCGTTTAAATGTTGAATACTGAATATGTCACTTAATATCTTAAGATGTTAACACGATTGGGAGGGGGTGAAAATTTTAATTTATGACTGCCTATATAAAAAAAGGTTTTACCCTCATTGAGCTTTTGATAGTCATGGCCATCTTGGGTGTTTTGGCCGTTATAGTTCTTGTTGCCATTAACCCAGTGGAACAGCTTGCAAGGGCTCGTGATACTGGAAGAATTTCAGCTGTACAGCAGTTGGGTCGCGCAGTAGTTGCATACTACACATCCAATCAGCAATATCCCCTTGGAGCATCTTGGAGTACTGATATTACAGCTTCAGGAGATTTGAACACTTTTCCAACATCAGTAAGCACTGCTGATGCTGCGTGTGGTACGAACGCTGTAAACGGATATTGTTATAACGTTGCTACTGTAGTTAACACTAATGACCAAGCGGTTGTGTATTCACAGTTGATTTCTCAACAGCAAATAAACAAGTGTGCAGCAGGTCAAACGCCTTATTCGGTATTTAGTACATTTGACGGTCGAGGAGGTGTTACTTGCGGAGCAGCTGAACCAGCGGCGGGTGTAACACTCACCTACTACTAGGGTTTGTATGCTTAGAGCCTATATGCCAGGAGTGTTTAGATATCTAACTCCTGGCATTAAAGTTTGCTAAATAGTTTCAACTATCATTCTTGAATATTCACACATAACTTTTGTAATACGAATAAGTGATTTATTTTACCTATCTTTTTGTACTTTTAATCGGTTTTTCTTTTGGTTCTTTTATCGGGGCTTTGACGTATAGGGTGCCGCGAGGCATTAGCATTTACTCAAAAAAACGGTCGTTTTGTCCGGATTGTAAATATAGCCTTGCTTGGTACGATAACATTCCTCTGCTTTCGTATCTACTTCTTGGCGGAAAATGCAGAAACTGTCACAAATCAATTTCCGTTAGAGAACCGCTTATCGAACTTTTTACCGGGAGTTTGTTTGTTCTTATTTATACTGCGCTCATAAACTGTAGTGCAGTTTCATCCAGCGAACAGATTTGTTTGTGGTCAACAGCACTTGGCAGTTGGGTTTATCCCCTATTTTTATTTTTAGGGACAACATTTATGGTAATTTTTGTTATAGATACGGAACACATGGTTATCTATGATGAGTTAGTTTTCTTTTTGTTTACATTGGTTGCTTTTCTTTTGATTCTTGTAAGGCCAGATGTTCTGTTTTTAAATCTTTTTGCTGGCTTTATTGCCGGACTACTTCTGCTAATTTTAAATCTTGTAACCCGAGGCCGCGGTATGGGTTTGGGTGATGCCAAGTTGGCGATTGTTGGAGGTTTGATTTTAGGTTGGCCGGGGTCCGTCGTCTGGCTTTTTTTGAGTTTTATTATAGGTGCAATATTCGGGATATTTCTTTTGGTTACTAGGAGGGTTACTCTCGGAAGACAAATTCCTTTTGGACCGTACCTGGTAATTTCATTTTTTGGTGTATTGATATTTGGTAATATTATATCTAGTCTGATATTCCAAATTCCTTATTAAGTGTAAAAAAATACTTAAATGAAATTTTTTAGCAAACGCGAGTTTTTTGGAGTCTTTATCATATTTGCCGTTTTGGTTGTAATAACTCTTAAAAACCTTCAAGTAGCAGAAAGGAGGGCACGCGATGCCCAACGGCGGTCTGACTTGGGAAGCTTAAGTAATGCAGTTGGTAAATATTACGAGGATTTCGGTTTTTTCCCATTGACTACGTCAGACGGCAGTATTCAAGCCTGTAGGGGGGCAAACTATGACGAGCTTATAAAGTCGCTCTCGCAGGAAATGTCATTTAATAGGCAGAAGTATCTTGAGGGTTTGGTGGGCTGTGAATGGGGCAAAGCTTCATTGGTTGATTTACAGGACAGTTCCTATCCCGCGTACTTGAAAACTATACCGGAGGATCCATTGACAGATGAAGGGTTATATTATTTCTACATATCCGACGGCCGCTTTTACCAGGTGTATGCATATTTGGAAGGTGAAGAAAGCGAAGATGGTTATACACCGGGAATTGTTGCCCGGAATTTAAGCTGTGGTGAGAAAGTATGCAATTTTGGTAAAGCTTATGGGGAAACACCACTTGATAAATCGCTGGAAGAATATGAAAATGAATTATCTACTAAAAATAGGCTATTAGATGAAACTCGTTAAAAAAGAAATCAACATAGGTTTTACACTAATAGAATTACTGATCGTAATGGCTATTCTTGGTGCTTTATCTGCGATTGCATTAGTAACTTTTCCTGCCAACTTTATTAAAGCCCGTAATACAACCAGAATAAACGACCTAAAGCAATACCAAATTGCAGCAGAAACGTATGCTAATAAAAATAACGGTCTTTATTTGGAAGAGTCAACAAGTGTGGCTGCAGATGGTGTGTGTACAGCCTTGGGCTTTGGAACCAGCTGTGCCAAAGACAGCTACGATGGTCAAGTGAAATGCGGTGGCACCACTTGCAGATATTTCTATCAGACTGACAATCAGAGCTGCGCGACAGGTAGTCCGTGTGCAACCAAATATGTTATATACGCTGCCTTGGAGGTTCGAAGCGGCGCAGCTCAATATTATCAAGTTTGTTCGACCGGCAAATCTGGCATAGCTGCAGCAGCGCCTAGTGGAGGAACCTGTTCTGTGCCGTAAACTTAATTTATGATTAAACGTCTTAAAGTACTAAAAAACACAACATCGGGGTTTACTTTAGTTGAGCTTTTGACTGTTATGGCTATCATTGCCATTTTAGCTGCAGCTTCTCTATTTGGCTTAAATGGTGCCAGAGAAAGTGCTAGAGATACAAAAAGAAAGTCTGACCTTGAGGCAGTACGAAGTGCATTAGAACTTTATAAAGCCGATTGTGGTGTCTATCCGCCGAATGGTATTCTCGTATTTGGTAGCAATTTTATCGGCCCAGGTTCTTGCGGCACAAACACTTATATGTCTAATGTGCCACAAGATCCAATATCAGGCAGGCAGTATTCATACAATAGGACAGCTGTAAGCACATACAACCTATGCGCTTCTTTGGAAGGAGGTAGTGGTGCTGTAGCAGGTTGCGGTCCTTGTGGTTCAACTTGCAATTACAAAGTAACAAATCCATAAATGCTATGCCATGCAAAATATTCTGCCTAAATTTCAATCTTCAGAAAATACTGCTAGTACTTTAGTTTATAGAGATAAAACCAATGGTTATACACTAATAGAACTACTTTTTGTGATGGTTGTCATGGTGATTCTTTTCTCTGTTGGCTATGCTAATTATCGCTCCTACTCCATTCGAAAACAGGTTCAATCGGTTGCTGACCAAATTAAGTCTACATTAAGGTATGCGCAAGAGTCAGCCTTATCAGGAAGATTACCCACAGGTTGTACAAACTTTACTGGGTACGCTTTAGAATTTGATGAGGTTAATGGTATATATCAAGTGGGAGCATATTGTAACGGTGTTTTGGATACCACCTCTGGCTTTTATAAAACTACTACAGTTTCCTTGCCCATCTCATTCGATGTTAAACCCTATAGTGGGGGCTCACCGGAGGTACTTTTTAAACCTTTAACGGGTGGCGCAAGTTTCCCATCTGGTTCAAGTTCGACAATTCGGGTCGGAGATAACAGGCAAGTTTCAGGCGGTGCGATTTGTGCGACACAACCTTGGACAGCAGGGTGTGTAATTACCTTTGGTAACCAAATTACCATCACAGTCACGTCTGGGGGAGAAATAAACTAACCAGTAATATGGCACATGTCGGATTGTATGTAACCTACTCAAACAAAACATGAGGAAAAGATTTGTAACTCTTATTAATATTTCGATAGGCGGTGATTTTCGAAGAACTAAAAACAGCACGGATATGCAATCTGGACAGTCGCTTTTTGAGGTAGTATTTGCGATTGCTGTGGTTGCCATAATAATTTCCGGTGTTGTTGCCCTTTCCGCAACGACGGTTAGAAATTCAAGCTTTAGCAGAAACAACGCCCTTGCTACCAACTACGCGCAAGAAGCTGCTGAATGGCTTAGAAGCGAACGAGATAACAACTGGGTTACTTTTTCAGGACGTTCCAACACGAGTGGGGTTACTTGGTGTATTAATGCACTGACATGGGTCTCGGGAGTGTGTTCTGGGAATATATCAGGAACTATATTTATGCGTACTGTTACCTTAACTACAGACATTGTTGACCCAAACACTATTCAAGCTGTGGTTCTGGCAATTTGGGCGGATTCTCAGGGAAACCATCAAACAAAAACTACAATGACCCTAACAAACTGGAAAAATCAGTAATGACAAAAATGTC
>CAYTOP010000024.1:0-15596 GCA_964439585.1 uncultured Gammaproteobacteria bacterium
TTTTTGAATATTTCGTATTCCGCCTCAGAGTCAATTGCTGAAGTTGGCTCATCCAAGATAAGTATTGGAGCATTCTCATAAAATGCTCTGGCAATAGCAATTTTCTGCCACTGACCTTGGGATAATTCCATTCCGCCTTCAAACTGCCTGCCAAGAACTTGATGATATTTTTTGGGTAGTTTTTCTATAAAGTCTTTTGCACCACTTTGCTCTGCTGCCTTTTTCATCAATTCTTGATCCCTAACTTCTGGATTTCCCAACATAATATTTTCTTCAACA
Organism: uncultured Gammaproteobacteria bacterium; assembly: GCA_964439585.1. Taxonomy (GTDB): domain Bacteria; phylum Patescibacteriota; class Microgenomatia; order UBA8517; family UBA8517; genus CAYTOP01. The sequence continues at coordinate 280 of CAYTOP010000024.1, forward strand.
GTAAAATCATAATGCATAAATTCTTGGAAAAGCGTACCCAAAAATCTGTACCAATCGGATGGTCTTACATCTTTAATGTTTGTTCCATTAATCAAAATTTCACCTGAGTCTACGTCGTAAAATCTGCATAGCAGTTTAACTATCGTAGTTTTACCAGCGCCATTGTGACCTACAACTGCAATATTTTCTTTCGGCTCAATCACAAAACTTACATTTTTTAACGCATAGCTTTTACTTCCTGGGTACTTGAAAGTAACATTGTTGAATTCAATACGCGGAGGTTCAGAGCTATCGCCCAAGTTTTTAGGGTTTTTAGTTATTTCAATCAATTTTGGTAAATTCATTACATCAAAAAAATGATCGATGTATAAGTTACTTTCATACATTTCCCCAAAATTCAAAACTATGCCCGCAGCACTATCAGTTATTCGCGCAAGCAAACTGATAAAAAAGGTGTAATCGCCAACCGTCATTCCGCCAGATAAAACCTGTGGCAGCCGAAGATATGCGAATGCCCCCGCTGCAATAACTTCAGCAATTTGCGGAAAGGCCAGAACTTTCAAAAAGTCCTCCACCGGTTTTTTGTTGATGTTATACAAGTGCTTTTGAATACCTGCAAATCTTTTTAGAAGATTTTTATTGGATTGAAAAATGCGGGTTTCCGTAACCGCAACTCGATTTGATAATAGCCATCGCAGATACCAAAGCCGTCTAACTTCCGGTGCACCAGAACCATAAATCGACCATTGGAGTTTGCCGTACTTTGCTCGTAAATAAAGCCTTGGCAAAGTCACCAACGTCAAAATAGTTGGTATCCAAGCTCCATATGGCAAAAGAATAATGAATACAGAAAAGTAAGTAACAAGATTTGTAAACAAATTAGAAAACTCGCGTAAAAAGTCGGGTGGCCGCCAGGTAAATGTATCTTGCGCTTTAGCAATGAGGTCCTGAGTTTTGGCATTTTCCAAATGCGCTATATCCAAAGATGATGTCTTTCTGAAAAACTTGTAATTTAAAATGTTTTGAATCTTGTATCTAAAAAGAAAATCAAAATACGTATTTTTTAATCCCCAGGTAATAAAATCTTGGGCTACGGAAACAATGTATTGGCCCGCCAAAACAGCAAGCAGAATAATGGGAATTGTTGCGACAATGTCCTGACTTTTAATGAGATTGTCTACCAATAATTTGTAGAAATAGCTGGTGATGATTGGAAAAAATGCCCCAATTCCAGCAGTTCCGTAATACCCCAACACCAAACCCTGATCTTCTTCCCACATCAACCCTAATAATTTCTTTAAATTATTTGTCACCTTTTGTATGGACTGGAAAACGCTTTTAAGTTTAAACATATTCACTTTCCAAAAATATACGGGTAATACTTAAAATCTTCCCGTCAACGCATCAAGATTCACCAATTGTAAATTTTAATCTAAATAAATTGTATCTCACCATTAAGCCACACACTACTGTTATTACCATAAATGAAAAACTTTTTGTTTTTTGTTGACTGACTCGCAAAAAATTGATAGAATCGCTGCAATTATGGCTAATGTTAACAGATTACCCGATGGGGAGGATAAATTGGAACGAATGCGTAGAACTGATGAGTATAAGCTTGGACGGGTTGAAGCAATTCAAGAAGCCGGTCAAAATATTTTATCCGTTGGGATGGAAGAGGCAGATAAAGCTACGGCTGGTGGCGATCTTCAAAAATCAGCGACCATATTGGCGTTTACATTTAAAGCTTCTGCTAACATTTTCTCCGAAATTAGAGAAACACATCCAGATGAATCCACCAAAGATAAAGTATAGGTATATCTTCTTAACTTCTGTCGTTATTTACTTCGCATTTTGTTCGGGATACAATGTGTTGTATGCAAAATATACCACTTCCAGAAAAGCTTAGACCGAATACATTAAAAGATTTTGTTGGTCAAGAAGACATAGCTGGGGCAAATGGGATCATCAGAAAGCTTATTGCCAATGCAAAAAAAACAAATTTTTTTCCATCACTAATTTTTTGGGGACCACCGGGAACTGGGAAAACCACATTGGCTCGTATCATCTCTAATGAATTAGATAGGGAGTTTTACGAGTTTTCTGCCGTTTCCACATCAATAAAAGATATCGAAAATATTATTCGTGGAATCAATAACTCGCCGCTCATCGCACACAGCGTGCAACCAATTATCTTTATCGATGAAATACATCGGTTTAACAAAGCGCAACAGGATAAACTTCTTCCGCACGTAGAGAAAGGCACAATCATATTAATTGGCGCGACAACAGAAAATCCTAGTTTCGAAGTAATCGGACCTCTGCTTTCTCGTTCGCGCGTAATAACTTTAAACCAATTATCCGATAAAGCCTTGGGAAAAATTCTCTCAAGAGGACTTAAAATGTTAAAAGTCAAAATAAATCCAAAAGCGAAGAAATTTCTACTAGAATCTTCCAACGGCGATGCGCGAGTTTTATTAAACGTTATTGAAATTGCTGCGAGTTTAAAAACTAATAATAAACCACTAGACATTAAATCAGTCGAGGAGGCTTTACAACGAAGACAGCTCACATTTGATAACCAAGGTGAAGAATTTTATAACGTCATCTCCGCATTCATAAAATCAATGCGGGCAAGCGATGTTAATGCAGCGCTCTATTATCTGGCAAGAATGGTGGCAGCGGGTCAGGATCCTTTATATGTTGCAAGACGCATGGTTGTTTTTGCCAGCGAGGATATTGGCATGGCACAACCAACAGCACTTGTAGTAGCAAATGAAGTATTCAGATCCTGCGAGACGATAGGCTACCCAGAGTGCGCTATCAACTTAGCGCATGGAACTGTCTATTTAGCTTTAGCCAAAAAAGACAGAAGCGCATACGAGGCATACTTTCGGGCAGTAGAAGATGTTAAAAAGTTCGGGAACTTACCTACTCCCTTTAAAATCAGAAATGCACCAACAAAATTAATGAAAGATTTAGGCTACGGAGACGGGTATGAAAAGTATGATACCAAGTCACACTTACCAGATAAATTGAAGAACAAAAATTACTATAAAAAACGTAGCGACTAGTCCTTTGTAGATTCTGCGAAGGAGGATAAAACTCACTTTTTTTCAGACTCGGCAGACTTTGGCAGTTTAAAACCTCTGACTACCAATGAAAAAACATCCAACTCCACCTTTTCAAGATCTAAATAAGATTCATGAAGTCGATTTAAACTACGGGTGGCCGCTGTGCCGGTCGTAATGGACTTTGTTGAGCCGCTTTTATCGTAGATAAATCTTCTTGAACTCCGCTAGGCACCTTTATCTGTGGTTCTGGCCTTCCATCAGATGTTTCAATACCCTTTTCAACCTTACCCCTACCACCAGAACCGCCAAAGATATTTGGCTCTAATAACATAAACTGCTCTTTCAATTCTCTCATCTTTATTCACCTCCCTTAAAAGATTACTCACCTGGTAACTTTTGAGTTGCCAATCTACAATCTGAGATTTTTTTATCATGTCGCTTCCGACCATTGGGACCATAGCCCTCACACTCTCTTTCAAAATACTCTGTTGGTGATCCGGAATTTTCATCAGGACCTATTGCAAGCATACATCCTTGACATGTAATACTCCCATCAATCCCCCGCTCAGCCATTTCGCTACGATAACTTGCAAGCGCGGCAAGTATTTTCTGAACTCTTGGTGATAATATCTCAGTCACAGAATGGTATTATAGGACAATTTTAACCTTTGGTCAAAGAAGTCATTTTGTCTTTTCCCATCCACTTGCGCAATGCTTCGGGGATGATCACAGTACGAGCTTCCTACTGAACATTTTTTTCTAATAACGATTAGTTCCAGGTGGTGCAATTTTGTATCTGCCATTCTCCTGTACAAGAACGCCTTGTTCTGCCATTCCATCTAGTTCCTCCTGGACCACACTTCTCTCACCACGTATAACCACTGCTACTTGATGTTTTGCGGGGGTTTCAGCTGAAACCCTAAGAGCTTGTTGTAATTCATCACAGCTAACACCACCTGGTTGTAAAACTGAGTTCCAAAAAATTTGAGCACTAGAATGTTTAGTTTTGTCTTCAATACTCATACTATTTTATCACCTCTTTTCCCATCCACTTTCGCAAAACTTCAGGAATAACAACCGAGCCATCTTCTTGCTGGAAATTTTCCAATATCGCCAAAGGAACCCTGGAAGTTACAATTGCAGTTCCATTGAGCATATGCAAAAAGTCAATTTTGCCATCTTTTTTCTTATATCTTATATTCAAATTCCTTGCTTGATAATCAGTACAATTTGAAGTTGATGTGACTTCTCCATAATCTCCTCTTCCCGGCATCCATACTTCAACATCAAATTTCCTTGCCGCCATTGCACCCAAGTCCCCCGTGCACATTTCAACCACCCGATAGGGTAATCCTAAATTTTGATAAATTTTTTCTTCCATCGCCAAAATGTGTTCGTGCATTTTCTCCGACTCTTCCTGCTTACAATAAATAAACATCTCTGCCTTGGTAAATTGATGCACTCTATACAGACCTTTCGAATATTTCCCATATGCGCCAGCCTCACGTCGAAAGCAATGTGAATATCCAATATATTTCAAAGGCAACTTTTCATCAGGAATTATTTCGTCAGCATGCATACCCGCCAGCGTAACCTCCGCAGTTGCGATAAGTCCCAATTCCTCATCTTTTATTTCATAAGTCTGAGCTTCGTTACCTTTAGGCATATAACCTGTGCCAAGGTAATATCTGGATTTTGCAAGGTCTGGAGTGATTACCGGTCTAAAACCTTCGGCAGAGAGAAGTTCAAACGCATACTGAATTAATGCAAGCTCCATTAGTGCCCCATCATCAAAGAGATAGTAAAATTGCGAACCTGTAACTTTTGAACCACTTTCAAAGTCTAAAATCCCAAGTTTTGTTCCAAGCTCTAAGTGGCCTTTTGGTTCAAATTCAAATTTCCTCGGTTCTCCCCAAAGCCTTACTTCTACATTCTCTTTATCGTTTTTGCCAACAGGCACTTGCGGCAATGCAGGATTGGGAATTTCTCCAAGTTTCTCATTAAGCGTATTTTCGGCCTCAATAAGTTTTGGTTCTTTATCCTGAATCTCTTTCTTGATTTGTTTACCTTTATCGATATCCTTATTTTTGGCTGCTTTATTCCGCTCAGCACGCAAGCTTTCAACCTCATTTAAGAGTTTGCGATATTCTTCGTCAAGTTCTAATACTGCATCAACAATACTAGAATCATATTGTTTATCAGCAACAGCCTTTTTTAATTTTTCCGGCTCTTTTCTTAACAGTTGGATATCTATCATATCTCGATTATAACGTTTTATAATACATGGTGCGAAACATCCGCCCTTAAACCTTCAGCAATTAGGTGATCAAAATCATTTACCTTCATTGTTTTTAAAATATTCTTGCCATTTACCACATTTCCTTCAAACAGTGAAAGAGAAGCAGGTTCTAACTCATAACTCCACATCTGATCCACAGGCGTACCTTGAGCGTGAGTTAATATAATCCGAACAACATTGTCATGCGTAACAACTACCGAACCGGGCGGTAATTGAGCGGTTTCCACAAATTGTCTTACTCGCTCAACTGTTTGGCTAAAGTGTTCACCTCCAGGAAACTGTACATCAGTTGGTTTTATCCGCCATAAGTTATAAACATCAGGGAAATTTTCCGTAACCCAGTCCTTGTTCTTACCCTCCCAAATCCCGTGGTTTGTTTCCATAAGTCTGTTATCTACCTCAATTGGTGCACCACTAATCCGAGCTATTTCAAATGCCGTTTGGTAGGTTCTCTTCAGTGGACTGGTAATTATTTTTGGAACACCGCGACCCGAAAGTCTTCTCGCTAATACTTGGGCTTGTCTGGTACCAAGGGGTGATAAACCGGTATCATAAGTTTGCCCTTGGAAAATACCCTGAGTATTAGCAACCGACTCAGCGTGTCGGACGGCAACAATAACCGAAAGTCCCACACTAACGCGTCGGTCAGCAATAACACTCGAAAAATCTTCTTCCATTGTTGTAATTATAGCTTCAAAACCACTTATTATCCATTCCCCCCGCCCTGATAGACAACACCATGCTCATCCTGAACATGACCCTCTTGTATAGCGTTTTCGGTTGGTCTGGTAGTAAAAAACCCATCTCTTGCCATTCCTTTTGTACGCTCTAATTGAGCTTGTTGTGCCCGCAATTCTTGTAGCGTTAATGTCAAATTATCTCTATTTTCCATAAGTCTCACCTCCAATCTTTCTGGATGGGGAAAATCATATTCATCCAACACCCTCCAAAACTTACCTTTCGCCGTTTCGGAACTATTCGTTCACGGCTCAAGGAGCGCTATTGGAGGGTTAGTGCACTATTTAAAACTTATACTAATGTGCACTAAAAACCCATCCTTTTGTCAGGATGGGTCGTTGAAGCTTATACAATCTAGATTTATAGTGAGCTTGCCGAACCATGGTGCCACCTGTTTCTCCCTCGAGTTGCCCCTCGGGACTCTGTATCCGACAATCATCGGATCACCCACTCTGTAACGGGAGCTCCCGGAACTACTTAACTCCAAAAGGATTTTCGCAGTCAGCTACGTCGAGGGAAACAACATAAAGAAATTCTTAATGAAGCCGAGTTCGACTCGGGTTCGACATTAACGCCTTTGTTAAATTTTCAATGAGTGTATTTTAACCCCCACTCCACTTCTTCGTCAAGCCGAAAAATGGATTGTTCTCAAAAGTAATATTCGAGATTTTTTCCAAAACCTCCTTAACATCAATTCCGTAAACCTTTGCATAAACCTCAGCCGCTGCTGTGATTATTTTCTTATTCCAATCAAAACCCAAATCTTTTGCAATTTCCCCAACTTTCTCTTCAGAGTCTGCTTCAATCTCGGAATATGTTTCCAACCCAGGCCAAGTATCGATAGTTATTTGAGCTGCTTTATATTCCCACTCTTCCCGAAGAGTCTCCTGCTTTCTATTAAAATTAACTCCGACTGCCTCAAATATCCGGACTGTCTTATTAAAATCGGAAACGTCTACGTCTATTTCTTTCTGATCTGATAATTTGCCTTCTGCATCTGCAACAATTTTTAGACTCAAACGGATGAGATTTCCTTCATCTCGCACTCGAATATACCCGTTTTTCGGCAAAGGTAGTCCTGGATTTCCTCCATCATCCGCAATAACACGCACAAATTTCCTTTCAGGATGAATTAGTTTTGCGCCCAACCTCTTAAGTTTTTTTCTGTATTCTTCTTTATCGATAGGGTAAAATTTTGCTTCAAATTCTGTGTCCATAATTGTGTTTTTTTAATAACTCATTACACCGGTGGATGATGTAACATACACTAAAGTCCCAAATCCTCGTGGATGTTTTGCATCGCAGTAAGGGCTAATTCAATAAACTCCCGAAGGGGAATACCCAAACGCTCATCACAGGCTTCAATTTGTTTTCTATCAACTCCTGCCGCAAATGACTGCGTATTCCACTTATGCTCAATTGACTCCACTGTCACGTCATCAAGCCTTGCGCCTTTGACTAGTGCCACCGCCACAATTAACCCGGTTAATTCATCACAACAATAAAGTGACCACTCAAGATTGTTATTTGGTGGATTTTGGCCGGTGTGAGAAAAATTATGCGAAAGTATTGCTTCCAAAAGCTCTTTGTCTTCAATTCCTTCCTTTTTCAACCATTCCGCCATTTTCAAAGTATGCAATTCCGGCGTTCCTTTTGTTTCTTCATAATCCCCATCATGCAACAAGCCAACTACTCCCCACTTATCCTCTTTTTCTTTAGACTGCTCGCCATCTTCAAGTCTGTGATACAAAGCGCGCATTACAGCCTCGACTGCGTAGCAGTGGCGTCGAAGGTTTTCATTCTTCATCTTTGAATGAAGAAGTTTTAAAGCTTTTTCCCTAGTCATCTTTTCTTTCTCTTCACTTTTTTAGTTCTAGTTTCAGGACGAAGAGTCGGATAAAGCATAACTTCCTTAATCGACCAAGTGTTTGTAAAAAACATAGCCAACCTATCAATCCCAATTCCAATGCCACCAATTGGCGGCATGCCGTATTCCATCGCTTCAAGAAAGTCCTCATCAACCTGCTGCGCTTCTTCTTTATCCTCGCGCGCTGCTTTAACATCACTTTCAAATCTTTGGCGTTGCTCAACAGGGTCTGTTAACTCACTCCACCCGTCACAGATTTCCTTACCACCTATGTAGCCCTCAAATCGCTCAACCCATTCAGGGTTTTCTTCTTTTTGCTTAGACAATGGAGATACATCTCTTGGATAGTCCAGAACCCAAGTAGGATCTATTAACATTCCTGTTAGTTTATGCTCAAAAATCGTATAAACAAGTTGCCCCTTTGTTTCTCCTCCAACTACCTCCACCTGATTATCATTGCAGTATTTGAGTAACTCATCAACTGATAAGGTATCTACATCTAAATTCAACTTGTCTTTAAACAAATCAATCATTCTTACACGCGGCCAATTATCGCCAATATCGATCTTCTTATCAAGCACTTCAATCACAGTTTCTCCGTAAACTGCTTTCGCGAGGTGTTTAAAAAGCCCCTCGGTCACATCTATCACACGATTGTAGTCGGCATAAGCTTCGTAAAACTCAAGCATGGTAAATTCCGGATTGTGTGTTTGATCCATGCCTTCGTTTCTGAAATCCTTACAAATCTCATAAACCTTTGAATAGCCACCAACAATCAATCTTTTCAGATATAGCTCATCCGCAATTCGCAAATACATATCCACGTCCAAAGCATTAAGGTGAGTCTTGAATGGCTTGGCGTTTGCACCACCATACAAAGGTTGTAGAGTCGGTGTTTCCACCTCCCAAAAGCCCAAGTCGTCCAAATACTTTCGAAGCTCTCGAACAATGATTGTTCTTTTATTAAACCTATCTCTCACATCAGGATTAAACAGTAAATCCAAATATCTTTTCCTAAATCTTTCTTCCACATCTTTCAAGCCATGCCAAGACGAGGGAAGTGGACGAATGGACTTTGAAAGCAACTGAAAGTCAGTAACATCCAATGTAACTTCACCAGATTGGGTTTTTACAACTTTGCCAGTTGCCCATAGGAAGTCACCCATATCAATAAATTTAAGGATTTTAAAGTCATCCCTTAATACTTTCTTTTGAAATAGAAGTTGGATTTTGCCGGTTTCGTCTTTAATATCTGCAAAGGTAACGTTACCATGAGTTCGCCAGGCCATAATCCGTCCAACAACAGCCTTGGCTTGATCTAGGCTATCTCTAACCGAGGAAATGGGCTCAAAAACTCCCTTGACTCGCGATGGATATGGATTTATTCCAAGCTTCCTAAGCTCTTCAATTTTTTGAAGCCTAATTTTTATTATTTCTTTTAGTCTATTCTCAGCCATAACAATATAAAAGGAGTCAAGATTTGCTCTTCCATTATATATGCTAGTTTAGCAAACCTGATTCCCTACTATCAATCACAATGTTATATAAGTTGCAATTAATTCAACAAGCTTGAATAAGTCTTTCTCTGACACCTGTTCTCTCAAAGTGTGTGGATACTTAGACCCTTCTCCGATATTTAATACTGAAATTCCATGAGCTATAAAACTGTTCGCATCGCTTCCACCAAAGGACTTTTCATAGGAAAGTGGAATTTTTAGTCTATCGCATACCTTTTTAAAATACACAACCGAATAGTCAGTTTTTTTATAGCTATATCCCTTACAATAACTTTCTCGTCGAAAAGCGATTTTCGCTCCAATTTTTTTGGCTTCCTTTTCAAAGGTGTCTCTAATTTTGACAATGTTTTTTTCTAACGATTTTTCCGAAAAACTTCTCACTTCACCAGTTAAATCAACTTTAGAAGGTATTGAATTCATCACAGAGCCACCATGAATTATGCCCATATTAGTAGTCGTTTCCTTGTCTGGCCTTCCCCATTCGAGCGCAACCATAGCACGTGAGGCAGCGGTTAATGCATTAATTCCCTTTTCAGGAACGCTCGAGTGCACAATCCTACCATGTACCTCAATTTCGAAGTTATCAATCCATGGCGCAGCCAATACAACATTACCAATTTTCGACCCTCTGTCAGGTGCGATGCCAATTTTTGACTTCAATTGATTAAAATCAAAACTCTCTATTCCACCGTCAGTTTCTTCACATACACTAAAAACTATTTCGAGCGATCTATGGCTGTCGGGAAGATTTCCCAAAACAGTCAAAATCGCTGCTACTGCCGCTTTGTTATCTGCTCCCAAAATCGTACTTCCATCGCTTTTCACCACACCATTTACAACTTTAGGTATAATGCCTCGTCCAGGCTCAACCGTATCCATGTGAGCAGACAGCAAAACTGGTTCACCAGCTCCGTCTACTTTTACAAACAAGTTGCCGACTTTGTCTGTCACGCTCTTAATGCCCAAACTACTAAGTTTCATAATAAGGTACTTTCGCACACCATCCTCCTCACCCGACGGGCTATCAATTTTTACTAAATCAATAAATGTCCTCGTTACTTTTTCCATTAATTTAATATGAGTGCTTGTTCTTTATCTAAAATATCAATTGTCGTATCATACACTCTTTCAATCACGCTTGCATTTTCACCGGCAACAAATAAAGATGTGCAACCTTCAAACCAGGTAATAGGAAAAACACCACTTTTTGTTTGCATAGAAAACGCACTATTATTTTTCTGTAAAATTTCCCAGACCTCCCCCAAGCCACAATTTGGTTTTGCCTCAACCATTCTCATCAAAAATGCTTTTTTGGTTACACCAAATATCTTTGAGAGATCATTTGCAGGATCTGCACCCGTAAATCTACTACCATTCCATTCAATCAATGCCAACTCGTCACACCCTTCCACTTCAGCTAAATCGGCACCACCCCTGTCATTTACTAATTTAGGATATTCCCTGGTCATTCCGTATCGATAGCTTCGAAATTTATCTGCCGCATCCAAAACTAACTTATCATCAAACGAATTGAATAGGTTTCCCTTCCAAGCTGTCCCATGAGTATATTGCTTTGTAATTCCCCCGGGAGTTGCAATTCTATCTCCCCTATACTGAAAAGAATAATTCTCCTTAATTTTCAGATATTGCTGGACCTCAATAGGGTTTTCGCGTAATCCATCTTCACTTTGTACAAACAATGCTCCTGAGGCGACCATTCCATCGTAATATACAACAGCTTCCTCAAGCGAGTTCACTTTTCTAATAGTAGACCCGCCCGCAGAAAAAACAGGCTTGAGAACAACCCGCGGGTCATTCGTTTCATCAACAACACGTTCGTACGCTTCTTTTAATTGCATAAGGCCTGTTCCCCAATATGAGCATGGATATAATATTCCGTATCTCTCTGCAAAAGATTGTTCATCTGGTTTTTCAACATTTCGTGACCAACCAGCTCTATGCTGGGGATGTTTTAAATCTTTAAAGAAAACCTGCTCCGGCAAGGCGATATTTAAATCATAACCATGTTCCCTTAATACGTTAATCCAATTTTGAAGCTCAGGTGTGTTCGAGTATGGTTCAACACTATACTTATTTCCTTGAACTAATACTTGCTGCAAAAGACCAATATTCACCAAAACCGAAACATCCAGTAAGTAGTCTTCATCTGGAACATAAATTGTCCTGGGTGCATTTAAATTAAGATTATTAACTATTTTTTCTAAATCATTTTCGTACGCCAAAATGCCTGGCATACTGGGTAAAATAATTTGCACATCAGGTCTATTTATCCCCAGGACAAGAGTCCTTCCAGGAATATAAACATTATCAGGATCACCGTCTCCTTCGAAATCTCTTCTTGAACTATGTGCTACTAATATTTCATTTGCCATAACTTGCCATTAAAAAAGCCTCCTTTCAGAGGCTGTATTGAACACAAAAAACACAACCTCCTAGGAAGCTGTGTGCTTCTTGCTAGCAAAAGCCAGTTTTTTATATAAAGTCATAATTATTCAATAGACAAAATTTCGTATGTTATTATTCCTGCCGGTGCATCAACTTCAACTCTGTCACCAACATTTTTGCCAATTAATGCCTGGCCAAGAGGCGATGAATGGGAAATCCTTTTCAACATCGGGTCAGCCTCCCATTCGCCAACAATATTAAAAATTAGTTTGTCACCATCGTTTTTGACGGTAACTTTTGTTCCTATTGCAACACCATCAGCAGAACCATTGCTTTGAACAACAACTGCATTTTTCAACACATCCTCAAGTTCAGATATTCTACCGTCCAAAAATTCCAGTTCGTCTTTTGCGTTGTGATAATCGCTATTTTCTGCCAAATCACCCTGAGACCTAGCATTTGCAAGCCTTTCAACTGCTTTTGGCCTTTTTTCATCACTGAGCTCATTAAGCTCTTTTTTTAGCGATTCCAAGCCTTCTTGAGTAATTTGTATTTGTTTATTTATACCGTTCATATTGTATTTGACTCAAAAAAAACTCCCCTCTTTTGTGTTTTGGAGAAAATCTTTTGAAATTTAAGCTTCTCCCCAATGATTACTCGACCTTCTTAATCGAGGTCTGAATGACACAAATAACAGAGAGGAAAGTTCTCATAATAATTTAATACTCGAAATTTTATAGTTAGTAGGCCCTATTTGTCAAGGTTTCACTTAAATATAGGTCGCATTAAAAAACTTAGTCTAAGTCTGAAAACCGCCCAAAAACTTGTCCTTGAACCACTTTCATGCATTTGCTTTGAACAAACCAACTACACCAAAAACAAATAGCAATACTATAAGTCGAAGACTTTCAGATATTCGATGAGTAGAATAACGCGTATACTCTTCTAAAAATCTTATGACTTTCAATTGTGGCATTTATAAAATCAGTAATTAAGTCAGATAGAAGAACTATATCAGCAACAGGTTTTAAAGCATCAATCGAATTCTTTTCTGTGATCACCACAGATGACTCTTCTATAGCTGGAGATTTGTTGAGACCGTGCTTACTAAGAAGCTTCAAAGCTTGCACTGAAGGTTGGGGTTTTATTGAACGCTGTTATAAATCCCATAAATTAGTGTAAAATCATTTTTAGGGAACAAAACTTAGAAAAAGCCGGTGGACTTTCAGCTCTAACTTTACTCAATATTATAAAATAGTAAGCTATTACCATGAAGAAAAAAATTATCACTGGGGCTTTTTTTGTCGTACTTTTTTTGTTTTCATTAATTATTTCATACTTATTTGGCATTTATTCAAAAGTGCACGTTAAATCCAATGTTTCTGCTAATAATCCGTTAGTAACTGCCACACCCACTCCAACACCCGATCCTCTGGGTGTAAGAAATATCTTACTCTTAGGTTACGGAGGTGCTGGCCACGAAGGAGCTCTTTTAACAGACACAATGATAGTTGCACATGTCGAACCAAGAAACGATCGTGTAATTTTGATATCAATTCCGCGCGATATTTGGATACCCATACCGATTACCAGCAATTCAGACAAGTTGGATAAAATAAACCATGCTTATTCTATCCCCTACGAAGAGCATAAGTATCCCAATCTATCCCAAGAATTCAGAGGTCCGGCTGGCGGTGGAACACTTTCTAAACTAATGGTAGAAAAAGTCACAGGACTTCACATAGATAACTTTGTGGCAATTAATTTTTCTGGATTCAAAACCATAATAGACAACCTCGGAGGCGTAAGTGTTAGTGTGCCATTTGCGTTTACAGACAATTTTTACCCATTAGAGGGTATGGAAGATGAAACCTGTGACAAAGCAGACGAAGATATCAAGGCATTGACTGCAACCATGTCGGGGTTTTTACTCGAACAACAGTTTCCCTGTCGTTATGAAGAACTTCATTTCGATAAAGGAGTAGCGCAAATGGATGGCGAAACAGCTTTAAAATTTGTTCGATCAAGACACTCGGATATAAATGGTTCAGACTTTGGACGAACACTTAGGCAGCAAGCCTTTATAATCGGTATTAAAAATAAATTGTTGCAATACAAAAGTATCACCAAGATAATTTCAACAATTAATCTTGTATCAAACAACATAACAACCGACATAGATATTCCTACAGCAGTCAACTTGCTTAAAGATCAAGGATCAGTTTCCGATGTAACAATAAAAACAATCTCTTTAAATACAGACAACGTATTGCGAGAAACCTTTAGTGGCGATGGGCAATATATTCTTCTACCGCAATCTTCTGACTCTGACTGGAGTTCAATTAAAGATTACATCAAGGAAAATATTGACAAAATTGACTCGAAAGAATCGTCACTTCAGTAGTAGTAATTTTTTCGCACTTAAATTTCTGCACAAAATATGGTACAATTGGTTAGGTAAACTTCTTCAAAGTTCGCTTTTTAGAGTTAGATTCTGTTGTTTTAAGTATGACTAAGAGTAAAAAACTAAAAGTAGGGGATAAATTTATTGAACGGGGTAAGGTCTATCGTATTTTCAAAATCGAAAAAGCGACATATGAGGGAAAAACTGAACGACTTATTCACTATTGTCCTCATTATAAAAACTCACTCAACAAAACTCTGGTTTGTTCGATACCAGAATCAAGTTTAATCATATCAAACATTCGAACTCCTATACCCAAAAAAGAGATTACCGAGCTTCTTGGTAGACTTGCAAAAAGAAGTAAAAAGAAAAAAGTCTATGATGTTGATGAGGCGAAATTAACACTAAATCTAAATGACATTTATAAGACTGCTGATGTTCTTCGAAAGTATTGGCGAAAGAAAAATAAAGATATTGAAAGTTTTACAAAAGTCCAAAAAGACGTCTTGGAAATGGCAATGAATAGACTTGTTGAAGAGGTTGCATTAGTTAAGGGTTTATCATTAACCGACGCAGAAGACAAAATAATAACTACTCTCAAAGACTAAACGGTCATTTTAGCTTCCAGAAAAGTGCACCAACAGCCATAAAGAAAATTGCTGGCACTAGCTTTCCAAAAACCAACGAAACACCTGTTGCGAAAAAAGAAAGAATCGCAACTAAATCTTTTGTGGTATATTGACCAGGATTAGGTTTTTGATACCAAAAGAAGAAGCCCACAACAGCCATCAAAACAATTACACTTAGTACTGGCATAACTTGAAGTTATTATGGCTTAAAAATCTCCAGAAGACAAGATTCTCTGTGACCCCACCGGGATGGATTCGACAGGCTCACCATTTATCCCGGATGGATCCTCCAACAAACTCAGGATTTACTCAGTTTCTTTAGTAATTCAAGATTACCTTCGATTAATGCTTTCTTCTTTGCTCTTGACCATTTTTTAATCTGA
>CAYTOP010000025.1:0-14094 GCA_964439585.1 uncultured Gammaproteobacteria bacterium
TTGATGTCACTCCAGTATTTTTTTGGCAATAGTTTGTTAAGTTGCTTTTCTGTTTGTTCTGGAGTTTTTGTTTTTACCCAACCCAAAAGGTTACTTATTTTGTGAACGTGGGTATCTACCGCTATTGCAGGAATATCGTATGCACGATTTAATACCAGGTTAGCCGTTTTTCTTCCGACTCCGGGTAAACTTGTGAGGGACCCTCTAGTATTGGGAACATTACCTTTGAATTTTGAGTTAATAATATTCGCTAACACCTTAAGTTGTTTAGCCTTAGTCTTATAGAATCCAACTGGATATATCAATTTTCTGATTTCTAATTCCCTAAGATTTTCCAAAGCTTTTGGAGTGGGTGCTTTGTTGAATAATCTTTTTGCTGCTACTAGTGTAACATCATCTTTGGTGCGAGATGACATCATGGTTGAGATCAAAGTCTTATATGGGTTTTTCTTAAAAAACTCTAGCGGAACTTTTTCATAATGTTTTTTGAATATTTCAAAAACCTGGTCGAAGTTATTTGCCATATCTGAAGTGAACTTAAGTAACACAAGAGAACCCTATCATTCAAGGGCTCTCTTGAGGTTTAAAAAGATTTAATGAAAACTTACTTAGCGTTTCCTTTAATCTTGAACATTTGTGTGCCGCAAACTTCACAAACTGCTCTTTGAGCTAATTTGCCATTTTTCATAGTTACATCTTTTACGTCTTTACCTTCTCTTTTGGCGCGACACTTTACACAGTACATCATCTAAAGCTCACCTCCTCTCATTAGGACAGAAATTAATCTTGTTTAATGCCAGACTAAGTATAACACCAATTCCATGGCTACGATCGTTGAGGCCAGGAACAAGCTCCTCTTTATCTCTTTTTTAATTGTGGCTATATTTATAATATAATCCGAGTTATTGGGATTATTTGAAGAAGATTGCCTTGACAATTTTCTACCTTTGGTGCTATCTATTTGCCCCTTGACATTAGCCTCAGCTGAGCTTCTTTTTGGACTTGGACTCCAGCTAACACTTACTTGGTGACGGGCACTTTCCTTTTGTTTTCTAGTCCTTCTTTTTGACATGTGATGATTAATACATTATTTCTGTGCTTGATGTTACTACTATTCTGATATCCATACAATAGTAGTTGTCCGCTTGACAGTTAGCTTGTTAGATGTAAAAATATTTGAGTTATTTTGTTACTCATCGGGTTTTACATGTTATGCCGATTACACCGTTTCTTATTATTGTCGCAACTCTCTGGCTAGCTGGGTTAACAGCTCTTGTTTTTTGGGTTTTAATATTTTTTATAAGGTTAACTAAAGATACAAATAAGGACGATTTAGTAAAAGTATTAAAGTCTCTGCTGGAAAAGCAGAAGAATTTTGACAAGACTTTATCAGAGTTTGAAAAGAAGCTTGATAGTGTAGTAGAAGAAGGTTATTATCATATTCAGAAGGTAGGACTTGTTAGATTTAATCCTTTTAAAGAAACAGGTGGCGATCATAGTTTTTCTTTAGCTTTATTAGATAAAAAAGACACGGGGTTTGTTATGACAGGCTTGCATACTAGAGATAGAACGCGAGTATACATAAAGGACATAGAACGAGGTAAAAGCACAATTAAACTATCTAAAGAAGAAGAGAAATCTTTGGGGTTGGCCTTAAAAAATAATTAATTATGAATAAACTTAAAAATTTTTTATCTTCAAAATCTTTTATGGTTTTAGTCACATTTATCGGCCTTTATATGCTTTCCAGTGGTGCTTCTTGGGCAATCTTTTCGTACCTTCGGGGTAATCCTTCCATATCAATAACTCCGGAGGGAATTTCTGGAGCCAGGTCGAAAATTGATGAAAGTTTACCCAAAACAGAGAGCTGTCCCGCTAATGGAAAACTGTTTACAGAACCAGAGCGTGCAATATGGGAAACGCACAGGCCAATTGCTGCAGTTATCGAAAATCACCTTGAGGCAAGGCCACAATCGGGATTGTCTAAGGCAGATTTGATTTATGAAGTAGTTGCTGAGGGTGGTATAACACGCTTTTTGTCTGTGTTTTACTGTGGTGTCGCGGCGAGTGATGTAAGGATAGGACCAATTCGAAGTGCAAGAATATACCTTATTAACTGGGCAACTGAGTATGGAACTCCCCTATTTGTCCACGTGGGCGGAGCTAATAATGTCTGCAATAATTGTTTTGGTGGCGTCAAAGCTCCAGGAACAGTAGCAAAACAAGTTTTGGCATTGGAAGAACTAATTAAGCTGGGTTGGAGAAGTGCAACGGGAAATGATTTGGATGCTGGTGCAAATGTTGGTTATCCTGCAGTTTGGAGAGACCCTGAACGCATTCCGGGTGTAGCATATGAACATACCTACATGGGATCCACCGATAAGTTGTACCAAGTTGGAGTTGATCGTGGTTTTGCATACAAAGACGAAAATGGTGACCCTTGGAGTAAGGATTTATACGAGTGGAAATTTGTGGATGAAAAACCGCTTGCAACTCCGAAAGCAAGCGATATAACCTTCGAATTTTGGCAAAATCAATCGGACTATGATGTGGAATGGCAATATGATAAGACGAATAATAGTTATACAAGATTCAATGGAGGAAAACCTCACATTGACTTAGACACTAAAGAACAACTTACTGCAAAAAATGTCTTGGTGCAGTTTGTTAAGGAACAGGGGCCGGTTGACAGCGAGAAGCACATGTTTTATACAACAATTGGTAGTGGTGATATAATTCTTTTTCAGAATGGCGATGTCGTTAACGGAACTTGGGAAAAAGCCAGTCAAGCGGAAAGAACGAAGTTTTATGACTCAACCGGATCTGAGATTAAATTTGTTCGTGGGGTCATTTGGATAGAAGCTGTTCCAAGTGGCAATGACGTAAACTATTAAACTCCTGCCTGCGATGATGAACAACTCTGCGCCACTGATATGGGTGATTTAATAAAGTGCTGCCTTCCGTAGGATTGTTCTTTTCAGTTATCTTGATTGGCGGGTGCAGATCAAAAAAAGCAATGAACTGCTCCGCAGTACAAGTTGCGTAATGATAAAAGCACTCATGTTCGTTCATCCCCGCTGCCATTGCAGACGAGGTACTTACGAACATATTAAAAACAAATGGCACAACTAAAAGACATTATCACTTCTAAAGTAAGAATAAAAATATTGAATCTGTTTTTGTCTGATATTAATGAGATGTATCACGTTAGGGGAGTTGTGCGTGAGACAGAAGAGGAAATTAATGCTGTCAGACGTGAGCTTGAGCGGCTTGAAACTGCTGGCCTTTTAAAAAAAGAATCGCGAGGAAACAGACTTTACTACTGGGTCAGAACTGATTATCCATCTTTTGGAGATTTACTTTCCATGGTAGCAAAATCTACAGGTTTGGGTCTTGAATTAATTGATAACAAAAGTAAAGTTGGCAAAATAAACTACATAATGTTTTCTGGGAGATTTGTCAGAAGAAAAGAAGGAAAGCGTGACGACGACGTGGACATTTTAATTGTTGGTGATGTGGTATTGCCAGAACTTGCTGCTATAGTTCGCAAAGAAGAAACCAGAAGAGAAAAAGAGATTAACTACACAGTAATGAGTAGGGAAGAATTTGATTTTAGAAAAAAACGTAGAGACCCCTTCCTTTTAGGTATTCTTGCGGGAAGTCGTGTCATGATAATTGGTGATGAGGAGGACTTGGTTTCGTAATTTAGAAGCTATTCCAAAACCTATCGGTTTTGAGTGCTTCGCAAGCTTATGACAAATCTGTAAGATTTGGCATGTCAAACGCCTCCACAGCCCATCTTAAAAAGATGGTTTTTTAAAATGGGTTTTAAATTAGTATTAATTTTTTTTGGATCCTTCCTAATTAAGCTGATTATTTTCTGAAAGGAGATTTAGGTAAACTATGTCATTTTTTTTTGATAACAAAAAAGTATTTACACCAACACTCGTAAAAGTTATCTCAATATTTATTCTTACTGTTTTTGCAGGATTTATAAGTTTACCTCATCTTATCCCTGTTAAGTTTCAAATAGGCAGTTTTAAAGTAGATAAAACTTTAGTACGACCAAACTTAAATATTAACTATGGAAAACTTGATATTCATAAGAATTTTGACCTCGTATTGGGTTTGGACTTAGCCGGTGGTAGTCACTTGGTATTTGAGGCGGATACATCAAAAATAGATCAAACACAGAAAAAGACTGCTATTGATGGGGTTAAGCAGGTAATTGAAAGAAGAGTTAATCTTTTTGGCGTTTCTGAGCCCAATGTTCAAACAGCCTCTTTTGAGGGAAAAGATAGAATTATAGTTGAGCTTCCTGGAATAAAAGATACTAGCCAAGCAATTGATGTTATTGGCCAAACAGCACAACTTTTTTTTGCTGAAACAGGTGACGATGAAAGTAATGGTTTTGCCCCCACGGATTTAACAGGTGCAGATTTAAAAAGTGCTCAAATAGCTTTTAATCGGACGACGGGTAAACCCGAAGTGAATATAGAATTTAATGAAGATGGCGCAAAAAAATTCGCAGATTTGACAAAGAAAAATGTTGGCAAGCCACTTGCAATTATTTTGGATAATCAGCCGGTGTCTGCTCCGATCGTGCAGGAAGAGATTACTGGAGGATCAGCTAGGATAAGTGGTGATTTTACCTTGGAGGATGCTAAGAATTTAAGGATCCAGTTGACCGCGGGAGCCTTGCCAATTCCAGTTAGTTTGGTGGAACAAAGGACTGTTGGAGCTACACTTGGTGCGGAATCGGTTGCTCGGAGCATAAATGCGGGATTAATCGGATTGGGAACAGTATTACTTTTTATGGCTCTTGCGTATGGCAGGCTGGGAATAATTGCTGACATTGCACTCGTTGTCTTTGGAATATTAACTCTCGCACTTTATAAACTCATTCCAGTTGTGTTAACTTTGCCCGGGATTGCAGGATTTTTGTTATCGGTTGGCATGGCAGTTGATTCAAATATTTTGATTTTTGAACGGTTTAAAGAAGAAAAGACAAGGCGAGATTTTGCAAATGCCTTAGAAATATCATTTGGTAGAGCGTGGGACTCTATCCGTGATGCAAATATTGCAACGCTAGTTACTGCTTTTGTTCTTGCAAACCCATTCGATTGGTCGTTTCTTCACACATCGGGTCCGGTTAGGGGTTTTGCAATAACATTGGCACTTGGTATTTTAATTAGTTTATACACCGGCATTGTGGTGTCTAGAAATTTGCTTAGAGTTTTTTTGAACCCAAAAATGGTTAAAGTTGAAAATAGGGAGGATGGAAAATGATAGATTGGATGAAATATAAATGGTTATATTTTTCTTTTTCAGGATTTTTAATATTTTTAGGGATCTTTAGTTTACTAAAGTGGGGACTTAACTTGGGTGTTGATTTTACTGGCGGGTCAATTTTGGAATATAAATTTGAACAAACAATTTCCACTGAAGAGGCAACAAAAAAGCTTGAAGATTTAGGTATTCAAGTGCAAGCTGTTCAAACGACTGCTGATAATTCGTATCTATTTCGTCTTCCGCCAATTTCCAAAGACCAAAAGGATAGTATTTCCACTTCTTTGGACAGTTTAGGAAAAGGCAACGCTAACGAATTACGTTTCGAAAATGTTGGTCCATCAATCGGACCGGAACTAATTCAAAAAACTATATATGCAATTATAATTTCTTCAGGAACGATTCTTCTATGGGTGGCATATCAATTTAAGAGTCTAAAATATGGTGCCTCTGCAATCGTTGCTATGTTTCATGACACATTCAACTTGGTAGGACTTTATACTCTACTTGGGCATTTTTGGGGTGCTGAAGTAGACTTTTTGTTTGTTACTGCACTTCTTACCACCCTTTCATTTTCAGTTCATGATACGATTGTTGTTTATGACCGAATTCGCGAAACTCACAAAAAAGAAGGCGGGCAACTTTACTATCTAGCAAATCGGGCTACAAGTGAGACGATGGTTAGGTCTCTTAATAACTCCTTTACTATTATGTTTATGCTTCTTGCATTAATTCTTTTGGGTGGTACCACAACTATTTGGTTTGCAATCGCCCTTTTTATCGGCACAATTCTTGGGACGTATTCATCTCCTTTTGTAGCTGCTCCACTCTTGGTAACCTGGGATCAGATTGAGCAGAAAATGAAGCAGAAAAGAAAAAAGTAGTTAACCAGATCAAAAATCGAATGGTTTCGGAAGAAAAAGTTAAGGGATTAATTAATTCACTCTCTTTTTGGAAAATAGTATCTCTACTGTTGCTTGTTGCTCTTGTTATATCTATTTTTACTCCAAAACGCTTTTCAACTACTTCTCAAAAAGAAGTTAAAAGTCAGATAACTACACCACCAACACCAGGTGAGTCTTCGGAAGCTGTTTTATCTACAAAAGACGAAGAAACAGAAACTCATAAAGTTGTTAAAGTGGTGGATGGAGATACGATAACTTTGGACGGGGGTAAAGTCGTGCGTTACATTGGCATTGACACACCTGAAACCAAAGACCCCAGAAAGACCTTACAATGTTTTGGTGAAGAGGCTGCAAATGAAAATACAAGATTAGTTTTAAATAAGGAAGTTGTGTTGCAAAAAGATATTTCCGAAACGGATAAATACGGTAGATTACTAAGGTATGTTTGGGTTACTACAGATTCCGGAGAAGAGATATTTGTAAATGACTATCTTGTTCGGAATGGTTTTGCATATGCAGTTTCGTATCCTCCGGATGTGAAATACATCGAGCAGTTTCGGGACGATGAAGAATATGCAAGAGAAAATAATCTAGGGTTGTGGGAAGAGTGCATTTTTTCTACTGACATTTCAAAGCAGCCTAAACCAACAGCTATTCCAAATTCAAATCAGTCGTCCACCATGGTCTGTTCGAGTAATGCTTACAACTGCACTGATTTTAAAATCCACACCGAGGCTCAGGCAGTATTTGATACTTGTGGTGGAGCGAGTAACGATATCCACAAACTTGATAGCGATGGCGATGGTGTTGCGTGTGAGAGCCTTCCTTAAAAAATCCAAGGACAATGTTTTTGTAAAATTGGGCGACAATTAGTTGCTCTTGAAACTTTTTAATCGGGCAAGTAAGTCTTTTTTCTCATTCGGCAATTTTTTATCAACCACTTCCTCAAAGACTGTTTTGAGGACTTGACCAACTGTCGGTCCAGGGTTGATATTGAGTTCTTGCATTACATCTTTGCCATCTATCTTAAGGTCAGTTATTGAAAACGGTTGTTTTTGAACTTCTACGAGTCTTTTTTTAAATTCTTCCAGTCGCCACGATGTTTCTGTAGCTCCACCACCGAGTCTATCTCCAACACGCAAGTCGAGCATGTCGGCTAGATAATCTGTACTGACATGTCTGATGAAACGTCTGAGTGCTGAATCGGTTTGGTGTTCGTCCACTGTAAATTGATGCCATCTTACCAATTTAATCAATTTATCACTTTGTTTCTTTGAGAATTTAAGTCTTTCGGAAATGCGTTTGGCTATCCTTGTGCTAACTAGTTCATGGTTGTAAAAAGTTAGAGTGCCGTTTGGCATTTTCTTGAATGTCTGGGGTTTACCAATATCATGAATTAGTGTTGCAAAACGCACAACTGGGTCGGTTGATGGGCAATATTTTAGGGCCATTAAACTGTGCGTTCCGACGTCGTATATATGGTGTCGACCGGGAGATTTTTGTTCTACTCCGAAAGTTTTTTCTAACTCTGGAATTAGCTCTTCTAATAAGTTTGATTCGCGCAACAAAATAATACCTTCGTAGGGGTGAGCGCTGGCGAGGGTTTTGAGAAGTTCGTCACGTACTCGTTCTTTTGAGATTCGTTCAATAGTCTTGGCATTTGCTTGTATCGCATTTAGTGTTTTTTCCTCTATTTTAAAATCCAACTCTGCTGCAATTCGTACTGCCCTCATCATTCGCAGCGCGTCCTCAGAAAACCTCTCTTGCGGATCACCTACTGCTCTAACTAATTTTTTGGCAAGGTCACTTTTGCCTTTGAAGTGATCAATTAATTCGTAAGTATTTTTGTCGGATTTTCTTAACGCCATTGCATTTATTGTGAAATCCCGCCTTTTTAAATCTTCTTTTAAACTTTTACCCCAGGAAACTTTATCTGGTCTACGGGAATCGGAGTAGCCATGTTCAGTTCTAAAAGTTGTTATTTCGAAAGGTCTTGGATCGTTAGGGATTCCCACCATACCAAATTCATTGGTGTAATAAGCTTCAGGGAAAAGTTTAAGCATTTCTTCGGGAGTTGCGTTGGTAGTGAAGTCCCAATCATACAAAATCTTGCCCATAACGAGATCGCGAACTGCACCCCCTACAATATAAATTTCAAATCCGGATTTTTCGAATTCTTCTAAAATATAGTCAACCGGTTCTGGCAAGTCTAATTTCATTACGCTACCATTATACTTCAAGGATAAGTTTCAATGAAGAATAAAAAACAGTCAAAAACTTTAGGAGGAGCAAAATATGAAAGATGGGAGAATGGAGCAGATTCAAATCTATATCCAAGCAGGATGGCTCCCCGAGACAGTAGTCAGTTACCAATCTCCAATTCAGAACAAATAATCAATATTCTCTTGAACAATAGGGGTATTAAAACAATAAAGCAAAAAAAAGCGTTTTTTAATCCTGAAAGTCCAGACAAATTGACACTGAAAGATGTCGGAATACAATTGGCGAGTGTTAAGAAAACCATAGAGCGTATTAGGAAAGCTAAAAAGAATAAAGAAAAGATTATAGTTTATGGTGACTATGACGCGGACGGAGTTAGTGCGACAGCCATACTTTGGGAGACTCTTTATTCGTACGGGACTGATTGCTTGCCATATATTCCCGAGAGATTTTCCGAAGGTTATGGTATTAATCCTGAAAGCGTTGTAATGCTTCGCCGTAAATTTTCCAACTTGGGTCTAATTATTACTGTAGATAATGGGATTGTTGCGTATGATGGCGTGGCCAAAGCCAAGAAATTGGGAATAGATGTGATTGTTACAGACCATCATATAAAAGAAAAAAAACTTCCCGATGCATATTCAATTATCCATACGACTAGGTTAAGTGGAGCTGCAATTTCTTGGATATTAGCCAGGGAGATTGTAAGAGAGGTTAAAGGTAAGCAAAACTCGTCTAGCATGGTTGGTGAGAAATTAGAGATTGGAAAGGAAAGTCAAGACCATAATAATGGTGAGGGATTAGAACTTGCAGCAGTTGGGCTAATCGCAGATCAAATACCTCTAATAGGAGTAGCCAGATCTTTTGCGAAATATGGTTTAGCGGCACTTAACAGGACCACTCGTCCGGGATTATTGGCACTTTTTCAAATAGCTGGAGTGGAAAAGGGAAATTTAGGAACTTATGATGTTAATTTTATTATCGCCCCCAGGATTAATGCGATGGGAAGATTGGAGAATGCCATGGAATCGTTAAGACTAGTATGCACAAAAAATAAAGTGCAGGCTGAGGAGTTGGCAATTCATTTAAATAAAGTAAATCTTGAAAGGCAAAAGATAGTTGAAGAGGTAGTAATGAGAGCTAGAGAACAAGTAAAAGTAACTGGTGTAACGAGTGTAATAGTTGTGTCTGATGGTTCTTATCATGAAGGCGTAATTGGACTTGCGGCAGCAAAACTTGTGGAAGAATATTATAGACCTTCGATTGTTATTTCAGAGAAGACTGACATAGCTAAAGCGTCAGCGCGGTCAATAACTGGTTTTAATATAATTGAAGCTATTCGAAGTCAAGGCAATTTAATAGAAGGAGGTGGTGGACATCCAATGGCCGCCGGATTTTCGATTAAAAATGAGATGATACAAAAGTTTACTGAAAAACTCAATTCATTTTCAGAACCACTTCTTACTAAAGAATTACTGGCCAAAAAGTTAATTTTAGATATGGAAATTGACTTTAATCAAATAAATTGGGAATTGGCAAATAAGCTTGCAGAGTTCGAACCGACTGGTATCGGAAATTATCAGCCATCATTTTTGACCAGGGGCGTTCAAGTTTTAGAAGCCAGACCAGTGGGAAGACAATCTAAGCATTTGAAACTTACTTTACAGCAAGACAGTAAGGTGTTTAATGCAATAGCTTTTAATTTCGGTGACTTATATACCCAACTTTTACCGGGAACCAGTATTAACCTTGTCTATACGATTGAAAAAAACGTATGGCGTGATACGGAAAGTTTACAACTAAGAGTTCGTGATGTAGACTTTAGCTAATATGTCAACGATAAAACGCTGTTTGGTTCAGATTAACACCCTCTACATCGAGGGGATTGTCTGATGGATTTATAATTCAAAGGTTTAAAAAGACAATCCTCTTTAAAAGCAGAGGATTTTTTAGTTTTTATAAAACTTATTACAAAATTCGTTTTGCAAAGCCATATTGTAATGGCTTTATAAAACTTATTACAAAACTTATTTAGAAAAGGTAAGAAATTATGGAAGAAGATTTTAAAAAATTACTATCTGACATTCAGAGTTACACTACTAAAAGTGAAGATGTAGACGATGTTAAAAAAGCATGGGATTTTGCAAAAATTGCCCACTTTGATGTTAAGCGAAAAAATGGCGAGTCGTATCTGGTCCACTGTCTGGAAACGGCAAAAGAGTTGGTTGATTGGAAATTGGATCGGGATTCAATTGTAGCAGGAATACTTCATGATACTGTTGATCATGGTGCTGCAACTTATGATGATTTGGAAGAAAACTTCGGAAAAGTTATTGCCGATTTAGTTGAAGGTGTTACCAATGTGTCATTTGTAAAATTAAAAAAAGATAGGGAAGAATGGTACGTCGAAAATTTGAGAAAGATGTTCTTGGCTATGGCGAGGGATTTAAGAGTTGTCATTATCAAAATTGCCTCACGCATCCATAATATGAAAACTCTTGAGCCATTGAGTGACGATAGGAAAAAGCATGCTGCAGAAGAAACTCTAGAAATTTATGCGCCTCTTGCTGAGAGACTGGGTATGAGCGAGGTCAAAGGGAAACTGGAAGACTTGTCCTTTGCCTGTCTGTATCCTGAAGATTATCTCAGACTTAGTAAAGAGGTTAACAAGGCATACAAAAAGTCTGATTTGATAATGAAGCAGATGAGAAAGGAGCTTTTAAACAAATTTTCAAAGGAGGGGGTAAACGCTAAACTGCAGTCAAGGAAAAAGAATCTATATTCTCTTTGGAGAAAGCTTCAAAGACCTGAGATAGCTGGCAATTTGTTTTTAGTTCATGATATTGTTGCGATGCGGATACTTGTCGATACAGAAGAGAAGTGTTACGCGACCTTAGGAATTTTGCATCACTTGTATAAACCAGTTCCTAACACGGGCGTATCAGATTATATTGCTCAACCCAAGCCGAATGGTTATCGGTCAATTCATACTAAAGTAGTAGGACCTGGAAATAAATTTGTCGAGGTTCAAATTAGAACTTATCAAATGCATCAAGAAGATGAGTATGGAGTTGCAGCCCACTGGTATCTTTCAAACTTAAAAAACCAAGGTAGGGTGTCATCAAAAGATATCGATGAGGGGACCAAAATCACAGTGGATACAAAGAAACTTTATTGGGTTAAACAACTTGCTGATTGGCAAAAAGAAATTAAAGACTCTAAAGAGTTTTTGGAGGCGGTAAAATTTGACGCGTTAAGTGAACGAATTTTCGTCTTTTCACCCAAAGGCGATGTTTACGATTTACCACTTGGCGCAACACCTGTTGACTATGCATTTAATGTTCATACTGGTTTAGGTTTTTACATCAAAGACGCAAAAGTGAATGGCAAAATTGTTCCGCTTGATTATAAGTTAAAAAGTGGCGATGTCGTAAAGATTGAGAAAACAAAAAATATAAAAAAACCCAATCGGGACTGGCTAGGATTTATAAAATCAACAGTAGCCAGAAGAGAAATTGGTAAGCATTTTAGGAATGCGCAAAATAGTGGATAGTATCGTAGTTTAGTTACAAATTGAACTGGAAATAGTATAGAATACTAGTGATGGAACGAACTGTAATCAAAGAAACTGTTAAAAAAATTGGTGAGGAAGTTAAGCTACAAGGTTGGATTAATTCCATACGCGATCATGGCAAAATTACTTTCATGGACTTACGGGATAGAAGCGGCGTTGTCCAGTGTGTTGGTCAAGACTTACCTAAAGTATCTCCGGAGTCTGTTGTCGAGATAGTTGGTAAAGTTGCAAAAAGACCTGAAAAGTTGATAAATCCAAATTTAGCAACGGGAACAGTAGAGGTTCAGATAAAAACTCTTACTACTATTTCACAGGCGGTGGAACTTCCACTTCCCATAGAAGGAGATGGTTACGACATTGATGAGGTAGTTCGGCTCAAATACCGATATTTGGATTTGAGACGACCACGAATGAATAGAAATATTAAAGTTCGTTCAAAGGCTACTCAGTTTATGAGAAACTATTTGTTAGACCATGATTTTGTTGAAGTTGAAACTCCCATTTTGACTAAGACAACTCCCGAGGGTGCACGAGATTTTTTGGTTCCTTCGAGATTGCAGCCGGGCAATTTTTATGCTCTACCCCAGTCCCCTCAACAATATAAACAACTTTTAATGGTTGCCAGTTTTGAGCGCTATTTTCAAATAGCCAGATGTTTCAGAGATGAAGATCCTCGAAAAGATCGGGCATATGGGGAGTTTACCCAATTGGATATAGAAATGTCTTTTATTACTCAGGAAGATATTTTGCAACTTGCGGAAGAGTTGTTTACCAAGCTTGTTAAGGAGATTTTTCCTGATAAAAAAATAAGCCAGTCACCATGGCCTAGGCTTTCTCACGAAGATGCAATGCAAAAATACGGGACAGATAAACCAGACCTAAGAAAAGATAAAGGTGATCCTAATGAACTCGCATTTGCATGGACTATTGATTTCCCGTTATTTACCTCACAAAGTGAAGAGGACTTTTTCCATGGTTCTGGGTCTGCAAAATTTGCACCAAGCCACCATATGTTTACTGCTCCACGGCCGGATGATGTTAAACTATTGGATTCTGATCCATCTAAAGTTAGGGGTCTTCAACATGACATGGTTTTAAATGGTTTTGAAGTGGGCGGTGGAAGTATTAGAATACATCAGCCAGAAGTTCAAGCAAAAGTTTTTGATCTTATCGGTTTTTCTGATAAGCAAAAGGCGCAATTTGAGCATATGTTAACCGCATTTAACTACGGTGTTCCACCGCATGGTGGTATTGCGCCTGGTTTGGATAGATTTTTGTTTGCTGTTTTAGGCGAGCCAAGCATCCGTGAGGTTATGGCATTTCCAGCAACAGCATCCGGCCAAACATCAGTCCTTGATGCTCCAAGCTCTGCAACAGCAGAACAACTAAAAGAGTTAGCCATTAAATTAGCTTCAGATAAGAAGAAGAAAAAGTAGCTTACCAACCCCGATCTTTCATCGTTGGATGCAACTTTGATGTAACGCTACGTAAATTGCGTAGATGAGAGTTGGCCGAGCGTATGTGAGGATCCCGAAGGCATAATCAGCCAAGAATTCAATCTGTAAAGGGAAGAGACATATAGCATTCTTACTTGCAATTTTACTTCATACACTTTACATTCATATGTACTTAGTCGTATTACTAAATTTGCACTATGAAGCTTTTTATAATCTCTGTTGCCTCATTTGTATTTCTTGCGATAATTGCTTTGAGTATTTCGGATTTCAAAAATCGATCTCCAATTCTAGTTACAGCTAAGGCACCATTGGTTTTAGGTCAAACTTCTTTCGAGCCTACACCAATACCGTTATTGCCAGTGCTTGCTGAAAGTACCACCTACCCTGAGTTTTCTGCAGAGTCTGTGTTGGCGGAAGATGTTCTAACCGGGACAACACTTTACGAGAAAGATTCAAATCGTCCAGTTTTACCTGCTTCTACGACAAAAATTATTACTGCTTTAATTTCGTTGGACTACTTCCCACTCGGAACAGTTTTAACTGTAGGGAACATTGCTGTTGATGGCCAAAAAATGAATTTGGTGGTAGGCGAGCAGCTAACTGTAGAAGATCTGCTATATGGACTATTGGTTTATAGTGCTAATGATGC
>CAYTOP010000025.1:14104-15504 GCA_964439585.1 uncultured Gammaproteobacteria bacterium
AGTTTTAGCAGATAATTATCCCGGAGGAAGAGAGGCCTTTGTCCACGCTATGAACTTGAAAGCAGAAAGCATTGGGATGGAAAATAGTTTCTTTACAAACCCGTCAGGACTTGATGATGGAAATATTACTACAACTGCTGCAGATTTAACCAAAGCAGCAGTCTATGCGATGAAAAATCCAGTCTTTTCAAGGATAGTTGGTACAAAGAAAATTACAGTAATAAGTATTGACGGACAACATAGACACAATCTTGCCAATATTAATGAACTTTTGGGTGTTGTTGACGGAGTTGTTGGAATAAAAACTGGTTGGACAGAAAATGCGAAGGAAAATTTGGTAACAGATGTGGAAAGGGGTGAGAAAGAAGTCGTAATTACCTTGTTAGGTAGTCAAGATAGATTTGGTGAAACAGAGCAATTGATAGATTGGGTATTTGCAAATTATAGGTGGACTAATTAACACCTCCTATTATTCACTTTCTCTGGGTGCGCCGTAGTAATCTTGGCCGACTGCAGTAACAAACGCTGCAAAACCATTATCGCCTTCAAATGCTACCACTGGCTGGAGGTATTGAGAATATTGACCGGGGTCATAGTATGCAAGGTAAACCTTCCTAATAGTAATACTGTGTGTTGGGTTGTCTCCTAAATTGGCAAGATAAATTTTACCCTGCTTAAGTTCGTCCCAAGCAGCATCGGAGGTTTTAACGGGATATGTTCCAGAACTTTCTTCATTAACAGAATAATAGTGATATTCGCCGGCAATTATTTGATTACCACGGACACCATTACCCACTATAAACCAGACATTTGATTGATTTGGATATTTTGGTGTAACACTTGGTACGTCTTTTGAGTATTCTTTTCTATATAAATTTACTTTAACAGCATCCGCCTCGGAAGGAGAAACTGCAGAGATAAATTTACCGCCCTCTAATTTTAGATATTGGGTTGTCGCAGTCCCTTTTGAAAGGTCATCAGAAAGAAGTTCTGCATTAGCCAGTGCACCTTTAATGTAGGTTACTGCCTGTTCAGATACTAGTGGGATTCCGCCAACAACAGTAGGGTCAGCATTAAGATCGTAACTAATCGAAAAGACTTTCGTAATAATATTTATAGTCAAAGTGGAAGGGATAGCATTTTTGGTAAATACGTAAATGTTAGGGACATTTTCCACAACAGGCCTGCCGTTGGGATTGAAACCTAGTCCGGTCGCAATTTTCTTCCCGCTTTCTAGGGCACCTAGACTGGAGGCTACTTTAGGCATTTCAAAAACAGGAAGTTGGTCAGTAAACTTTGGTAATTTACCATCAGGTGTTTCCAGGGTGTAAGTGAGATCTTCAGGTATGGTTTGATCTGGAAAAGGAAGTGTTGGAAGCTTGCCAAATGTGAGTGTGACT
>CAYTOP010000026.1:0-14465 GCA_964439585.1 uncultured Gammaproteobacteria bacterium
CGAATTTGCCATCCACCAGTATAAAAGCAATGTAAGTAACAGATACTCAGCAACCTTAAACTGGGAAGGCCAAACCGATCTCGCTCCAACAGCCTCGACTGTTTATCTGCAAATTTATAACAGAAATAGCACCACTTGGGAAACTGTAGATTTCGACGATTCATCCGGCGCAGATACTGATTTTCCACTTACCGCCAACATTGCAGACCTAACAAATTACAAAGATAGCAACTCCATTATTGCTTGTCGCGTTTACCAGCAGGCACTATGATAGCATCAGTAATCCTATATTTTATTGACGACTCTTTTGCTGTTACCCAAATTTACTTGAGGCAATAACTTAAGTGAAACACCCAAATCTCATTGGAATACTCCAATTACTCCCTCTTCACAAATCACATAAATTTCCATGGGCGACTTCAATTAATTTTGTGTCTATAATGGGATATAGTTTAGCCGCCTTTGGTACGGCAGTTTATGCGTGTAAAGAACTAATTAAATGAAAATACTAATACAGTGGGCACAAAGAAATCCTCGAGATTGGGTAAAAATAGACTCTAAGGATTTCTCCAAGCTACCCAAAAAACCAATACCCGCTCAGATAGGCGGACAAGACAATCAAATCGGGTGGCTGGCTGACTTAATGGTTCAAGGAGTAACCTTTAACGGTTTTGACCATGTAGCAGTTGAGGATGTAACAATAGGTCTTGATGATGGTGTAAGAGTTACCTCATGGAACGACGATCCTGAAGACTACCCAATAGGTGAAAGGGTTGCACGAATACGTACCTTCCTTCCTCTTGCTCCTGACCCAAAACTAGGAGGAGCAATAAACACTCGCCAATTCCAAACTATTTACGCCGAGGGTGAACGATATGACAAACTGCTTGACCATACACCTGAAAACACAACCGTTAGACCTTGGAATGAGTTTATTGCACCTGCGGACAACATTACCCTTCACGGCACATGGCTAACTGACACCAAATGGCAGGAGCATAAATATAAAAGAACGCCCAATTGGAGCTGGATGCACTGGTGTGAGCACCTATCCAACAAGGAGACAACAAATGATAAATTCGGAAGAAGAGTGCTTAAGGAGCAAAGAACGCAGGGAAGGTATCACCAAGCAGAACACACAATTACTTACTACCAAAGGGACACAGATAGAGCAACTTCAGCTCTTACTGCCAGTAACGAAGACGCCCTCGAACTTGCTACTGGTACCTCACAAACAGAATCTGTAACTACTGATAAAGCTACAGTAGATGGCTGGTACTTCTCCACCCCTGTCAACCAACCCAATAGTGCGGATTGGCCAAGTGGGGTTTATCACGTCCAATTGAACTGCACTGCACTATCAGGCGGTATGACCTTTGGAGTAACAAATGCTCACAGGTTAACATCTGGCCTTGATGGAGTTTTTGAAACTCAGGCCTTCGGTACCGGTACAGACTTTAATACCACGGGGCTCAAATTAACTACGACGGGCACTATAGATTTTTCTGCGGGAAGCGCTGGAGACCGTTTTGGTTTTTTTGTCAGTGCCACCGGCGATGGACACGGCGACTCAATAACACTCACGCTCAACACTACAGATTCATACGCTGACGGTCCTTGGGTCACTACTTCCGCATCACTTTCACCTTCTTTGTCACCCTCCATCTCACCAAGTATAAGTCCATCACTGTCACCTTCACTTAGTCCAAGCATTTCCCCAAGTTTGTCACCATCTGCGTCTCTTAGTCCCTCACTATCACCCAGCATTAGTCCGTCATTGAGCCCTTCTATTAGTCCCTCTATTTCACCTTCTGTTTCACCTAGTGCAAGTATCAGCCCGTCACTTAGTCCATCAGTAAGTCCTTCCATATCTCCCAGTATAAGTCCAAGTGTGTCGCCATCGGCTTCGTTAAGCCCTTCTGTATCGGCTTCAATCTCGCCGTCGGTTTCTCCTAGCGCAAGTCTGTCTCCTTCCATTTCCCCATCGGTTAGCCCGTCTCTGTCACCATCCATCTCGCCTTCAATCTCGCCGTCGGTTTCTCCTTCAGCATCAATCAGTCCGTCCCTTAGTCCTAGCATCTCACCGTCATTGAGCCCTTCTGTAAGTCCATCAATTTCTCCATCAATTTCTCCATCCGCCAGTCAAATAACTCTACAAACAGACTATTGGAATGTAACCATATCAGGTTCACCGTCAGCATCCATATCTCCCTCCATTAGTCCAAGTATCTCACCCTCGGTGTCACCAAGCGCTTCTCTTAGCCCAAGCATCTCTCCAAGTATTTCACCTAGCATAAGCCCATCAGTTAGTCCTTCTGCGTCTATTAGCCCTTCTCTCAGTCCATCGATTAGTCCAAGTATATCTCCAAGTATCAGTCCCAGCGTTTCTCCTTCTATCAGTCCGTCAGCTAGCTTGTCTCCAAGCATTTCACCTTCAATTTCACCCAGTTTAAGTCCATCTCTGTCACCTTCCGTATCACCATCGGTTTCTCCGAGTGCCAGCTTGAGTCCATCTCTCAGCCCAAGTTTGTCACCGAGTTTAAGTCCGTCTCTGTCGCCGTCTGTTTCACCATCGGCGTCCCTCTCTCCATCTCTTAGCCCAAGTTTGTCACCTTCACTTAGCCCAAGTATTAGCCCATCCGTCAGTCCGTCTGTAAGTCCAAGCGCTAGTCTTTCACCTTCAATAAGCCCTTCAATATCACCGAGTATTAGTCCAAGTTTGTCACCTAGTATCAGCCCTTCGGTTAGTCCTTCTGCATCACTTAGCCCGTCCATATCACCCAGTATTTCACCAAGTTTAAGTCCGTCTCTGTCGCCGTCTGTTTCACCATCGGTTTCTCCGAGTGCAAGTCTCTCGCCGTCAATCAGTCCAAGCATATCGTCGTCCATTTCTCCATCGCTAAGTCCTTCTATATCCCCCTCCATTTCCCCGAGTATTTCGCCATCTATATCGCCATCGGCATCCATTAGCCCATCCATCAGTCCTAGTTTATCCGCATCGCTAAGTCCTTCCATCAGTCCCTCCATCTCACCTTCAGTGTCGCCATCGGCATCGCTAAGTCCTTCTATTAGCCCGAGCATATCGCCATCATTGAGTCCCAGCATAAGCGCTAGTATCAGCCCGTCTGTAAGTCCTTCAGCTTCATTGAGCCCATCTTTAAGTCCGTCGTTATCACCATCTTTGAGCCCAAGTCTTTCACCATCGGTTTCCCCTAGTGCTAGCTTTTCGCCATCAATTTCACCTTCCGAGTCCCCATCAATATCACCATCAGCATCTCTTAGTCCATCAATATCACCTTCATTAAGTCCATCTATTTCTCCTTCAGTGTCGCCATCGGCGTCCCTCTCTCCATCTCTTAGCCCAAGTTTGTCTCCCTCTTTATCACCCAGTATTAGTCCTTCTTTATCACCCTCTATTAGCCCATCAGCATCTATTAGTCCTTCTATATCACCCAGTCCTCCTCCAGCATGTGCCCATCTACCCAATGATTCTGATTTCGGAAGTCCCACAACCGCAATTACATCCGGTACATACGGTGTTGACTGGGATGGAATTCTATACGGCGGACAATCGCCAAATGCCATCATAAAGTTTGGTAGTACATACTATATGTACTACACAGGCGCAGTCGGCGACGGTCCTTCACCTGATTTTGAACCGATTCACCGTTCATTGGGAGTTGCAACCAGTAGTGATGGTGAAAACTGGACTAAATACTCCGGTAACCCAATCATCACCTGGAATCCCGGCGGAGTGGATGAAATCGAGGAAGGTGTCGGGTCGGCAACCGTGTTTGTTGTCGGTAACACAATTCACATGTGGTACTCTGCAATTACCCAACAAGGCGCCGTAGGAAATGTCGATCAATATGTACGGTATTGCTACTCTACTAACGGAATAGACTTTACAGGACATACTACCGCATATCAGGTGATTGGCGAAGAGTGGATGCCTACCGCCGCACTTTACGACGGTTCCACATGGAGTGTATATATTCGCGGAAACAATGCAACCGATCCGATCGGCCGAATATCAGGATCATCACCAGACAGTCTGGGAAGCTACCAGCAGGTCATTGCAAGTCCAACGGGAAACGCCGGTACATTACCCATATTATGCGATGATGAATATGCATTTATTCATCAAACCTCTACACCAACATCTTGGAGTCTGCGAACGGTTGACGACGATACCCCAGCAACGGTCAGCTCTGTTGTGGACACATGGGATTTCAGCAGTGTATCCCCGCAACTATTCCGCGACAATGACAATGACCGTTGGATGTTGTTCTCAAGACCAACGTCCGACTACAACAGAATCGAATGGCGCTCCTCCAATATTGACCTTATAAGTGAGAGTCCTTCAGCCTCACCTTCTATTAGCCCATCGGCCTCAATAAGCCCTTCCATGTCACCCAGTATTTCACCAAGTATCAGTCCATCAACAAGTCCGTCTGCATCTTTGAGTCCATCGATTAGTCCGTCCGTATCGCCCAGTTTTAGCCCTTCTGTATCTCCATCAGCTTCACTTAGCCCAAGTATAAGTCCCAGCATCTCGCCAAGTATCTCTCCATCGGTAAGCCCAAGTGCCTCCCTTAGCCCATCTATTTCACCATCTTTGAGCCCAAGTTTGTCTCCGAGCCTTTCACCGTCAGTATCACCATCAGTCTCACCCAGCGCAAGTATTTCACCGTCCGTAAGTCCATCGGTAAGCCCATCTATTTCACCATCCATAAGTCCGTCAATATCACCTTCTGTATCGCCCAGTGCAAGTCTTTCTCCTTCTTTATCTGCCAGTGTTAGTCCAAGTATAAGTCCTTCATTATCACCATCCATTTCTCCCTCCGTTTCCCCCAGTGCATCCCTAAGTCCTTCAATTTCTGCCTCGCTTAGTCCAAGTGTAAGTCCATCGATTTCACTCAGTATCAGTCCTTCAGTTTCTCCATCGATTTCACCATCCGTTTCCCCAAGTGCCAGTTTAAGTCCTTCGATAAGTCCATCTTTGAGTCCGAGCATTTCTCCGAGTCTGTCGCCCAGTATCAGTCCTTCAGTCTCTCCATCAGCTTCATTGAGCCCTTCCATCAGTCCCAGTATTTCACCTTCAATATCACCAAGTCTCTCACCATCGATTAGCCCTTCAGTCTCTCCATCTGCATCACTTAGCCCATCCTTGTCTCCAAGCATCTCGCCTAGTATTAGTGCGTCTTTAAGCCCCAGTATCAGTCCTTCTGTAAGTCCTTCGGCTTCGTTGAGTCCATCGGTAAGTCCTTCTATATCACCAAGCATAAGTGCTTCTTTGTCACCATCCATCTCCCCATCGGTTTCACCATCGGCGTCACTAAGCCCGTCATTAAGTCCATCTATTTCTCAAAGCATAAGCCCATCTTTGTCTGCCTCGATCAGTCCGAGTGTGTCACCAAGTGCCAGTCTTTCGCCGTCATTAAGTCCTAGCTTGTCGGCTTCAATTAGTCCCAGCCAATCTCCTTCAATTTCACCATCGGTATCGCCGTCTGCCTCCTTGTCGCCTTCCATTAGCCCAAGCTTTTCTGCCTCGATAAGCCCGTCTGTTAGTCAATCGATTTCACCTTCAGTCTCGCCATCCGCGTCAATTTCACCTTCCCTTAGTCCGTCAATAAGTCCATCCATTTCCCCGAGCATTTCTCCTTCTATTGCTGTGTCTGCATCACTTAGCCCGAGCATCTCACCGTCCGTTTCACCTTCCGCATCGCTAAGCCCGTCACTGTCAGCATCCGCATCTCCATCAATAAGCCCTTCCCTTAGTCCGTCAGTTTCGCCAAGCGCAAGCTTGTCACCATCCATAAGTGCATCAATTAGTCAAAGCTTATCTCCTTCCATTAGTCCGTCCCTTTCACCATCTATTAGCCCTTCATTTAGTCAGTCGGTTTCGCCATCAGCATCAAAGTCTCTATCACCTTCGCTATCGCCAAGTATTTCGCCATCGGTAAGTTTGTCCATAAGCCCATCGGTAAGTCCTAGTGCAAGCATCTCGCCGTCTGTATCACCAAGTCTTTCTGCTTCAATTAGTCCATCACTTTCAGCATCACTATCTCCTTCTGCATCAATCTCACCTTCACTATCTCCTTCTATATCACCTTCTGCTTCATTATCACCATCGATTAGTGCTAGCGGATCACCTTCTCTTTCGCCAAGCATTAGCGCATCGGTTTCTCCCTCGGCATCTCTCTCTCCTTCAGTATCACCATCAGTTTCGCCAAGCGCAAGCTTGTCACCATCAATTAGCCCATCGGTAAGTCCTAGTGCAAGCATCTCGCCGTCTGTATCACCATCAATAGCATCCTCATTATCGCCAAGTATTAGTGCATCGGTTTCACCGTCCTTAGTTTCTTCCGTCTCTCCTTCGCCGTCTCCATCGCCTTCTGCCGAAACTGTTGTCTACTCTGCAAGTGCAAGCGCGAGCATTTCGCCATCACTAAGCCCATCAATTAGTGCAAGTTTATCTCCCTCGATAAGCCCGTCTCCTTCCGAGGTAATACCTCTCGAACCAACTTTTAACCGCAATCAACTGATTGTCCGACGAGCCAATAGTAAAGGCATATCAAATAAAAATGCTTATAGAGTACCTTCTTGGAATAACTTTGGAAGACCAGATAAACCGAAACTTGGCATGATTGGCTATAATTTCCAATCACATAATCTGGAAATCTGGAATGGTAGTGAGTGGCTTAAATTACCAATGAAGAAAATTGAATAATTTAACTTAGGTTGCTCACTTGCAAGGTGTTTATTTCCTTACTTGTAAGAGCAATCCTTTCAAGACGAACATATTACGTCTTGGATTAATTTTTCTAGCCTCATGTGTTAGCTTAATCATCTTGAATAGATAATCCTTTCAAGGAAGCTTATATAACCTACATCCCATTTCAAAACCCGCAAGAATTTACCTCAAATTCATTAGAAGTTTTAAACTGAGATGCTATGACAAAATAAAGCTTTGACATATCAAATTTTTAATACGTCATAAGATCGCGAAGCGCTCGAAATCAATTGATTTCAAAAGGGCTTCTTCTAATTGCAAATTATTTCAAAAATATCTATATTTATATAAGCATGGCTAGTAGTTCACCAATATTTATGGATATCGGACAGGGTTTATCTGTTATGCTTGGCATCCCTACTCTCACTGAATGGAACACAGACAGTAGACCTAAAAACGCTAGACAAGGTACGCTTGGCTTTAACAAGCAAACAAATAGCTTAGAGTATTTTAATGGCAAGTATTGGCTAGAAGCCGCATTGTCCAAATCATAAGATTAAACGCTAAAAACAAGGCTAATTTTGAAGGAATTACATCTTGTTTTTTATATGTTTAGGTTATATAGTTAGTGGCAGTAAGATGTTAGACTTTATAAGACATAGTCTTGCAAAGTCTTAAGTCAATAAGTTCATAATGTTAGACTTTATAAAAAATATCAGTCCCACGGAATTAATTATTCTTGCCATAATTGTTATAACGCTTTTTGGAAGTAAGGCCTTTATTGCCCTAGGTAAAACTGCAGGCCAGAGTGTAAAAGAAATTAAAAATATTAAAAAAAGCATTACTGAGCCTGTACAAGACAAGAAACCCAAAAAGGAGGTGTCAGACTAAATGCCATCAATCGGAACAACTGAGCTGCTAATTATAGCT
Source organism: uncultured Gammaproteobacteria bacterium (assembly GCA_964439585.1). Taxonomy (GTDB): domain Bacteria; phylum Patescibacteriota; class Microgenomatia; order UBA8517; family UBA8517; genus CAYTOP01. The sequence continues at coordinate 7,667 of CAYTOP010000026.1, forward strand.
GCAGTAGTCGTTTTACTCTTCGGGGGCAAGAAAATTCCAGAGCTTTTTAAAGGTATGGCTGACGCGGTTAGAGAGTTTAAAAAGGCTTCTAACGATACTGATACAGACAAAAAGTCAGAGTGAGTCTGATATCGACACTCAAATTTGTAGATATAAGTTATATTGTTTTGGGTATAAAATAGTGTAACAGTGGAAAATATTAAGCCCATCCAAACCTCAGATTTTGAAAGTATTATTGAAAAATTTTCTCCATTCGTAAAAGAAGTTAGAAAAAGAATCGTATTAACCCTATCCATATTCGCAATAGCGACAGTGTTTGGGTTCATTTTCTACGAACAGATAATAAGATTTTTGGTTAGTCTACTGTCGCTCAGGGGAATAAATATCGTATTCACCTCCCCGTTTCAGTTTATTAATCTTGCAATAAGCTGTGGAGTTGTTACAGGCTTGGTTGTGGTATTCCCTGTTTTAATCATTCAGATATTATATTTCTTAAAGCCAGCGTTAAAAAATAAAGAATATAAATTAATTGTCAGCTTCCTACCCTTCTCGGTCATTTTATTTGTAATAGGATTTGCTTTCGGGGCCCTCATCATGAAGTGGCAAATCGAAATATTTTTGAACAGATCGGTAGCCCTGGGCATTGGTAATATTTTAGATATTAGCGGACTTCTAAGTGTAGTCTTTCTAACCTCAGCTTTAATGGGAATAGGCTTTCAGTTTCCGATAGTTCTTTTGCTGTTGATGCGTATTGGTATCATTAAATCTAAGCAATTAGGCAGTAAACGTAAATGGATTTACCTCGGATCATTCATTTTCGCATTATTTTTACCTCCGGACTCGGTCCTGGCAGACATTCTACTTACTTTACCACTCATTATTCTTTTTGAATTTACGCTGCTTCTTAATTTTCTAATCGAACGAAGAAAGAAAAAATGATTGGTTTCAAACTCCCAAAAAATAATCTTTGAAACCGATTCCGTTTATAGTCTCCGACTCAGACCTCCGGTTCGAAGAAGAGTCTCCAGAATCAGAGAGAAACTCGATGAATTTAGATCTCTTTTCCAGTACCAAAACATAGTACGCAGCTAGGCTAAACTCTATATATCTATTAATAACTGCATATTAGTCCTCACACATATTTTTGTTAAGATACTTGACATTTCTATGCAAATTATTGAAAATACGTTCAGATGGACGAAACCAAAAAAAACAAACTTTTAAGTATTGGTGAAGCCTCCGACTATTTGGGCATATCTATAGATACATTAAGGCGATGGGAGAAGAAAGGAAAAGTACCCACTTATCGCTCTCCGGGAGGTCACAGATATTTCAAAAAACTCGACTTAGAAAATTTATTCGGAACTAAGTATGACCGTTTTGAAGAAACACCACAATCTGAACAAACAAGTGAAGACAAAAAACCAGAAACTGCACTGGCGGAAATAAACCACAACGAAGGAAAGTCACTTCCCCAAGAACAACAAGCTAGCAAAGACGAATCTAACCAACAAAGAAAATACATAGATATTCCTAAAATTAGCAACGATACACCTGAAGATGTCGAACAGCATATTAATATATCAAGTGAGCCTGATAATATACCTGCACCAAACACTACAACAACTCAGCCAGAAACAGGCAAGAACACTACTGAAAACTCAAGTAGCCCGACATCTGAAGCTACGAATCAAACAAGCAACGACACAAATACTCCAAAAAGCAATCAAATACCCCAACCAGAAACAACCAGTATCTTAACTCCCGACAATAAACCAGCAGAAACTGGCATGCTAGATAATCTTCAGCTTATGAAACTTAACAACATACTAGGCCCGGAAAATAGTCCAAAGAAAAACAAAAAAACATCCAAAGGCTATAAAATGGCTGTGATTGGAGTAATAATCTTTCTAATTATTGATATTATTTTGGTGTTTGCACTAATATCAACTCCAAAAGTAATTTCTCCAATCCCCTAAGAACTTTGTATATAACTTCCACACTAACAAAGTTTGTGGAAAAAGACACTTTTGTATAAACTTCTGCGCCGTGCCACAGAACTTCAACTTTAGTAGTGGACTCACTGGGAATTGAACCCAGAATTCTACAATGCGAATGTAGCGGTATACCGTTTACCTATGAGCCCGAGTGCAAGCGAGGGTTCACAAGATTTACTTATGAGCACGAAATTTATGAGGATCACAAGGTTCTGCGTAGCAGGTTCTTATGAGCCCGAGTGTATAAATTATATTCAAAACGAAAAAATAGTTAACTAAGATATTTTATCATTTTTAAGCAGAGCTTGGGCTATTGCGAAAGTATTAAACCGAGAAAAGGTATCATCGAAGAACGCCAAGAGGATTAATTTTTACACCATTTTTAAGAATCTCAAAATGCAAGTGGGTTCCAGTGGAACGGCCAGTTGACCCCATTTTACCAATAGCATTTCCTCTTGCGACACTTTGACCTACCACCACATAAAGTCTCTGCATATGAGCATATAATGTCTGATGACCGTTGCCATGATCAATAATAACCTTATTACCATAACCTGATGGATCCCAACTTGAAGTAATAACCGTACCAGAATCCGCAGCCAAAATATTTGGAGCTGCACGGTTCGCCACATCTATTCCAGGATGATACCAAGAATAATATTGGGTAATTGTCCCACCCGCTGGCCATACGAATACTCCAGAGGCAACAACGGTACCCGCATCGGGTGTAATTTGCCTGATTCTAGGCGAGGATTGGGTTGCACTTGGTTTAACCCCGTCCGGTACAATGACTACTTGACCCACAGCTAACTCGAATGTTTCATCATTTACAAAAGTATTATATGGAAAGTCAACTATCGCCTGTGGAGAAGCATCGTATTTCTTAGCAATAGAGTAAACAGTATCTCCTTTTTGTACCGTATGCAAAACCCCAGTAACAGGAAGTACCTCCAATATCTGGCCCGGCTTTATAGAACTTGTCGTTGAAAGATTGTTTTGCCAAAGAATAGTATCGGTTGAGACACCAAACTTATTTGCCACCGTTGATACCGTATCTCCCTGCTGTACCGTATAGTTTAATGTCTTGTCACGAACTTTATCAGATATTTGCGTTGTAGTATCTGGGTCTTGAGTCGAAGCGGAAAGTACCGATGATGGTGACGGTATATCCCAGGGATTCGCCGACCTACCAGGAAACTCTTGTGCTATTACAGGCGCAACCATTACACCTAAAGCTGCCAACCCGGCCATTCCAGAATGGATAAATCGACTAGCGTATCTTCCTCTTTGTTTATAAAGTACCGTTACAAATATGCCCTTAATAGTTTCAAATCTAACAAAGGACCTATTCGAGACCTTAACCAAAAACCGTATAAGCTCTGAAAAAAAGGTGATAAGGTCCTTATACAAAGTAGCCATTGCAATTGACAACCGTCTTAATATGCCAGAGGCTCTGATAAGAGACAACCTTCTTCGCTTAGCTAAATCTGTACCTTCGTTTAAGGAAGTTACTTTATTTTTTCGATGGACCTTAAAGTTAAATTTTTTCATTTGTGGAAACGACATATACCAAAAAGCCACAACAAACCAACTCTCTGCATGCTCACCCCAGAAGATAGCACATCAGATTGCTATGGTCAAATAAAGTTAGTGTAGTAAAAAATTACCCAGCGCAGCTTAAAGGAGATGTATGTTCCGCACGTTCAACTATATTTTTTTTGATTCTCTTTTTGAGTATATGTAACCATATTCCCCGATTCAAGCGTATTCTGGTTAGCTGCATTACTCTTTAATTGAGTCTCTTGGAGGGTCGCAGCACCATCTTCCTTGGTCTTTCTTCTTTTATTCAAAACCCAGCGGATTAATACTAAAACCAGAATCAATATGGCAAGAGCTCCAAGCGTAAATATAGTTAGTGGATTAACACTAAACCGACCAAAATCAATGTAGTTTCCACTATTTACAACTTCACTTGAAACTGCAGTTGACGTATTCGGGTTCTGAGAAGGAATTGGTGCGTAAGGATTAAGGTCGACAGTTTCTTTGGGTTCATTGAGTTTAATTCCAAGCTTAGTCAAAACTGCTTCTATCAAGCTAGTTGAAGAACTCTCTTTCGTTTCACTTGACGAGTGAGGTATTGTAGGTTTAACGTCTTGCAAGCTCCCTTGCGTAACCAAAACTTGCAGATTGCTAACTGAAGAGAGGATATCACCATTTCCAGAAGTAACAGCAACATTTGAATCGGTAGTGCTTCCAGGTACAAAGCTAAAATCTAGCTCTGTGTTACCTTCAGAAATCCCCTGAATTGTCAGACTACCAAATGTACCTTTACCTGAATAGAGGTCGTTCACAGACGATACTATTCCCGATAACTGAGCTTTACCTGCCGAGTTGTCAAAAGCAGCCAGAGGATAGTCTGCAAAAATTTTACCAGGGTCAACCTTGGTTATAGCCACCAATCTCGGGTCGTAAATAATAACAGCATCAGCTCCGACAACACCAATTCCCGCGGTATCTATGATCACGTCTACGGTAACAGTTTGACCAGCACTAACATCCACACCCTCAGGATTAAAAGAAAAGGCAGCTCCAGACGCATGCGTATCTTTTGTAAAGGCAATAAGAAAGTATAGTAAGAATACAGCACAAACGCTTACAAACTTATTTAGTTTTTTGTACTTTTTGTAAATAGCCATGAAGTTGCAAACCACTCACTTTTTACGATTTCGCTCCCGTAATATAAGATTTACAGCCGATTTCAAAACCCATCTTTTAAAGATAGACTGTGGAGGCGTTTGACAAAGTCAAACCTGACTTCAGAACCTTGCAGGGTTCTGAAATAGCCTCAAAACGATACAAATCACTGTAGCACATCGCTAGACAATCCCCAATTTGTTCGCATAATACCGAAGTCTAAATTATTTATCTCTCCACTCCCGTCAAGATCAGCAAATGAATTAGAGATAGCAGTAGATCGGAATACGCTTAGGAATGTTGAGTAATCAAGAGAATTGATCGTCCCATCACCGTTAAGGTCACCACCAAGAAGAGGGGTACTTGTTAAGTCTATTGTCCTGGTTGATGTTGTTATATTAATTGGGCCAAACAGCCTTGCCAAATACCCTCTAGTCTTTGCTAAGAACTGGTAATTTCCAGACGGATAAGTTAACTGGAAGGTTCCGTCTGTATTAAGTGGTAGATTGAACGGACCATTAACAGAGCCACCTGCTAAGTTCTTATAATAAAAACTAATAGTTAAGTTATTGTTAACCCCAACTCTCGTCCTACCCTGAAACAGGAACTTAAACGTTAACGACTGTGACGACGGCGTCGGTGTTGCTGACGGAATAGGAGTATTAGTAGGCTTTGGTGTCGCCGTAGGAGTACTTGTAGGCGCTGGTGTACTGGTTGGTCCACTACCTCCGGTTGTAGGAGTTGGCGATGGAATAGGTGTACTTGTAGGCGCGGGCGTTTGTGTGGGTGGCACTTGAGTTGGAGTTGCAACTCCAGAATGCCCTATTACAATATTCGCGTTTTCCACACTTGCCAGAATGTCTTGAGGATCCCCCGTTGAAAGGGTTCCACTTTTAACAACATTACTATCGTTTCTATCTCCTGGAGTAAACACGTATGAAATTTGAGTTCCCGCAGTTTCACTAATACTATTCACCTTCAGTGTCGCTATGACGATATCCGTTCCGTTAACCGCAGTTGCTGATCCTCCCAAACCAATATTAGCAGAAACTGATACTGTCCCCGCAGAGTTGTCAAACGTTGAAGTTGGATATGACGTAAACACCGACGAACTTGAATGACTTACACTAGAAACAGTCAAAAATGTTTTATTAAAGGTTAATTTTGCATCGACGCCATCAACATCCGCCCCACCAGTATCGAGCAGTAAATCTATATCAAAACTACTACCGTTAGTTTGTGGATTTGCTGGCCTGGGGGATGAAAAATATAATTTTGCGGCTCCATTGTTACTAGGAACATTTAAAGCAAGAGTGGCAGGAGTCGTGGTTAGCGATAAACTTGTAGCGCTACTGTCAACGACCTGCATACTCGATTCCAAAAAGCCCAAATTGGTAGTTTGATTCTGAAGTTGAGTAACAGAGGTTACATCAAAATTAACAACTTCAAAAGTTCCTGTACCACTGGCACAATTAGGATCTTGCGAACAGGCTGCGGGCAATCCCCGCACTATAACCAAGTGCCCAACTGAGTTTGCTGCTGCTATCGTAGTTGGCTCATTGGGAACGTTGATAACGTCAGTTAGAACAGATCCTGAGTTAATCGAATTTACTAGATTTACCTTTGTGTTGTCAAAAGTAATGTCCACCCTTACAAAGGCAACTTTACTTCCTTTAGTGTCGATCATTACTTTAAAGTTTGAATCTGGGGGTAAGTTTTGAGTTCCTGGTTCAATATAAACGCTTACAGGCACTTGCTGTGCCTTTGAAAAAAAGCCAAGCTCTCGACCCAGAAGATATACTCCAATTGGCAAAGAAAGAAGAACTACCAAGATAACTCCCAGGTGCTTCTCCGCTTGTTTGGGTAAGCTAAGTTTGAACTTCCATTTCAAATCGTTAAGCTTTTTAATTAAACCCCTCATATCAAGATATTAACTTACATTATTAAACATATTTAACCTATGTTTCAATATGCAATTCTATATTGCCCTATTTGCCGTAGTTGTTCAATACTTCAATTGCATTCAGTATTTCCCCACTATGTTCCATAGTGGTTCAGCCATACCACATAGTCAACTCCGTCTACTTTGTTGTCATTATTAAAGTCAC
>CAYTOP010000027.1:0-7820 GCA_964439585.1 uncultured Gammaproteobacteria bacterium
ACTGGAATTCTGGACAAAGAAAGTTATATCTACTGTGCAAGGCTAGCTTTACTTGCATTCTGAGCTCTACCTTCCACTTTGTAAATAGCATATACACCAGCTGCAATAAGAACCGATTGAACAACTAGCAATGAATTCAAGCTATGAGTAACAAATATCGCAGAAAGTAAGTTCGTAACCAGAGTTGATGCAACCAATACCGCAGTTGCAGATGTCGCCGGCGCAAGTTTTAGCCCCCGATACCAAACCGCCAAATAGGCCAAAAGAGAAGCCATGGTCAAAATAATCCAGAACCAGTTAGTAGCATTCAAGTTCAAAACTCCCATTAAAGCTTTAGGTTGCAAAACAGCCGACATTATCAAAAGTATCATCGCCCCAATTCCCATTCTAGCCTCGACCAAAATGTCTGCATCAACTTTTGGTAATACCTTTTTGGAAATAATTGTCTCAACTGCCCAAAAAATTGTTGCCGCCAATATGTATAGTTCACCAGTTGAAAAACTAAATCCTTTAAAACCACCCACTAAAACATTGGCAGCAAAAAGCAATATCACGGCAAACCAGCCAGTTTTCGAGAGTCGCTCACCAAGAAAGGGTATTGCAAGAATTCCAACCCACAAAACCAGTGTTTTTTGAATAATTGCACCATTTACAGCCGGGATCATTGATAAACCGGTAAAGAACAAATAAAAAGGAATCGAACCACCAATAATACCAATTAAGAGAAGCAGAACGGCCTCTTTCTTTCCCAACTTCTTAACTTTCTTCCACTTACCTGAAGCCAACAAAAATCCCAAAACTATCAAGGCAACACCGGTATTTTTAACGGAAGTAAAAACAAGCGGTACTTTTATGGCATCAACAGCAAACTTATTGATAAATATTGAAACACCGGAAATAAATGCGGCGATTAATGCTAAAGCTAATCCTTTGCTTTTTATATTGGACATTTGAAGTTAACAATCAAGCTGGCCAGACTTGTTGTCCGGTTTCGGTGTCGACAACAACAATCGCCTTGGTAGGACAAGACTGAGCAGCCATCAAAATTGCGTCAGGTGTATCTGAACTTCCTTCTTGGATAACCGCTTTGTTTTCATTATCAAGTTGAAAAGTTGCAGCGGCAACAGCAACACAGCTGGCTGCCCCAATGCAGGCATCACGGATAACCTTGATTTTATATTTGCCAACCGTTACCTCTTTATCTCCTCCGCCCTGTGCAGGTGTTGCGGGTTGAGCCGCGTTTGACGCGGTCTCTTGAGGTTGCTGAGATTGATCACCCTGAGCGGGTGGATTTGAGTTTTGATTTGCATCATCCATGCTTTAAACATACTATAATAAACACGAGTCGGTTTTCAAGACTTAGATAATTTTGCATTTTGCCTCCTACTTAAGATAAAGGTTATAATCTACACATACATGGATGTAATTGAAGCCATAAAATCCAGACGAGCCGTTCGCGCGTGGACCGACGAGGACGTAGACGAAAATACTGTAAATCAAGTTCTTGAAGCCGGTCGTTGGTCCCCAAGCCCACTTAACTCCCAACCGTGGCATTTTACCATTGTCCGGAATAAAGAAACCATTGAGGCAATGTGTGCAGATGCTAAAGAAGGAGCTTTTCTTAAGAATGCAAAAGTTGTGATTGTCGTCAGTGTTGAAAGAAAGCTAGTAAGTGAAGCTGACTCGCAAAATGAAGAACGTATGAAGCTAATTGACTGGCTTGCAGAGCATGAGCAATATACCTATTCCGCAGCCATGGCTCTTCATAATATGTGGCTTACAGCCTGGAGTATTGGAATTGGGGCATGTTGTGTAACTGTCGAAAGATCTTCAACTTACCAATTAACCGGCATTCCCCAGGAGCAGGAAATTATCGCATCACTTGCACTTGGGCACATTCTTGGAAATCCCATTCCCCACAGAGACCAAGACCGCAAACCCCTCTCCGAAATTGTTTTCTACGAAAAATATGGCAACAAAGGTGAGAGTAATCAATAAGTCAACTCACGAGACAAACTGAAGTTCGAAATCCTCACTGGATATTAGGTATACTCTTCAAAAAGTTTTGTAACATCTTTGCGGACAGGGTCGTTGTCAATTAGTGGATTATTGGCAATTTGGGGAAGTTCCGACTCATAGGTTGGTTCATCTATATCCAAGAAAACTCCTAGTGGAATTTGTTTTGGACCCCACTCCAAAGACTTCTTAAACGCTTCAACTTTATTTTTAACATCGTGATTTTCTAATTTATATGTATTTTCCTGGTAATAACCGTGGGTAAGCTCTTTATTAAACGTTACACACGGCTGTAAGATATCCAAAATTGAAATACCTTGGTGCTCGGCAGCTTTAATCATCATGTCAGCTGTTGACTGAATGTCTCCCGCATACGAACGAGCCACAAAAGTAGCCCCCGCTGCAATTGCGAGTGCTAGTGGATTGACCGGATAGTCGGGATTGCCCTCTGGAGTTGACTTAGATTTATATCCATGTGGCGAAGTTGGCGATGTTTGACCAGTTGTTAGACCGTAAATGGCATTGTCATGAATAAAAACTGTAATGTTATGGTTTCTGCGGCACGCGTGCACAAAATGATTACCACCTTCTGCCAAGCAATCCCCGTCACCGGTAAAAACAAATACGTTGAGTCTATTATTGGCAAGTTTTATACCTGTCGCAACAGGAAGAGGTCTGCCATGCAAGCCTTCAAATGAAGTGAGTTTTGTAAAGTTTACTATATGACCGTGACAGCCAATCCCTGCAACGATAGCAGTGTTGCCATTGTCCCAACCCTTTTGGACCGCAGCATTTTTATATGCTCCCCAAATGGCAATATCTCCGCACCCCGGGCACCAATTTGGCGAACATTTTGTAGTAAGTTGTGCGAGTTCAGTCATATCAGCCTTTCAGTACCGAATTAAGTTTATCTGCAATTTCCTCAGGGAAAAATGGTCTACCATCGTATTTCAAAAACTTATCAGCAATTATAATTCCCGTTTTTTCTGCAATGACTTGTGCAAGCTGACCTGTTATGTTTGCTTCCAAATCAATCACATATTTTGCGCGTGTTAACACATTTTTAACAGCAGTGGTCGGAAAGGGGTTCATCCAAACAATATGCATAAAGTTAACATTGGGAAAATCTTTCAAAGCAGACAGAATACTACCCTTATTGCTACCCCAAGAAACTATCGTGATATCCGCATCTTCCGGACCGTATAGTTGAGGTACTTCCATGTCCTGACTGTCACAAGTAGCTAATTTCTTCATTCTTTTTTCATGCTGAGATACGGCATTATCTATCTCTTCTGAACTAAATCCTTCCTCGTCATGTTCGTCTGAATTGGCTATAAAATAATTTCCGAAACCAGGAATTGATCGTAGTGAAATACCATCATCTGTTAACTGAAAACGCTTGAAGTCTTCCTTTTTTTCTCTCGTCACTTTTCCCCTATCAACCTTGTAACCTGAAACATCGAAAACAGGATAACTTTGATCGCCGTCGCAGATATTTTTGTCGACCAAAAGGACAACTGGTGTTTGATATTTTTCTGCCAGATTAAGCGCCTTCATTGTAAGATGAAATGCTTCCTCAATATCGCCCGCCGCAAGTACTATCCGGGGAAAATCTCCTTGATGAGCATGCAGAACAAACTGCAAATCACCTTGACCACTCCAAGTTGGTAAGCCTGTTGCGGGTCCCGGGCGCATGCCTTCAATAATGACAATTGGTGTTTCAGTCATACCAGCCAAGCCGTAGCCTTCACTCATTAACGCAAATCCGCCACCAGAGGTGGAAGTCATCGACCGTGCCCCCGCATAAGCCGCTCCAATGGTCATGTTAATAGCAGCAATCTCATCCTCGGGCTGTTTATAAATAAACCCGTATTTTTCCTGATATTTGGCAAGAGTGTGCAAGATATTTGATATTGGGCTCATCGGGTAAATTGCTGCAAACTGCAAACCCCCCGCAATCGCCCCAAGCCCAACTGCTTCGCTGCCTGAAATCATCATTTTCTTTTCAACCTTATCTTTTTTCCTGAGCACGTCTTTAATCTTGTCGGCATATTCTTTTTTTGCAAAATCGTACCCTGCAGTTGCAGCTTTTTTATTGGCATCAACAATTTTTTGGCCTTTTTTACCAAACTCTTCTGCAACCAGGTCCGTCAAAATAGACAGATCCGCTCCAAGTAAAGCAAGTGCTGCTCCGTTTGCCACTGTGTTTTCTAAAAGTTCCAAGTCTGCCGCTTCAAATGCAAATTTTGCCAAGGGCACTGGACACAAATTAACACCCTTTTTGACCTTAGAAGTGTCGATTCTTTTGTCGGCATCAAAAATAATTACTCCCCCACCAACCACTTCAGCCATGTGTTTGTTCACCGTATCTTGATTTAGCGCAACTAAAATATTAGTTGTTGTAAGCGGTGCTGTTACATCCCTTTCACCAATTACCACCTGTGTTACATTATGCCCACCTCGGATAATGGAAGGGAATTCGGTGTAAGTAAAAATATTATATCCAGAGCGAGTCGCAACTTTGGCCAGAACTTGACCTGCAGATTTAATGCCCTGACCCGCTTGACCACCAACTTTAACAGAAAACAAATTATCTTTAAAAGCCATTACTAGAACTTCTCCTTATAAATCCGGTCTTCCGGACAGTTACCATTTTTCAGTATATCACTTGCCTCATCAATCATCGCCGGGTTGCCACACAAATAAGCGCTACATTCACTAGTGTCTGGAAACTCTTTCTTTAACGCGTCTGTAATATGGCCAACCTGTCCATGCCAACTTTCATCAGGTTTGGACAAAATCAAGTTGAAATGAAAATTGGGGTGTTCCTTTGCCAGCTTTTCAAAGTATTCCTTCCAAAAAACATCATCTGAATACCGAAGTCCGAAGTAAAAATGAATGGGAACATCATTGTTGGGATCTTTTAGGGCCGCTTCCAACATCGACCGTAAAGGACTGCAGCCCGTTCCGGTACCCAAAAATAATAGCTTTTTTGAACCATCATTACCTTGTAAAGTAAATGTTCCAAAAGGTCCCATATACGCCATCTTGTCCCCAGGTTTTATGTTCTCAAAAAATTTAGAGCCTGGCCCGCCTGGAGAGGTGTCAACAAGTAAATAAAATTTTTTGTCGCCATCGCTACCTGCGATGGAATAACTATTAATTCTAGTCGGAGCAACTTTTACGCTAATATATTGGCCGGGTTTATATATAAACTGCTCATCAGTCTCAAATTCAAAATAATGGATTTTAGGTGCCAGTACAGTCGAATTTACTAGTGCAGCCGTATGGAATTTGGGTCCAACACCCACCTCCGGTTTCCCTCCAGCCAAAAGGATTTTTGCATCAACCGCCCAAACATCGTTATAAGTTACAATAACTGGATTTATCTCAATATCTGTTGCTTCTGGAATCATTGGGACCAGTTGAGTCATCTTTATAATGACCTCGTAGAGTTTGTCCATCGCATAAGCCGGTTCGCCCGGGGAACTTGCCAGAAGCTTTGACACTTTAGATCTGGCCACCAACTGCTTAACCTGATCCAAGTCCACAGGCAGGATTTTAATATTTTTATCAGCAACAAGCTCAGCCAATTGACCTCCCGCGCCAAAAAGTAGCACTGGTCCAAAAGTTGGATCGTGTTTAAGTCCAACTATCACCTCCACACCGTTTATTACATCTTTTTGTATTTGAAATCTAACTGTATCTTTAACATCTTTGGGAAGTTCAATCAGTTTATGATTTAACCTATCCCAGGCAAGTTCTAGTTGATTCTCATTCCATATATCTGTTACAACTCCCCCAACACTTGCTTTGTGAACTATTTTTGAAGATGCTATTTTAAGAACTACTGGCCAACCATTTTGATTTGCAAAATTTTTTGCCTCCTCAATATTGGATACTGCAGCAGTAGGTGGAGTTGGAATACCCACACTCGACATAACGTCATTTGCCTGAAGAGCATCAAGCGACTGTTGATTCTTTTTTAAGGCTACGTCAATTATTTCTTTAACCTTCGCTGGTTCTGTCGACACCGCATACGGCAATGGTACTGGTATAACAGGTCTTTGTTGTGCTTGCCTCCAAGACCACATGGCACCAATTGTTGATATTGCACGCTCCGGAAACCTAAACGACGGAATCTTCGCTCGGTTTAGTACAGTCTCTCCCTCAGCCACCAACTTGCCGCCTATGAAAGAACAAAATATCGGCTTTTTATATTTTTGAGAAAGTTGGCCGATAGTTTCTGCTGTTTTTTCCACCTGGGTCATCATTTGCGGAGTCAGAATTACCAAAAGCGAATCCGCCTGATCCGTTTCAAGAATCGTCTCGCAGGCGGCAGCATACCTGTCTGCTAATGCATCACCCATAACATCAACTGGATTCAAAATACTAGCAGTCCGTGGCAACACCTGAAGTAATTTGGTTTTTGTTTCCTCTGAAAACTGTGCAAGTTGTAAACCAGCCTCCGCAACCGCATCAGCCGAAATCACAGCTGGCCCTCCTGCATTTGAAACTATTGCAACCCTGGAACCTTTCGGGGCCTCTTCCCAAGAAAACGCTCGTGCAATATCAAAAAAATCCTCCAACGTTGGGCAGCGCACAACACCTGCTTGAATTAGTGCCGCCTCAAAAATATCATCCTCGCCTGCTAGTGCACCAGTATGGCTTTGCATAGCACGTGCTGCAGCTTTAGTCTTGCCAGGTTTTATTATAAAAATTGGATTATTTTTGCCTATCTCGGTTGCTAACCGTACAAATTCCGGCCCTTTTGAAATAGACTCTAAATACATTCCAATCGGGCTGACAGAAGACAAACCTTCAGAAACGGCATTGGGGTAGTCTGTGGGGTTTGTCTTAAAGTACCCTAGAATGTCGTTTTCATTGATTACAGTCTTGTTTCCCAGCGTAACAAATTGGGAAAAACCCAAACCCATGGATTCACACCAATCAAACAGCCCCGCAGCAATAGCACCCGACTGGGAAATAAAACGCAAATTGCCATATAGGTTTTGTGTTTGGCCAAATGTTGCGTTTAATGGAACATTATTGCTTACAAAACCAAGGCAATTCGGTCCCAACAGATTTATTTTATATTTGGTCGAAATATCAAAAAGCTCTTTTTCAAGTTTTTCCCCAACTTCTCCAATTTCTTTAAATCCGGCAGAAACGACTACAACATTCTTAATTCCCTTTTCGCCAATTTGGTTTAATGCTTCCGAAACTTTTATGGCTGGGATAGCAACTACTGCCAAGTCGACAATTTCCGGCAAACTTGAAACATCGGGATAACACTGAAGTTCATTAATGCTTTGTGCGTTTGGGTTAACCGGATAGACTTTGCCGGGATATTTTGAACTTACGATATTTTTTAAAACCACCGCGCCAACTTTTTCGGGTGCGCGGGACGCACCAATCACCGCAATAGATTTTGGAGATAAAAGATGTGACAAGTCTTTTTCCATTTCACTAATAAGGTTAATTCAATAGGTGCCTCCTGTAAAGGCTCAGGAAGCTAAAAACAATTAGCTTAAGAGTGCAACGCCTATAAACACTAAAAGTGCTGCTATGCTTTTCTTGAGCATATTTTTTCTTTCGTTCAAAAATATTGCTGCAAGAATAACAGTTAAAACTATCGATGATTTCGTAAACGGTGATAGCTGAGCAATCGGTGCACCTGCCCCATACGCAAGATAAAACGTTATTGCCTGTACTGAATACAAAAAACAAAAAAGTGCCATTAAAGATAAAGTTGTTTTATTTAGTAGTTTGCGCAAGCCATGAAGGTGTTTAGAAAATAAAAT
>CAYTOP010000027.1:7929-14234 GCA_964439585.1 uncultured Gammaproteobacteria bacterium
CCTGCGCAGGCGGAACCTAAAAGAGCATAGATTACACCTTCCTTCGAACTAAACGAGAGCTTTTCAGAGCTGACAATTACAATTGATACAAGAGTTAAAAGTGTCCCTACAATTGCAGCAACACCCAAGGTTTCGCCCAAAACTAAAACTCCAAGAAAAATGGTAAAAACACTACTACTTGCCCCCACAATCGTTGCTTCACTAGCCGAAAGTTTTTTAATGGACCAAAGTCCAAAAACTGTTGCCCCTGCCCACAGGAGAGATGAAACACCAAATCGTATTACCGAAAAGCCTACCGGCGGGAAAGTAAATTTCTTTAAAACCAAGGAAAGCAACAAACAAAAAAAGCCCAACATGAACTGAAAAACCATTGCACAACTTATCGGATCGCTTTTTCCTTCCTTCATCAGCACCCTTCCCAAAAGCGTGGCGACCGATAAGGTAATGACGCTAATTGTTGCAAAGAGAGGCCAGGTCATATCCGATTTTATCAAAATCAATCCCTTCAATAACAAGCAGTTTTTCAAGTTCAATTGCCCGATTATGAAATATTATGTTTTATAAAGATGTAGTTGACCGGTACTAAAAACTGCTCCTATATTTAATGTTATAGCAATGCTCCTTTTTAAGCTAATCAAAAAACACTGGTCACAATTCTTATCCCTTTTAGTTTTTGTCATTACGCTTCACTTCTTTGTTTCGCCTACCTATATCTTTTCAGCAACAAGCAGCGTTGTAATCAATGAAGTTGCCTGGTCTGGCACCACAGCATCCGACTCAGATGAATGGATCGAGCTTTACAATCCTACGGCGTCAGCTATCGATATTACCGGTTGGACACTCACAGCAACGGACGGGGCTCCCGCTATTACCCTCTCCGGTACTGTACCAGCCGAGGGTTATTTCCTTCTGGAAAGATCAGACGATAACACTATCAAAGATATCGCCGCCGACCAAATATATACAGGTGCTCTCGGAAACGGTGGAGAAAGTTTAGAACTAAAAAACGCAAGCTCAGTTGTTGTAGATACTGTAAATACAGACGGTGATGTTTGGTCTGCCGGCACCAGCAGTCCAGTACAAAGCATGGAGAGAGTTGATCCTCTTGCTGATGATTCTGACAGTAACTGGGCAACCAATGATGGCGTTACTATTAACGGGACAGACGCAGGAGATAACGTAGTACTCGGCACACCAAAAGCTGCAAATAGTGCAATCAGTTCAAATCCAACCCCAACAGAAGAGTTGACACCCACACCGACCGACGAGCCAACCCCAACACCAACTGGCGAACCAAGCGCTACACTTTCTGTTGTGGTCAACGAAGTAGCCTGGGGAGGAACTACATTTTCTGCGGATGATGAGTGGATTGAACTTTATAACACAACCAGCTCAAGCGTTGATTTGACCGACTGGACACTTAAAGCAACGGATGGCACACCAGACATTACATTGGCAGGGTCCATTCCAGCCAACGGCTACTTTTTGTTAGAGCGCGGAGACGATGCAATCTCCGATGTAGTTGCAGATCAGATATACAGTGGCGCATTAGGCAATGGTGGTGAAAGCCTTGAGTTAAGGAATTCGAATAGTGATCTAGTTGATACTGCCAATAACGATGGGGGCACGTGGCCTGCTGGCGATAGCGGAGAAAGAAAAAGTATGGAAAGAGTCGACCCACTTCTTTCGGACACTGATGAAAATTGGGCAACCAATGATGGTATAACTATAAATGGCAAAGACTCCGGGGACAGCGCAATTATGGGCACGCCAAAGGAAAGTAACAGTACATCAGGTGAGTCCCCTACACCAACCCCAACAGAAGAGTTGACACCCACACCGACCGACGAGCCGATCCCAACAGAAGCTGTAACACCAACACCGACAATTGAGCCTTCACCGGTCCCACAATCTTTCGTCATAGGCTATTTAGGATTTGGGTCACGGGCGAAAGTTTGCACTCTAAACTTCAGAGTTCTACATATTGGGTTTTTCCAAGTCTACGTCCCCAAGGTAACCTGCCAAAGCTTACATTAACTTTTTAAGTATTAATCTGAACGTTCAACCCACACAATTAACAGATTGGTGTATGGTTCGGACCAAAATGGTGGTATATTTACTTTCAGGAAAAGTAAAATATTGAACGGAGGTGGAAAAAGTTGAATAAAAAATTGTATGTAGGAAATCTTGATTACGGCGTTACCAGAGACCAGCTAGTTAAGCTTTTTTCTCAAGTTGGCAAAGTAGTAGACGCAACCCTTATTACCGATCGGCAAACCGGAAAGTCTAAAGGTTATGGTTTTGTAGAAATGGAAACAGAGCAACTAGCCGAAAAAGCAAAAACCGAGCTTGGTGGAAAGGATTTTGAGGGAAGAAAAATAATTGTTAATGAAGCCTCTCCTCTTCCACCCCAAGAAATTAACTAAACTGCCCAAGAGACCTTATGTTCTGTCAATTTTGAGGGCGTTTTGATCGATTAAATACTGCAAGACACCATAAATTAAGATATCTATGAAAAGTCCCCCAATAGCTGATAATTGTTCAAAATAAAAAAGAAAAAAGTGTGATAAAAATATGGTGATAAGCAAAGATACTTTGAACATGTCAAGGGCGGTGGAAATATCATTCTTTTGTACAAAATACGCACCAACAAACACAAAAAAGGCTGAAAGAGCAACTGAAAGAAACAATCCCCAGGCATAAAAACCCACAGTTGATCTTATGTTAATAATCACTTCAATAAAATTTGTCATGGTTCTAATCACAAAAAATATAACCACAAATGAATTAAACCATTGCTTACCTACCAGTTTAGAGTAAACTTTCCTTAAAGCATGCTTAGCCCGAATATAGCTACTTTTTCTTTCACCCTTAATTTCTTTCATTTCGATAAAAGTTTTTTTCAATAACTTTACGACCGGATCATCCTGATCTGCTTGTTTAATCATTAACATTGCCCTGCGCCTTTCTTCTTTGTCCAAATCGTAAACTACCATTTCTTTGGCAAGCTCGAGGGCATTAACAGCATATTCTTTTCCCCTTAGTTTTACGTTTCTAGCAAACTGTCTAAACAAAATAAAAAGAAGTACGAGGATTAAATAAATGAAGGCAATCGTAGGCTTAAACCAATAATTATTATCACGGGTGATAAATTTACCAAGCTCGTCAATAAACGCCCCAAAACCAACACCCCCAACAACCGAGGCGATAACTCTTGAGCGACGGTCAATCAAAGTTAGAAGTATTATGATAGAAACCAACATAATAATTCCGCCAAAAAGTACATGAGCAAAATGAATGCTACCAAAACCCAACTGTGGATTACCAGCCACACGCAAAAATGCGCGAATGCCCAAAAACGATGCAACGGTAGAAATCCAAAACCGCTCAAGAAGATCCCAACCTTCTACGTTTCTGACAATCAAATCGGTAAAATCTAGCCGTTTTAACATGCAACTTGTCCTATACTAACTATATACCTAGATTTTAAAAAAATAGACCATCAAATCAACGACAAGGAGGTAAAATGCCTAAAGATAAGATAAATTTTTTAATTTTAGGAGCAGTTTCCGAAATCCTATATTTAAGTCTTTTTTTGGTGGAACCAGCACGAAGAATAATCCATGATTACGGATTGGTGTTGGGAGTAAATAGTATACTTACAAAACTTTCAGTTATAATTCTAGCGACATTTCTCCTATATGCATTAGCTTGCCGGATAGTAGACTTTAATAAAGTGCCCTTAAGACTAATAATTGGCTTTGGAATGGTTCTAACAATTACCACCTCTTTACTTTGGCCAACCAGCTCAAAGGATTTATTTAGCTACATCTCCCAAGCAAGAATTACTTCTGTTTACAATCAAAATCCCTACTCAACAAGCTACTCAAATTTTTCAAATGACGCGTTTTATCCAATTCTAAAAAATGACTGGTCGTGGTTTCCTGTAGTATATGGCCCTGTTTTTACTATTTTGGGAATAATCATAACCAAAATCGCCGGTAACAATTTACTGCTTAATGTTTATCTCTTTAAGCTTATCTTTTTAATCTTTAATATCGCTAACATTTACCTCATTCTAAAACTAACAGCAAATAAAAAATCAGTTTTTCTTTATGCTTTTAATCCATTAGTTATTCATGAATTGTCTATTAATTCACATACCGAAAGTCTACTAATAATGTTTCTACTTATTAGTTTACTTATCATCAAGCATGGAAAGTCAACAGTTCACTTTCTTGTTAGTCTACTCTCGCTTACGCTTTCAGTATTAATAAAATATTCAACTTTTGTGATTGTCCCGTTTTATTTGGTTTATATATTTAAAAAATTCAAAAAGAGGAGAGAACTCTTTTATTTTGCAAGCTTGGCTGCAATTTTAATATCTGCAACCACTGCTGTATTCTTCATGTCTTTCATAGACAACATAAACCTTCTTGGCAATCTGGTAGATGTCGCACAAGCGTTTACTTTCCATACTTCGCTAGGGATTACTATAATATTGTTTATTTTATACAAACTTGGACTAAGTAGACCATATGAAGCTAGTTTGATAATAAGCCGGATTATTTTTTTTATAACAACGCCGCTAATTTTTATTGGCTATCTAAAACTAGAGCTAACGAAACGGCGCACTAAAGACGTTGGGTCTTTCAAACAATTGATTTTATTTCTTTTACTTACACTAGTTGTCTACTATGCAACCTTTTTTAATTGGTTTTTTGCTTGGTATATGACTCCACTAATTGCCATATTAACTTTATACCAAGCAATGTCCAAAAACGCTTTTCTTGTTTTTTATACAAACCTAATAACCATTTATGGAATTTTCCTAACAATGGTTATAGCTCGCTAAAATACTAGCTCTGAGTTACAAGCCTTCTACAACCCTTTTCAAAGCCCATCTTTTAAAGATGGGCTGTGGAGGCGAATGGCCTCGTCAAACCTGATTTCAAAACCTGGCAAGGTTTTGAAATAGCCTCTAGCTGCCTTTAATAACTTTCTCGACTATATCATGCGGTAATGAAGCTGCAGCCATCAAAGCACTTCGTACTGTCTTACCTGCTTCCTCACCTGCATCATCCGCAGCCTTTAACACCCCAACAACCGCTTCCCGTGCAGCATCGGTGGTGCTCGTTCCAACTTTGGACGCGGCCTCAACCGCGCCTTCTACAGTAGAAACTGCGGCTGTTCCCACATCTCCGCCAACCTCTGAGACCGCTGAAACAGCAGCCATAGCCGAGGTTTTTACAGCAGCTAAAACATCTCCGCCAACCTCTGAGACCGCTGAAACAGCAGCGGAAACAGTGCTTTTAGATGCATCAACCAGTGATGCTCCAAGTTTACTAGCAGCATTGATACCACCCTGGACCACATTTCCTAAGGATTCCATTCCAGAAGTTGCAACGTCTCCGGTGTCTCTCATTGTTCCAACGACCTGATTTTTAACTGCCCCCCGC
Organism: uncultured Gammaproteobacteria bacterium; assembly: GCA_964439585.1. Taxonomy (GTDB): domain Bacteria; phylum Patescibacteriota; class Microgenomatia; order UBA8517; family UBA8517; genus CAYTOP01. The sequence continues at coordinate 13,389 of CAYTOP010000027.1, forward strand.
AAAGCAGATAGAACGTCATCTGCACCTTTTATGGAAGATGTAATAGCTCCCGTTAATTCTTCAACCAATTTAGACAAAACCATTTCAATCACCCCCCCTCATACTTGTCTATTTACAGTTTAATAGAAAATAAGCGGTTGTCCAATAAATTGCGGATTACTCGATTACTCTAGGTAGTTTTGAAGCTTTTTACGTCTTGATGGGGGTTTTGCGTTTAACAAAGCGAAATGGAAGCATCTACTCTAAATAATCTTGTAGTTTTTTCCTTCTGCTTGGATGCTTCAGCTTCCGAAGAGCTTTTGCCTCAATTTGTCTTATACGTTCACGGGTGACTCCAAAAACTTTTCCCACTTCTTCTAAGGTCATTTGTTTATTGCCTTCTAAACCGAATCTCAACTTTAAAACTCTTGCCTCCCTATCAGACAGAGTCGAAAGTACTTCATCAAGATGATCCTTCAAAAGCTGTTTCGAGGCTTGATCAACGGGTGATAACTGACTTTCGTCTGGTATAAAGTCGCCCAAAAAACTCTCCTGATCTTCACCCACAGGAGCTTCTAACGAGGTGACTTCTTGGGCAATCTTAAAAATCTCACGGACCCTGTCGGGTTCAATTTCAGCTTCCTCAGCAATCTCCTCGTGCGTTGGCTCTCGACCAAGCTCTTGCATCAGGCGTCTGCTTATGCGATAGAGCTTATTAATTGTTTCCACCATGTGAACCGGGATTCTTATTGTTCTTGCTTGATCAGCTATCGCTCGTGTTATTGCCTGTCTTATCCACCAAGTAGCATAAGTTGAAAATTTGTATCCTTTACGCCAATCATACTTTTCAACAGCTCGTATCAATCC
>CAYTOP010000028.1:0-14002 GCA_964439585.1 uncultured Gammaproteobacteria bacterium
ATGCGGTATTAACCCATCTTTCGATGGGGTATTCCACACTTATGGGTAGATTCCTACGTGTTACTCAGCCGTTCGCAACTTTCTGTCCGAAGACAGACCGTTCTACTTGCATGCCTAAGGCACGCCGCCAGCGTTAGTCCTGGGCCAGGATCAAACCCTCAAAAATGTGACGATTTGTACCCTAAACGTAAAAACGTTTTGGATCGTCTTTACGCTTCCAGTCATTTCTTGATTGTCAAAGTGCTTCGCCTTTGATATCAAATACCTTTCGGAATTTGCCAAAGTGCTTTGCCCTGTGAGAAAACAAAAAACCGCCAGATGGCGGTCTTTATTACAAAGCCTCGCGGCATCTGATAAGTTAAGTTCTCATTGGCAAATTGACAACCGAGTTTCCTCGATGCATATGAATTATAACACACTATTTAAAGTCTACAATAGCGTGTCGCAAGCTTTGCTTTAGATTGAAAATCGCAAGCCTTGCTTACAATGCGAAAGCAGTGCCAAGCTTGCTTACATACACTCTTCTAATATCAACACTAATAAGTTATATGTTTCAAAAATGTCAGGAGTTGATTTCACTCTCGTTAGTTTTATCGTGCGGGGTTGTGGTTGGATTTAGAATTTCACTGATAATCGCCTCAAATATCTTACCAGTCTGTATAAACTTGCTTTTCATTTCGGGAGTTAACGTACCAGATTCAATCTTTTCGACATAGGCCGATAATATTTCACTAGCCATACTAATTGTTTCTGAAATGCCACCATCTTCTCTGAACACGGGATTGTCGGCTATTACAAGTTCATCTTTACCCAACAGCCTTAAACTTACCACATGTCCTCCATTGGTTTCTACATCCTTACCGGCAATAACACGTTCAGGCCCTTTTGAACTTAAAACTTCATCTCCGACAATTCCGACAGTTACTCCCAACCCAAACACAACAGCTGATCGTATTACCTCTGCTCTACTTAATTTATTATCTCCACCAGCCTCGCTCATGCTGGAATTGTACTGCAAGAGAAGTAATATTTCAAACTAAGAAGGAGAATCTTATCCAAGTTCATCCTCGTGCGGAGTTTCGCCAGATGTTGGGGGCGGTGGTACAATTTGCTGAATCTTTCCTTCTCTCGGAGTACCACTCACCTCATGAAAAACTGCGCTTCCAGCTCGCATTGCACCCATAAATCGAGCACGGTCCTCACCAAACAAACCAAGCGCGTCAAGATAATCTAACAGTGATCCAAAAGGATTTTCTGTTGTCATAGCTTTATTATATCACTATAGGGCTGTAAATTGTCTTTTTTTACTCCCAAAGTTCTGGGTGAAGGAAGCGTGTCAGAGCCATAATAAGACCGTCTCGGTAGCCTTGGGTTCTTGTTATTAGACCATTAGTAGCTAACCCGAAAAATCCTTGATCTTGCTTAGAATTTTTTCTCTTGAATAAAAGATCGTCTGCTTCTCCTAATTCTTTACCCGATTTAATCAGCTTCATTATTCTTGATGGCAGCTCAATCCGTACTGTTGATGCAAAACCAATTCTCCCTTTTTTACCTACAACAACAGCCCAACCGCAACTGAACCAACTTTTACCTAGTTGCTGCAGACCTCCTTCAAGACCAACTCCGTAATCGGCTTTACCTTCTTTTAATGCACTTTTGGCTCTCTGAGTTGCGCCCTTAATACTTTCTAAATCGCTCATCGGTTGGCCTGAAACACCCGAAGCCACTTTAACACCTACCACTTCCCATTTTTTCCTTGGCCATATTTTTTTGAACGCCAACCTAGCTGCATTAATCTTGACTGGATTTGTAGAACCAACTGCTATTTTCACTTTTTAGATTATCTGTAAATTCTCTACTAATGGCAACAAGGAATTCCTACAAAGGTTATAAAGTATACAAATTTATTTTACGAACAGGTGTTTGTGTCGTAAAATACAGACATTATGACACCTGAGCCCGATAAAAGCCCTGATAAGAGCATTGTGTCTGTTGACGGCAAACAAGTAGATATTAGCCGTATTAAAAACTTGTTTGAGTTCTCAGACTCTGCTCTACATAACAGAGGTGTATCGAGCGAAGATGCAAATAGATGGACATTAGAAATTGCCAGAGGACAAGTGCCCGAAGGCTATGAATCACTCGAGCAGTTTGTCCAAGAAATAGGCCCAAAATTTGATACCAATAAAAGGGGACGCAAAAAGAAAAGTTAACAGGTATTTAAACCTTTTTTTTACCGAATTAGAAATATAGCCATTTCCCAAGCTGAGGCCCACCTGACCCGCGCACAAATAATTCTAGTTTCATTCTTTATCTATTTCTTATTTACTGGAAGTTCTAAGTTAAGCTGCTGGGATTGGTCGCTTGATAAGTAATAAGTGTAGGTTGCTTTTGGCACAGTAAATGTTCCCGTTGCATCGACAAGACCAAGAGTAAAAGTTCCCGGAACAGGCAACTGTATATATTTAAAGCTGCCGTCTTGATTTGTTTCTGTGGTGCCATTTTCTGTTAGAAAAGTTTTTCCGGAACTATCTCGAAGAGTAATATTTTTAAAATATACCGCAGATTCACCTGATTCTCTGTGTCTGCTCCCATTTACATCATTAAAAACATACCCTTGAAGTACACCAGCGTTTACGACTGTTTGATTGCCCGCCGGTTTGAAAGCAAATTCATACGACTCGGTGGTTGTCGTGTAAGTTCGAGAAATCGTAATAGCTTCATATTTGTCACTAGAAACGGGCCTTACGATAGCATCACCTACTACATATACTGAGTTTCTAAAATTCCCATTGCTATCCGTATAGACAGTAAGAATTACTCTATCAGACTGGGCTGAGTCATAAACATAAAAACCAATATTTACTATCCGTGGCTCACCATTGTTATAAACACCATCACCCGACACGTCATTAAATGCAAAACCGGCAATGTTAACCAGGTGTTTGTCTGCAATTTCGGGATTAATAGTTGGCGTAGCGTATGGTGTTGGTGACGGTGGAACCGATACGGCAGGGGTCACAAAAGCGGGTGAAATAACTTCGTTACTTACAGGACGCAGCCTCGGAAACAAGCCCCCCAAACTAAGTTGCAAAACAGGATACTCTTCGAGGTTAATGTTGTAGTCTTTGTTTTGCAAAGCATTAGTAATAAGAACCGCAACGCCTATTCCGGCACTAATAATCAGTGCTACAGCTATCAAAAAAAGACTAGTAGTATAAGCTTTTTGCATCCACCTCAAGTATACCTCATCAAGAAGTCATAAATAAGTTCTTTTGCTTGTCTAAGATTTTGGTAAGTTTTGAGTTCAAATGTAGGACTTTCTTTAGCCGATACACCCCGAATCATATTGCTTAGCCCATCATATAATTTTTCCTCAACCAAACACAAAATTGGCGTTTGATTAAGCCCCAGCTTTGGTTTATCCAATGCACGCTGCAACTCCATTCCCACTCCAAAACTTGGTCCATTTACAATCGCAACCACATGAGTGGCCTTATCTACCAAAGAAATATCGTGCTTCCGAATGTAAAACCAATAATTTTTGTGTTTTCTTCTGTCAAAACCCGTTTCTTTATAAAACATTTTTATATGCTCTTCTAAACTCCTGCCGCTTACACTTTCATCCAAAACCTCGCATCCCAAGGACTTCATATAACGAACAAGTTGCCAGCCGAAATCACGTTTGGTATCGGGCGTGCCGCTAATAGTATTAGAAAAATAAATTTTTGAATATTTAAGGGTGTTTTGCTTTGTTTTTGTCATGCTCTAACCTGCTCCTCCTCCGCCACCTCCTCCTCCGCCACCTCCTCCGCCAGAAAATCCGCCGGATGACCCAACGCCAGAAGCACCATATGAACCAAAGGATGAAGAAAGTGCTGATAAACTTGATGATAAGTCGCCAAGAGAGCCAAGACTGCCAATCGGTGCGCCGCCGCCGGACGAACCAGACACATAGCCCATCGCATACAAATTGGATGAATTATAAGCTTCATTATATTTAATCGGTAACTCAGAAAGTGCCTTCAATGAAATTCCCAAAGCGGCTCCATAGACCAAATATTTCTCCCAGAGTATTACCGAATCTATCGGATAATTTTTCGTTACTGAGTAATCTTTTAGGAATTTTTTAAACGCCTTCCATTTAGCCAATTCTATATTGCCTTCATCCGTACGCTTTAACATAAACGGAGACAAAACAGCCAAAACAATAAAAAGCGAAATCGTAATCACAAGTGGCACAAAGAAAAGCGGACTCAGCAAAGATCCCGCAAGAAACACCCCAAGAAAAGCGATCACCATAATTACAGCTAATTCTTTTTTAAGTCTTTCGTAGGCGTCGTCACTTTCGCGACTAATCAACCCCTTGTTGACAAGTTCGTCCAAAGCATCCCCTTGCCACTTTTTCCAAAACTCTCTTGCAGAAGTTGGGTATGTCTTTGCAATATTTTTTATAGAAGAAAAACTTATTGCGCCCGTGAACCCACCCTTAGATTTGTCATAGCCTTTCTCTAAATCCTTAATTTTAATCGACAAAAGTCCCATCAAATCCGCACTTCGTTCATCAGTATAAAGAAAATTAACAAGCTCGCTTTCCTTTTTTGACAAATTGGAAAGTGAGACGTTCTTTATGATAAGCCAGTATTCTTTATCACCGCCAAAAAGACCAAGAGTCTTATCCTTTTTCTCTTTTTTAATCTCCAAAACTTTTTTACGCACAAGATCTATTATTGTCGCCGTAATCGACTTGCCGGTAGGCTTTGCATCAAACCGCATTAATGCTTCGACCAGATATGGCGGCAAGTCACTTGGCGGTTCGTGCAAAGTCCCTGCTAAGTTAACCTCAGGTAGAGGCTCATCATCCCCCACCCTCTTCCATTTATACAGCCAGTAAAAAACTCGCCAAAGGGGTATAAGCACGAGAAGTGCAACAAGACCCATTACTGCCCATGACTTAGCTCTTGTTTGAACCCCGTATGACTTCTCTTGAGCAAGAATTGAGCTTAAACTCTCACTGCCGGTTTGCGCGTAGGCAGCACCGGTAAGTTTTGGAAAAAGCACGCGGACTTCAAAGAATTTCTTGGCGGGCAAGTTGGAAGCACTAAAATCTACTTCATTATTTGAAACAATGCTGACCTTGCCATTAAGCGGTCCATGACCGTACGCCCAAACCTGGTCGTTCGGCGCAGGCATCGGAAGAATTACTTTAGCTGTCACATTCCCCGTTCCCTTCGTCCACTCATCACCAACAAGCTGCCAATAAAACTCTGAAATATCGTCATGATTGATAACAGCATTTTGAATCGTGTAATTTAAGGTAAAGGTTTTTACTTCGTTTATTGCTGAGTAATACCACCTGATGTAAAATTTATCGCCATTTTCCTGCACATAGAAATTTCCTGGCGAACCTAGTGAGCTTTCTTTATATTTCTTATTCCCCTCCCATAATTCATAATTCGTTATTCTTGATTCTTTTAGTGGAATCCACTCGTCCGCCCAAGAAAAAGACCCGTCGAAACTATAAACTCTGGTTTCCGTCACATCGGTTGAGCCGTCGGGGTTGATTTGAACTTTGAAGTCCGCGGATTTTATTGAATAATCTTTAGCAAACACCTGCCGGGGTAAAAAGAAAAATAGGGTTAACAAAGCTAGTATAAGAAGCTTTTTCATTACTTCATTCTAATATAATTCCTGCGCTTTTTCCCGCTCTCTTAAAACCTTATCAACTCTTTGCATAATCACGGTCGCTCTTGGATCTGTGTAGACATGATCGCTGTATAAATCAACCTGAAGCCAATCTTTACAAATCTCCGCCATCGCTGATCCTTTTAACAGATACTCAGCAAGCGAATCCCCGACTTCCTCGAGTTTGTCGTCTGGCTTAATACCAGAGGCATCAAGATATTGATGCTGCATAGCCTTAGATAATGCTCGTCTACTTGCGTCAGCCTCACCACGAGGCACTCTTTTGGGATTCCTTTCTTGCCAAGCATTATCATCCTGCATATAGTGAACCTTTAAATTTTCAATCGTTTGAATTAATCTTTCGTGACCAGCAAGCGGCTCTTCATCAACTGGTTCATCAATCTGCGTTTCTATAATCTGCTCTGCAGTCATAACAATCCTTTTTACTAGTTTAGCAAAATAGCTAAACAAATAGTCGTTATTTAGCTCTACACACCATCTATCATTTAAAGTTGACAATTACCAGACCCTATAATACCATTGTTACAAATGACCAAAACAGTTATACCAAGGCTAGCTACTGACATAAAAGAGACTGCTCATGCTGTGGCAAATAGAATGGCAGTGGACCCGTACGTTCTTGCTGAAATAAAGGTGACATCTGTTATTTATGTCAAGCCAGACGGAGAAGCCCGACAGGAATTTAAGGTCGGCAACCTTGACGGACTACCTCCCTCCGATGCTATTGAACACATGCAACACAAAGCCATGAGAATTGGAAAAGAAGGTTATTAGCACTCTAACTACCCCTCAATTAACACTTGAACTCCAGGTTAGTGTTAACTAAAATCTCTTTGTAAGCCAAATATTACCCAAAAACTATGAAGATAAATGCAAAGTGGCACAAGGCAAACCCCATGCCAACGAGTGCAACAGAGAAGGAAAGATTGCAGTGGCATGTCGACCATGCACGCGAGTGTGATTGTCGGCCAATTCCAAACAGTATCTTAGCAAAAATGAAAGACCGTAAACCCAAATTAGTGGTTAGTGTACTTGTTAGAAACAATGGAAAATATCTTTTAGTACGGGAAATTCTTGAAAGCGGAATTGATAAGTGGATTGTGCCTGGCGGCAAAGTTGAGTTTGGGGAAAGCTTAGAGGACGCAGCAAGACGCGAGTTACAGGAAGAAACCGGCCTAAATATCAATAATCTTGAGTTTATGTGCTTTAAAGAAGCACTATTCCCCGACTACAACTATCACACCGTCATCTTTTTCTACTCTGCAACATCAAACAAAGTTAAGCTAGAAAATGATATCGAAGGTAAGGTAATCGAGGCTAACTGGTTTAGCAAAAAGGAGATTAAAAAATTACCCCTAGTCGAATCCGCCGACTGGTTATTTGAATGGTTAGGAGAAAAGTAATTATTTCTTTGAAAGCCAATTGACAATTATTTTTGATTGCTCTTGGCGCTTGCCTGAATACCTGTGATCTGCACCCTTGACCACCTCAAAATCAAAACCTGGCTGATATTTCTTAAGTACCTCATATATCCGCTTAATCCCCCACGGAACATACTCATCCTTGTCACCGTAAATTACTAAGGTTGGCTTTTTGATGGCCGAAAAGTGCCTAAACAACTTCTTCTTGGAAAGCTTAACTTTATCCAACGCTTCTGTATAGGAAAAAACATTATAATCGCCGTCTGGATTTGCAATGTCCCAAAAGCCTTGATAGGAAAAAATCCCGTCCGGCAAAATTTCTTTAATAATTTCCTCACCTTTACCCTTCTTGATCATTTCCCTTGATCGCTTCAAAAGCTTCATAAATTTTGCTCTTCCAAACATAGAATAATAAATTCCGGTGTCATCCCCACCCGACACAAGGACATATTTTGAGATACTATTTTCGGGTTTATAGTAGTTGTATACACAAATTTTGTTTGCACCAGTTGAACTGCCGATTAAATAAAATTTCTTATAGCCTTGTTTTTTGAGGAACGCAATTGCACCATCAATATCCTGTATGCATTCCTTAATCTTCTCATAAGCCATGCCATACTGTTTTCTTTCCTCTACCCCACCTTTTTTAACAGTCAGTTTTTTGATAATATGTGCTCCACGATTGTTGAAAAGCAAAAGTGAAATGCCTTTCTTATTCAAAGTTTGCGCCAAATAATCATCTTCGTGATAAAAAATTGAGCTACTGCCATTACCATGCAAATAAATAGCTGCAGTTTTTGAATTTTTAGCTTCATATAAAAGCCCCGGTAGCAAAAGCTTGTCCGCAGTTTTAAGTTGGATAAATTTTGGATTTGTCATACAGGAAAACGCTTTAAGCAAATCTATATGTTTAAGTCTGAAAGGTTTATAAGCAGGGAAAGTAAATCTAAAATATGCCGGCCAAATCCCCCACCCGAAAAACATTATTACTCTAAATAGGTTAAGCTAAATAACAAAACTAAACAGCTGGAGGGTTGTAATTCTCAAGCCTCTCTAAGCGAACTAAAGTACCGTCTTCCTCTTCTATTGCTCTAAAAAATCCACTAGGTGTTTGATAAATTGTTTCTCCCGTACCGGTTCCTTCTAAAATTTGCCAGTTCTTTCGTAAACTACTTACAATCCCGGCCTCCTCGTTTAATGAAGGCCAAAACATAGATTTCGCTTCAGGATCAAATCTCTGCCACCATTTTTCAGTCATAATGGTTTATTCTACTAAACCAACACACTGAGTCAAATGTGGGTACCGCCCAGCAGGAAATTACATTCGACTCTGGTTCGACCAAGCTTACAATCACTCAGTATAAACTTCTCATCCCTACCCAATTTATTAATTTACCCCCACACAAAGTGAGGTAAATTAAATAAGCTGAGCATATCGGTCTAGGACCTTACAATCCCATAGACTTATTTCCAAAATAAGTCATTTTTGACAGCTTCGTCGACTAAATCACCCCAAATTTCGGAGAGTTCGATATCGGCGGAAATTAGTTCGTTCTTGTATTCCACCAGCTTTTCTCTGTCGATCTTCTTTTCTTTCCAAACATGGTCTTTGGATTGCACCCTTTGCAATAAAGGTTGAAGTTTATCTAATGCGTAGACAAACTTTGCTTCATCCGTATTTCTTCTTTCATACTCCTCCCATAAATTTAGGAATTCTTCTCTAGTTTTTTCAGGCAGTAATCCGAAAAGCTTTTCTGCAGATTGTCTTTCTTTTTCCTCTTTCTCTTTAAGTGTTTCTTTATTTTGATCCCAGAATTGAACATCCCCCGCATAAACTTCAACTAAATCATGTACCAAAGCCAACTTTACCGATTTCCATTTATCGAGACTTGGCCTCTCTTCGCAAAAAAGATAGACCATCATGGTTAAATGCCATATATGTTCCGCATCGCTTTCGCCACGATCAAGATTAGAAGTGCGATTAGATCTTTCAATCGTTTTGAGTTTTTCTATCTCTCTTAAAAAATTTAGATAATTTTTAATCATTTTGCTGCACACTGTGAACGCTATTCGAACCTATTTTATGACAACTGGCCTAATTCAAGCAGTCCCATATAGCCAGTTTCAGGGTCTGTTAATTCCCCAGATTTAAGGTGTTTTATAAAATCAGCAATGCTGAGTAAAACGAGTTCACTACCTTTCTCATCAAATTCTTGCTCAGGTTCTTGCACCTTTTTGCAATTTGTAGCAACAAAATGATGCCTATACATTGTCCAGTAGGCATCTTCGTAAGTTTTCCCTATCATTTTAAAATTCCCTGTATAGCCGGTTTCCTCTAACATCTCTTTTTTTATTGCCTCCTCCGGGGTTAACCCCTCATCATTAAAACCTCCTGGTAATTCCATTAATATCTTATCTGGTCCAGGTCTAAAAACTTTAATTACCAACACTTTTCCCTCCTTTGTTACAGGTAGCACACAAACAGCCGGACCTGATTCAACTATGTCATAACTGGCAACTTCGCCTGTAGGAAGCTTATATGTTCGTTTAATCATCTTCCTATATCCTGCTTTATATTTTTCCTCTTTTAATTTTTTCCAAGAAATATTCATACCAATAATTATACTTTAAGTAGGCTGGAACTACCTGAAGATTTCCGAACCGCTAATTGGATAGAAATAATCAGGTATCCGGAATTAGTATATCAACAGTCAGAACAATTTATCCAAAACTTTCAACAGTTGTGATTTCTTGTCTAAACAGTTTACCCTTATCATTAAATTGCAATCTTGCTTTTAATTTTTTTCCTTCAAGAACCATAGGGAGCCAAATAGTTTCATCGTCCCACATTTTCTCGTAAGGAACATCTTTTACAAGAAACCATTTTGGCTCCATTTCTTCGGTTTCTGCGGCAGTTCCATCCCACTCTGTTGTCGTATAGACTACTACCTGCTGGCTCCAATTTGGATGGTAACAGTCTAATACGGCTACCTGAACTAACAATTTCGGAGTTATACCGGCTTCTTCCTGAAACTCCCTTATTGCTGTATCAGATATCTTTTCACCGTCGTTGCGTTTTCCACCAAAGCCATTCCATTTTCCTTCTGCAAATCCTCTTTTTTTTCTGCCAAGCAAAACATTATTATCATTCAATAAAAAACACAAAGTGGCTTGTCTCGTTGGTGTTTGCAATCGTTCTTTGTCTTCAACCCTTTTCATTAGCTGGATTATATCAGATGTTCAAATCCCACTTGGGGTTGAACAGTTTGATGTAGTTTTTTGAGGCTAAATTATTTGCTGCGGAGCAGGGATTGCTCGCTCTGCTCCGCTTTGGATTTTGCTTTACAAAATCTCCGAACAAGTTCTCATCCCTGTCCAATTTATTAATTTACCCCACATCATGTGGGGTAAATTAGATAAGCTGCGGAGCAGGGATTCGAACCCCAATTAGCGGTTCCAAAGGCCGCTGTCCTACCATTAGACGACTCCGCATTGAATGTCAACAAAACGCGAAGAGGCTAATGGCCAAGCTTTGCTTATCATTAGACGACTCCGCATTGAAAACAAATTCCCTCAATCCAACCTGCTATTTTCCTATTCAAATCCGTACTTTTTAATACTACAACTCTAAGTAAACCGTAGTAACTCTCGCCTTGATTTTTCCTATACTTTTTCTTCTTGTCACTTTTATAATAAATCTTTCTAAAACTCAATTCAGGAAATCCAGTTGTTTCGCTCCAGTATTTTACTACACCCTTTTCTTTTTCTCTAATATTCTCATGGCTGTATATCTCAAAATCAATTTGAGCCTTTTTAATGTCTAGACATTCGAAAAGCCACCTAAGATAAATTTTGATCATCATTGGGTCGGAATTGTTGAATGTCACTCTCTGACCACGATTGTGCTCCTTCTGTTTAGAACCCTCCGCCCAATAAAGTGCATTGCCAAAATAAAACAAGTCTTTGCGCGATATTTCTCCTATCTCACTTTTAGCCCTTTCGACAATCTCTTTTGTCCTTCTAATGCGTTCATCTCTGTGCGCCTTAGCTGCTAAAGGCTGACTTATACCAATTTTATTTTTCAATCTTTCTCTGTGTTCTTTAGCAAGTTCTATGCCATGTAGCCACAAGGAAAGAGTCGACTTTGAAACTGCTACGCGTGATCTTATCTCTGAATAAGATAACCCTGTTCTACGTAAACTGAGAGCTTTTCCTTTCAATTTACTATAACTATTTATTCGACCGGACATATATCACCTTTAACCATATTAGTTATCTGTTCGCTCACTTGCAACACCTAAAGCTATAAACAGAAAAGTTTTACATTCGAATGAGATATCTAAAAAATTTTACGAAGAAAAAATAAAGTATACTATGTGAGCCGCCTGGGACTCGAACCCAGAACACCTTGCTTAAAAGGCAAGTGCTCTAACCATTGAGCTAGCGGCCCTTAGTGTTAAGTTTTTAATAGTTTAACTTTCGTCCTCCTGGCCTTTAAAATATTCGTGTGCGAAAGCGTAATACTTATCAAGTTGAGTAGGTTCATAACTTACCGCTACCGCCACTAAACCATCGCCCACCTCAAACTCAGCACTACCTGCTGCTACGTCTTCACCTTCTGTTTCAATTACTTGTCCTACTTCAAAACCATATTTCTCGCTTGTTGCCAAATCTAGAAATCTGGGTAAATCGGCTTTATTAACCGCCCACTGATCTGTTATTAAAGTATTTTCTACTCTTTCTGTCATAAATTAATGTTATTTGCCTTAGTAAATTTTGTGACCCTACCGGGAATCGAACCCGAATTTGCACCTTGAAAGGGTGCCGTCCTAACCGTTAGACGATAGGGCCTCCTCAAGATAGACTTCGCTAAACCAACTTCACTTTAGAGTGAAGTCTAAATCGCTTTGTCATCTTTCGTCTCAAAATTACAAAGTAATTTTGTAAGAATATAAGGATAAAATTTGACCATAGCATTGTGCTTACGCACGCTGTAGGGCCACGATTCATATTATAGACAAAAAGAACCAGCCTCAAATCAAGACTCACGATATTTTACCATTTCAGCCTCTCTAATGCTACAATTACTAGAAATGAACAAGAACTTTGAAAAGTACAAAAAAGTTGTAATCTACTTTCTTATTTACTACGTCTTGGGTTTAGTAATTTTAACTGTATGGTTATTTTTAAGCAGTGGAGGTTCTTGTAGAGGAGGACCAACAGATTATTGTCTGCCTGCGCCATCAAAAAAAGAGGTATTAATAAACTTACTTAGTTCAAAGACCTATTGGATAATGCTTCTCTTTTGGCCTGCTGTGTTAATATTCACAATATTCCTGTTTCTCGGATTATAAATAAAAATGGTTAAACTTAATGCCAAACAATTAAGAGTTTCGGAGCCGACGGAGGAAGAGCTTAAAAATATTAAACGCAATCCCATCAGTCTGGTATTGGATAGAATAATTGATACGTACAACACAGGCTCACTTTTCCGTCTTGCTGATGCAGTGGCTGTTGAAAATATATACCTTTGCGGAGACATGGAATATCCCCCATCCAGCAGGATTCATAAAGCTGCAGTTGGTACCGAAAATTGGGTTGCCTGGGAGAAAACAAAATCAACTTTAGAAACTGTTAAAAAACTAAAAAGCTCCGGAGTACAAGTTATCGCTGTCGAGCAAGATCCTCGCTCTATTCCCTACACCAAGCTACGAGGTGCCAGCTCTGCTTATTCTCTGTTGCCTAGTGCCTTGAAATTTCCTTGCGCAATCATTTCCGGTAACGAAACTTATGGAATAGAAAAAGAAGTCCTAGACGAAGCTGATATCATAGTAGAACTTCCCATGTATGGCGTAAACAGAAGCTTCAACACCTGGGGATCAACTGCAGTGGTTGTATATAAAGTTCTCGAATCTCTTCAGCAATAGATTGGGGCTCCATTTCTTTTGTCAATTTCTTTACCTGTCTAAAGAAATTGACAACAGCACCGTTGGGTAAGCAAAGAAGTAATAAACAAGGAACAATAAATAGAAAAATTAGAAAATAGGATGGAAGGTGGAAAATTGAAGGTGGAAAATACTTTTTAACTACTTTTTAGTGCCTCATCAACTACTTGCTTAATTTGCTCATATGGAAGTGCTCCTGGAATAAACCAAACTTCACCTTTATCATTTACTATAAAGTTTCCTGGTGTTCCAGTTACACCTGCTGTGACTCCCCCTTGGTAATCACTATCCACGATACTATCGTATTTCTTAGCATCAAGACAGCTTTGAAATGCGGTCTTATCAACTCCCGCCTTCACAGCAGATCCAGCTAAGTCTTTAAGGGCGGTTTGTTGGTTTGGAAATACCTCGTCGGCGAATTTCCAAAACGCCGTGTTACCGCCAAGTGCAGAAATACACTCAGATGCGTTGGCTGCCGGCCTTGCATCGGGATGTATCTGGTCTAGAGGAAAATGCCTATACACCCAAGCCATTTCGCTATACTCCTGCAAAAGTTTTTGGGCTGTTGGATGAAATTGCGCACAATACGGACACTCAAAATCTGAATATTCAATAAGTGTAACTTTTGGATTGCTTGCGCCTCTTTGATGGTCTTTGTCGGTTACTTGCGGAATTTTACTTGCCTGATCATCGGAAAGTTTGCCTAGTTGGTTTAAACCCTGACCTGGTTGTTGATTGGGATTGGCTGTCGGAATAGCACCGTTTGCTGTTGTCCCAGCAGTCTTACCACCCTCCAAATTTGACACCTTCTGCCAAAGCATGCCGACTGCAAAGGCTAATAATAATGATGCAACGAGAAGAACCGGAACCAATCGTTCAAGAAGATCACCTTTAACTTTTGCCATATGTGTAATAATGCCCCAAATAAAA
>CAYTOP010000029.1:0-3865 GCA_964439585.1 uncultured Gammaproteobacteria bacterium
CTTAAAAATCTCCAGAAGACAAGATTCTCTGTGACCCCACCGGGATTCGAACCCGGATGTCTAGGATGAGAACCTAGTATCCTAAGCCATTAGATGATGGGGCCAAGCAACTTTCGACTTCTTTAAAAGATTTTTTACGTTAATGTCCCGATTGAGCTTGTGCTCAATGTCCTAAGCCACAATGCGGTGACATAAATCTCACCTGTATTTACAATACAGACGATAGCGCCTCCACTTAGTTTCGGCGTCAGCACTGCGCTTCGCGCATTGTAGCGCCTTGCATTTCTCACCTTCTTTAATAATAAAGCGAGTCAAAGAAACAAAATACTAACTCATATTTTACCTTTTCTGAAGCTGAAAAACAATTAGGCTGTAGCTAAAAACGTTGGTCTCATTGGAGATTTAAACGAAGATTTTTTAACAATGGGCCACTTGGCTAAAGCTACAGATAATACTTGTCCAACCTCACTTGCGAAAACAAATTTTATGTCTTTCTGAACATTGCCGGGAATATCTTCCATATCTTTTTTATTGTCTTTAGGGAAAATAATAGTCTTAAGTCCAGCCCTATGACCGGCGATTACCTTTTCTTTAAGTCCACCAATTTCCAAAACTCTACCTCTTAATGTAACCTCCCCAGTCATTCCAACATCTCGCTTTACCGAAACACCAGTGAGAGCTGAAACCAATGCCGTGGTTATAGCAACCCCGGCTGAGGGACCGTCTTTTGGCACAGCTCCCTCAGGAACATGGATATGGACATCTATTTTTGTTCCAAAACTTTCGTTTAATCCTAATTCTTGCCAATGTGATTTCGCCCATGTGAATGCTGCCTTAGCAGATTCCTTCATAACATCACCAAGCTGGCCCGTGAGTGTTAGCTTGCCTTTACCTGGCATGAGTGCAACTTCGATAAACAATATCTCGCCGCCTGCCGCTGTTACAGCAAGTCCCGTAGACATTCCAACTTCGTCACTTTTCTCCGCAATTAATGAACTAAATTTCTGTGGTCCCAATAGTTTCCTGACATCTACCGGTTTCAAATTCTTCGAAAATCTTTTCTTTTCCTCAACTTTTCTAGCAATTTTCCTCAGAATAGTAGCCAAATTTCGTTCCAATTCTCTGACCCCCGCTTCTCTGGTGTAACGTGTAATGACGTCATTAAAGGCTTCTTTGGTAAGTTTAATATTTCTATCATCAAGGCTATGAAGCTTGAGCTGTTTAGGCCAAAGAAAATTTTCTGCAATATTAAGCTTCTCGTCCTGGGTGTATCCTGGAAACCGGATAACTTCCATCCTATCCCTTAAAGGCGCAGGAATATTTTCAATAACATTGCCAGTTGCAATAAACATGACTTCGGAAAGATCAAAAGGTACTTCCAAGTAGTGATCTGAGAATTCCCGATTCTGTTCGGGATCGAGTGCTTCCAAAAGCGCAGATGACGGATCTCCTCTAAAGTCGACTCCCAACTTGTCGATTTCATCCAACATAAATACAGGATTTTTAGTACCTGCATTTTTGATACCTTGGATAATTCGTCCAGGAAGAGCTCCTACATAGGTTCTTCGATGGCCTCTAATTTCTGCTTCATCACGAATTCCTCCCAATGAAACTCTTACAAACTTGCGCTTTAGGGCTCGTGCGATTGACTTCCCAATTGATGTTTTACCCACACCGGGTGGCCCTATAAAACAAAGAATTGTAGGTTGAGAACTTTCGTTATTTGCTTTTTTATTGTCACTCTTTTTCTTTTTACTGTTTTTCAACTTCATTACAGCTAGATATTCTAATATTCTTTCCTTTGCCTTTTTTATTCCATAGTGGTCATTTTCCAAAACCTTAGCTGCCTTAGTTATTGAAACGTTATTGGGAGACTCAACTCCCCAAGGCATATCAGTCAACCAGTCTAAATAATTTCTAATATAACTTCCTTCTGGGTTGTGAGGAGATATCTGGGCCAACCTTTTAAGTTCTTTTTCAGCCTTCTCACGAACATCTTTCGGCATGCCTGCTTGTTTTATTTTCTTTTTATATTCTCTAAGCTCGTCCGATGAAAGCTCACCCTCCTCACCTTCGCCCAACTCCTCCTCAATCGTCTTTTTCTTTTCGCGAAGCATGGCTTTGCGCATCTGATCTTCAAATCTTTTTTGCGTCTTAGTAGAGATAGTTTTTTCTATTTCTAAAACGTTTACTTCTTGAGCCAAGTATTCTAAAACTTTTTCCAGTCTTTTTTTAACAGAAAGAGTTTCCAAGAGTTCTTGTTTTTTTGATGTCCGAATTTCCAGTAGTGATGCAATTTGGTCGGATAACTCAATGGGTTCAGCTTGACCGGAAACCAATTTCATAACCGTCATTATTTCTGCTTGTTTTCCCAAATTAATTGACTTTTTGAAAAGTTCAGACAATTTGTTAGCTAAAGCCTTTACCGAGGATGATTCTCCTTTTTCTTCAGCAAGTTCAACCACCGAGCCAACCAGATGTGGGTCGTGAGCGATAATTTCATTAAGACTAATTCTAGCTTGACCACGCACAACAGCATGAATTTCTCCTTCCGTGGACATCATTTGTGTAATGGTTGCTATCGTTCCAATTTTATGAAGATCTTCAAAATCTGGATCAGCATTCCTAGGATCTTTTTGCGTAAAAATTCCTACAACCCTATCTTCCTGAAATGCAGTATTGACTGCCGAAACACTTTTCTTTCTACCAAAACTCAACACCGTATCAGTTCTAGGAAACATTACAGAACCTCTAATTGCTAAAATCGGGATCTGGCGAGTTTGTTTTTTATTTTCTTCCTTCATGTGTATTTAGTAAGTATTAAAGGTAAGTTCAAAAAATTGCTGTTGAAACAATATTTAGCAGTCTACACATGTCAGTGCTAAATGTCAAGTACGGTGTTTCTTACGTTTTACCCCTGATGACTTTTCATCATTCCTTTGCAATGCCACATGCAGCTTTTCAAGAATAATGACGCTAATAACACCAAGGGCTGCGCCGCCTAATATATCGGTAAAATAGTGAACATTGCCTAATACTCTGCCCAAACCAACCAGAATTGCTGCAACGATAAACGCTATTCCCAGTCTTTTGTGATGTGACCAAACAGACACCGCTAAACCAAACGCAATTGCACTATGGTCAGATGGGAAGGCAGAGCCATGCGGAACCGTCAAAGTAAAAGTTGGTTTGTTATTTAATTCAAATGGCCGGAGCGAGGGAAACCATGATTTAATTACTTCCGAAAGTAGCCAAGCCATAATGCTAGCCAAAACAGCATGATAAATTTGCTCCTTTTTAATTCTCTTATCCAATACCCATAATGCAAAAAGAATCGCAAACATCACCCAAATTAAAAAGCTAGCCATGAAGTTCACCGGCGACATGCGTTCCAAAAGAATGGCTACAATGTATTTAAGGTCATTCATGGATAACTACTCTAGTCCCTTGATTTGTATCGTTTGCATAGACTGAACTCTTCCCGCTTAGAATTTCGGGAGACACCCAATAATATAGTTCTTTCGCAATAGTTGTTGGTAAATTAACACATCCGTGACTACGAGGATTACCGAAATCATTGTGCCAATAGGTTCCATGCAATCCATATCCCTTTGCTGCTGGTACCTGATCGCTTTCTAAATACATAACATAAGGAACATTGGGAAGATTATAATAATAGTTACCTTCACCGCCTTCCATAGTAGTAGCTCGAAGTTTCGCCCATATATGAAATTCACCGGTTGGAGTTGGCCACCAAGCAAGTCCTGTCGAGACAGGGGTCTTCAAAAAAAGATTATCGCCTTCCCATGCGTATAACATTTGTTCCGACAAATCTACCTCCACCCACCTTTCTTCTGTAGCAACT
>CAYTOP010000029.1:3895-7984 GCA_964439585.1 uncultured Gammaproteobacteria bacterium
ATTCGACTCGGACTGTTCCATCGCAATAACGGGAACCCGAATCGTTTTTCCTTCAAAATATGCTGTCTTATCCGACAGACTTATATTTCCTGTAATATCTGAAGTCGTACAACCATACACTAAATCCGGACCTTTCTCACTTTTACCGCTCCATCGAATTAGACTGAAAAGGGCAATTAAAAAAAAGCCGCAAATTAAAATTATTACAAAAAGACCACTTCTTGATCTATCAACCTTTGTCATGTTCGCCATACAAAAACCCCTTATTAATATTACTACATAAACCTAATAACTTGCTTTATATACACAATTTGTTTCAGACTTTATTATTACCAGGCATAAGCTATATACTTAAAGCGCTATGGGGGTAAGACACTCAACCACAAGAAGTTTCTACTTTGCAATTCAAGGTATTAAAACAGCGTATAAAAACGAGCCCAACTTACGAATCCATACTTTTTTTGCAGCTTTCGCATTAGTTTTGGCCATTATCGTTAAGCTGAACACACTGGAGTGGATCATTCTAACCTTCACGCTTTTTTATGTAATCACACTTGAGTTGTTGAATACTGTTTTAGAGTCGTTGATTAACTTGGTAAGTCCTGAAATTAAACCATATGCAAAAATTGCAAAGGATGTCGCCGCTGCTTGTGTTTTACTTGCTGCAATCCTGTCAGTGATTGTGGGAATAATACTATTTTTACCGAAGTTGGTAGACGCAATTCTAGTCTTTTGACTTAATTTACGTTAGCTTTCGTCAAAATATAGATTAAGTTTGCCTTATCATCGGATATATATAAAATTCCCTCCCCATCAAAGATCAAGTCTACCGGTCGCCCCAAAACTTTACCATCTACCGTAATCCATCCGGTAATAAAGTCCTCCATTGAATTAACCGTTTCACCATCCACATCTAACTTAACAATTTTGTATCCAACGGGAATGCTACTGTTCCAAGAACCATGAAATGAGGCTAGAATATTTCCCTGTTCACTTTCAGAAAAAAGAGGGGAATTAATAAAGGAAATCCCCAGTGGCGCAATATGCGCAGGATACTCATATTGTGGAGAGTGTGTGTCTATGCAATAGTTATCATCACCCCTCTTATCAAACACAAAGTCTTTAACCTTATCACCATAACAAAACGGCCAACCGTAATTACCACCTTCTTTAATGACGTTAAGCTCGTCAGGAGGTAGATTATCTCCCAAAAAATCTCTACCCATATCGTTTCCCCACATATTGCCGTATGTATCAAATGCAAAAAAGACCGTATTTCTTAAACCAATCGCATAACTTTTTAGGTCGCTTCCATCAAGATTGGAAATAAAAATTGATGCTCTCTTATCATCTTTTTCTACACAAACATCGCAAGAAGATCCGATACTTGTATACAATTTATCATCGTGTATTTTAATTGTTCGAGTAAAATGTCTTCCACCGGAAGGAAATGTAAAAAGGACTCTTTTATTCGTTACAGTAAAATTCGTTGGTTCGTAGTCATAACTAGAAACACCGTTTGATTCCGCAACATAAATCTTATTGCCGTCAAATACTATACCGTGAGGTTTATTTAAACCTTCTAAAACTGTAATAACATCATCAGACACACCGTCATTATTTTTATCAGGTATGGCAATTACCAATCCTTGACTTGTCAGCGAAGCAAATAAAACACCATTTCTGTCGAATGCCAAAACTCTTGGAGAACCAAACTTATTTAAATTAGCATAAACTGCCATTCTAAAATCTTTTGGAATCAATAACGGTTTATTCAAGTCAGAGCCTTGAGGTAATTGTTTGGTAATATCTTCTGCGGGCGGTTTTAATGTCGTTATAACAACATTCTTGTCAAGATGATAATAGCGTTTAATAAAGTTGTATCCCACAACAGAAACAAAAACCAAAACCGCAATAACAACAAATAGTTTTCTTACCATAAAGTTATAGTATCTTAATTATAGTGCATTAAAAGTATACTTTTCCCAATTTCCCTGTGTAAGCGTAGAAATATTATGGGCAGCATCTATCCCAAAATCACCAATACTTGTTCTTCTTAAATTGTTTAAATAAGCTCCACAACCAAGCATATCGCCCAAATCGCGAGCAATTGCACGAATATAGGTTCCGCTTGAAACTTGTATTTCAAATTTTATTATTGGCAATTTAACCTTACTAAGATTTATGTAACTTACCACAATTCTTCTTGGTTTAAGCGGCACAGCTTGCCCACTCCTTGCAATTTCATACGCTTTTCTACCCTTTACCTTTATCGCAGAATAATCCGGTGGTACCTGCACATTCTCACCAAGAAACGAGTTCAGTATTTTCGTGATTTTTTCCTCGTTTATACCGACCGGCAAATCGGTTTTCCTTATTACGTCCCCTTCCACATCGTCAGTACTACGAACTTCACCCAACACCACCTCTGCCTCATAGGTTTTATTCTTTTTCAAAAGTTCACCCAATTGTTTGGTCGAACTACGACCAATTGCCACTATTAAAAGTCCTGTTGCATTCGGATCCAGAGTTCCCCCATGGCCAACTTTCGCAATACCCGTAATCTTTCTAATACTTTCCACCACATCGTGGGAAGTCATACCTTTATCTTTGTCTATCAAAATAAACATAATCACCTAGATTATACAAAATTACCCTCTTGATTGAATGCGTAGGGAAATAGAAATATAATTTATCTCTAGGAGGGGGTGATAAAAATATACAATTTACTTAGATTTCTCGCAAGTTTTCAGGGAAGATTGGTTAGAATAATAGCCGGTATACTTTTGGCATTTTGGGGAATTTTTTCAGACAATCTATTGCTCTTGGTAGTCGGAATAATTCCACTGGCAGCAGGCATATTTGATAAATGCGTTTTTGCTCCTCTTTTTAAACTCCCATTCAATGGACCAGAGTTAAGAAAAGTTTTAAGCAACAATCCTGAAATCAAGTCGGGGTCAGAACTACAACAACAGATGGATACCGGAAACAGCGACGCAACAAATAGTCAAGTTAACCAAACCACTAAAGGTCTTTAATTACAATTTCCTTAAGAAGCGCTTTTTCCTTCTTGGTTTTTATGTAAGCTTTAACCTCGACATATTTTTCAATACCTGAATTTTTCAATTTACTCTTCAAAAGTTCATCAACTTGAAATAGACCAGTCGAATTGTTCATTAAAATATAAAGCTGTACAGGTTTATCTTCACCATCTTTGATTTCAACATTCTCTATTGCCGCATGCGAAACCGAGTGTATGTTAAATCGTCCTGCTTCATACGGCACACGGGATCTGCCTTTAGTCATATCCAATGCGTCACTAACACGCACAACACCAGCCTCTATTGTAAGCGGGTTTCCCCCACTCCGATGACTTATTATGGCGTGAAGAACCTCTGAAGTAACAATCGTCTTTTCTTCAATCGGCAAGAATTCTAATATCTCGTGCAGTAATCTATTTGCCAAGAAAAGGCTATAACCCTCATGACCTTCTCGGTCTATAGACATGCCCAAGTCATGGAATAAACTTGCAAGCAGCACTATCAGTTCAGCATATTTATTCGATAGACCAAAATCTTTAGTCACAGACATCTCAATTTTGTGCTTCGTCAAAATTCTAGTTATGCGTAGTGCAATGTTGGCCACAATTTGGAAATGTACAGGTCCGTGGTCAGTAAATCCAAACTTTGCGAGTCGTACTATTGCAGTATTATTGGTAATCTTCCACAACGTCCCAATCTCCCTATCTTCATTTACTAGTTTTAAAACTTTATCCAAAAGTTCATTACCGTTTGTGGGAACATGAATTTTTATCTCTGGTGATATTTGATCATTATTTTTCATAATTTACTAAAACAGTGTATTTTAATCCTACGGAGAAGTGTTTGCAAAGATGGTTGGTTTCGGACACCCTGGGAGGATACTTAAAACTACACCCAGTATAAGACTGGGAGAATTTAGTCCCTCGTCCCGTATCGAACTTTGTCCGGTGCAGGATTAAAGCTTACAGAAAGACTAAATTCACTAAACTTCTTCGTAGATTCCACGACAAAATCGTGGAATCCTTGGTCTTAATGTTGAAAATGCTCA
>CAYTOP010000029.1:7994-13405 GCA_964439585.1 uncultured Gammaproteobacteria bacterium
AGCTTCTTTTTTGGTTTTGTGTACAGTGCCTTGCGGGTGGTTTGGCGGACTATAAATAGAGTAGAGTCTAAGCAACTTCGACGTAGACGTATTTATTAGATTATGATAAGTACCAGCAGGTACGACTAAAGCAATTCCATCTTTTAATTCAAACTCTTCTCCGCCCAGAATAGCTTTTCCCACCCCGCTCTCAATCCTCAAGAATTGATCAACATGTTTATGCATCTCCATACCAATATCTTCACCGGGTTTAAGACACATAACTACAAGTTGGCTGTGAGGAGCAGTAAACAAAACCTTTCTGAAGTTGGAGTTTTTATCCGTCGCATCCTCAATATTTTTTACATAACCTGACATTCAACATCACCTCCCAACAAATGATAGACCGATAAGACTCCTTAATCAACAAGCCTAAACAGTAGTAACGTGAACAAGTCAACGGAAATTGGTACTAGTAGCAACAGGCTTAAAACTTTCAAACTTTCCACAAATGAAGGAGTCAAAGTCAATGGTGGCAAATTTAAGTTAAATTTTGAGGCCAAAAACAATAGAAAAATGTAGCTAATACTTAAAAAACTAACCAGGGTTACAGCACCCTCTAAATCCTTCCTACTGGAAAACATGCTGTTGCCAATTTGGAAAACTAGGTAACCCAAAATAGCCAAAGCCCAAGGGTTTGCTAGAAGCCCACGCTCTGAAAATTGATAAAGAAAAGTAACTATCAGAGAAACACCAACCAAAAGAGGAGCCAAGCCAATAATCACCCTTCTTAGTAAGTCGGTTTTACCAATTGCAACACTTCCGAGTTTTACATTGCCTTCTTCTATTGTTGGAACAAGATCCACTTCCCCAACAGGAACTAGAAGGAAAAGAGCGAACAAAAAATGTGATAACTCATGAACAAATGTTCCCGGAAGAAATATAACCGAGTACACGTAAATGGCGATCTTCTTACTTTTAAAGATGTGGAAAAATAGTAAATAAACCCTTTTTGTTACATTTTTGGAAAGCAAAAATAAAACAATAATTTCAAAAAAAATAATTATTAAAAATACATTTTCCATCTAACGTGCAATAACCTCCTTTACGGTAATACTAATAACGTCCCACTCCTGAAGGGCAGGTTTTTCCTGAATGTTGTTATAATATTATAGAGTAAAACAGTAAAAACATGACTAACATAGCATTTTTGGATTTAATCAATCTAATCTCCCAATATAGCTATCATATAGTTTTTATTGCAATGCTCGTAGAAGGACCTGTGGTTACCATGACTGCCAGCTTCGCTGCAGGGCTGGGAGTATTTAATATCCTAATTATATTTGTTTTGTCCATCTTCGGAGATTTATTCGCTGATTTTGCATATTATTTTATCGGGTTTATTGGAAGGTCAAAAATTTTAGACAAACACGGCCACCACTTTGGTTTATCCCCCAAAAGGATTACGAAGCTGGAAAGCCATATGCATAAGCATTATTGGCGGACACTTATAGCAATTAAATTGACTCCATTTATTTCCACACCAGGACTTATCGTTTCTGGGGCGGCCAAGATACCTTTTAAAAAATTTCTTACAGTCGTTCTTGCAATAACAATACCCAAATCTATTTTATATACTGTAATCGGCTACACCTTTGGCAAAGCAAATACAATCGCGATTAAATATTTCAAACTAGGGCAATATGGACTTTTCATAGGGTTTTTAATTATTATTATTATAAGTTTTGTATATGAAAGAATTTCTCCTTTTATAGCTCGAAAATTCGAAAAACTGTAGGTTTATGAAACAAACGTCTAATATCTCCGATCAATTTAACAGAATAAAGCAGAAACTTTCTACGAAAAGAGTGTCTTCAATTCGGCAAATTTTAGCAGTTATAATTATCGTACTTAGCATTACCAATCTTCTCACTTTCAGGAAAGTTGCATCACTTTCCACAGAGCTTTCAGAACTAACTGCTCAAAAATCCGACCTAACTGGTAAATTAACAGAAATTAACAAAAGTTACGATGAACTCAAAAACCAGGATCAAGTAAAAATAAACACTGACCTCAAAGCTGAACTTGGAAACATAAAAGCCACGTACGGAAAAGTTGTGACCTCTTATGAAGATTTACTAAAACTTAAAGAAAAATCCGAAGACACGGGTGAGTTAGACAAACTTTTCACCGACGCATTAGTTCTTTTGACCAAGGAAGATTATTCGTTAGCATCAACCAAATTAACTGACTTGCAAAATGGTATCAGCTCCGAAGAAGCTAAAATAGCCGCAACTTTTATCATTCCTGCCTCAGTTCCTGAAAATAACACCCCACCCGGATCAGGTTATAATAGACAAAGTGTAAACACCGATGCTGGCACTTTTTTGGTCAGTATTATCTCTGCAGATCTTTCATCAACTCGCGTCATAGTGGATACCGCCTCTGATTCTGATTGTTCTGACAATTGTCCTGTTTTACCCCTTGCAACGTATATCTCGCGCAATAACGCCTATGCCGGAGTAAACGGAAGCTATTTTTGCCCTGCAAGTTACCCCTCGTGTGCTGGAAAAACCAATACATTCGATTTGCTGGTTATGAACTACAAGAAAACATATTTCAATTCTGACAATAATGTTTATAGTAATAATCCAGCTGTAATTTTCGGTGATGGTTATATTCGCTTTGTTTCAGCAGTATCACAATGGGGCAGAGATACCTCACCCAATGGTGTTTTGTCCAATTACCCACTTCTGGTTCAAGGAGGAAATATAACTTTTGGCGGCGATGATGACCCCAAAAAGGGTAGTAAAGGTGCAAGGAGTTTTGTCGCAAACAAGAGTAACACTGTCTACATTGGAGTCGTTCATAATGCAACCGTTGCTGAGTCAGCCAGAGTTATGCAAGCACTAGGCATGGAAAATGCCCTAAACCTTGATGATGGTGGCTCAACGGCACTTTGGTCTGGAGGCTACAAAGTTGGCCCTGGACGCGACCTCCCCAACGTAATTCTTTTCGTAAGAAAGTAATCGTATACACATCTTTAGCCACTCTTTTTTTCATCATAAAACATAAAAAGCACCATTCCTAAAATGGCCGTTACAGTGAGGCTATATAAGCTGTATTTTCTAATTTGATTAGCCAAGGCTGCATTACTTTTTCTTACGATTTCGTAATCGGTCACATAAATTGTCTCACACGCGCCGTTTCCAGTATCATCACGCGCTATACTTGTCCCTCTGGAAAGCTTCAAATAACCTGTTTTGTCGTATATTTTGTACTCTGACAAAAAACCCTTCAGATGAATTTGATCCCCAATGTTCGTTTGCGAGATAATTTTTGCTAGTTCAGGATTTGCGGGAACAAGATGATTATTAGCAAGGTATAGTCCAGATATACCCGGATTTTCCCCCGCACGCCATTTGTAATAGCAAACAAAGTCGCCACTGCTAAATTTGACTTTTTTATACGATTCATTATCAATATTTTTACCCCAAACTACACAAATATCGTGAGTGTTTGCTGGATCTTTTTTGTGATAAATATCAAGAAAACTACCACTGTCGTGCTGAGAAACTACCAAACCCCAGAGGTCATAGCTATATTTCGGTTGAATTTCGTAACTCAATTCTCCTGCATATAAATTAACTTGGGCTTGTGTTATCTTTTCTTGTTTGGGATCGTTTACTTTTATAGAGTCTACCACTTGGGAAGGTTCGGGATATGGAAATTTATACAAAGTCAACGAAACGAAAACAAGTAGGCTCAACAAAAATATAAGTTTTATTACCTTTTTAACTAATCTCACACACCCATTTTATACATACTAATTGATGAAAAAAATAAACAACTCATGCCCAAAATGCATGAGTTCTCACGAAGTTTGAATAGACCTCACCCGACATGCTAGTTATCCAAAGGTGAACGCGTATACTTCCAAGTTGGAGTCGAGGAATTCAAGTTTAAGAAGATGTGAACCGGGAGTTTGTAAATTTACAAGATTATATAACCTATCCGTGTCAACACTTACTTCGCCATTTAACACGTCTTCACCAGCACTTTCTAAGATTAACTCATCATCCAGGAAAACCCTCACCTTGCCACCTTCTTTAATTGGCCGCATTACAAGATAAACTTTTTGTGCACTGAAATTGAAAATCAGAGACGAACCTTTTTGGGGCATGGCATATTCACTGCCAACATGCCAATTACCCACGAATGCAAAGCTGTTCAAGGCAATATTCCTAGGGGCTGAGTAAGAAGATACGCTACCGCGTACAAGACTTTCAGGGGAAACTAAACCATACTGTCTGGCATATCCAATATACGTTTCTGGGGTTTGCGAGTTGATATTATAAGTAGGATTATTGATAGTAACATCCGAGACATTGGATCCAGACTCTTCCAACAGCTTTTGGATCTCTGCTTCGCTCTCATCATATTTCCCCTCACCAAAGTGAGTGTGAACTATCTCTCCATCTTTGTTGATAAAATATTCAGCCGGCCAATAGCGGTTATTATATGCCCTCCAAGTTGCATAGTTATTGTCCTGCATAACCGGATAGTTAATGCCAAAATCTCTAATGGCTTTCTCGACATTACCCGCATCCTTTTCGAATTCAAACTCGGGAGTGTGAACTCCGATTATTACCAAACCCTTATCTCGATACTTCTCATCCCAGCTTTTTAGATACGGCAATGTTCTTATACAATTAATACAGGTATAGGTCCAAAAATCGATTAAGACGACTTTGCCACGTAAACTTTTGAGCGCTGTACCATTGGCTGCAGCATTTGGCAAACCTTGCAAATCACCAGATGTGTTAAACCACTTCCCACCTGTAATTAGTTCGGGCGCTAAAGATGCAGTACTAGTCATGTCAAACATTGGTTTTCCACGACTTTCAACAAAGTCGCTAGCATTCAATTGATCAAGATTTTGCTTTACTGCAGCATTTTCCTCAAGTTGAGTAAGACCTACGCCATAGCTGGGGAAACGATTGATAATATATGTTTGAAATTTTCTATCCAAGTTGAAAAATATTCCAAAAGCTGTAATTACCATCAAAACTCCAAAAGCGCGTTGAATTTTTGCTGTATTTTGTGTAAGCCAAGGAACTCTGTTGAGTAAATTTCTACCACCATACAAAATGGCAAACATTGGTATACCAGTACCCAAAGAGTATGCCAACGTAATCAAAACAGCAGTCCCCGTAACTGATCCTGTTAATGCAAGCGAAATAACTGCTGCTAAAATAGGCCCCACACAAGGCGTCCATAAAAGTCCTATACTAATACCGATTATAAAACCCCCCCAGAAGCCAGTCCTTCCTGATTGCTGAGGTAGTTTTCCAGACAGTTTGGAGAAAATTGTTTCAAGTAAAATTTGAAACTTAGGGATTAAAAGTGCTACACCAAAAATCAAAATTACG
>CAYTOP010000029.1:13415-13948 GCA_964439585.1 uncultured Gammaproteobacteria bacterium
GCAAAGTGTCAGCAGGAATGTGCAAAACCCTTACAAGAGTCGATAAAAAAAGCGTAAAAAACGTAAAAGATAATATGAAGCCTGTTACAATACCGTATGGTCGCTTCCTTCCTCCAGCAACTGAGCTTGATAAAACAATTGGTAAGATGGGCAAAATACAAGGAGAAAGTATTGTTACAATGCCAGCTAAAAAAGCAAATCCAATAAGAAGAAGCATATTACTTTATGTTAGTCAATAACTCACCTATCTGCCCACCGTTCCATATTGTCACAACCTTATCGTCTCCATCAATTTGAACAAATGTGTGTTGATACGTTACTCCATATTTTCTGGCGAGTGACTTTTCGGCATCATCTGTATCAGAGTCATTATAATTTACTCTAATTAATGTTACATCAGAAGGTATTTTGTCTATGTTCGCCCTGAAATTCTCGTCAGCCGGAACACATATCGGACACCAGTTGGCATAGAAAAACAAGACTCGGCGAGTGCTTTTAGTTGATGCAAAAATACCAGGCATATATTCCAAATA
>CAYTOP010000030.1:0-10068 GCA_964439585.1 uncultured Gammaproteobacteria bacterium
TTGAGCAAATCCCTGTTAAGGATGAGGTTGAAGGTCCGAATCCTTCCCGCGGAGCTGAAGCTTGCTTATTATAACCTCTTGATTTTCCCGTAATATCGCGAAAATCGGCGTTGGTTCGATTTTAGTAACCTTACAGTTTTTGACATATAACTTCTCAAAGAAGAAACGCAAATAGTGACGTTTAAGAAAGTTGGGAGCTTGCTTATAAGTTTTATGGATGTTTCTGGTGAAGGATAATACTTCTTCAATTAGGTTTGTGTCGATGTTTGCCTTTTCCTCAAGTTCTTCAATTCTGCCATTAATCTTGTATATTTTATCCTGAATTTTTGCGTGGAGCCTCTTATAAGCATCGGCTTCGACGGTTTCATCAAGGAGTGAATCTTCAAGTTTGTTCCGCTTTGTTTCAAGCGACGTCTTGCGGTTTACTAATTGCATTCGTTGGCTATTAAGGAATCGCCTTCCTTCTCCGATTGCCTTTTTGGTTTTGATAACTACCAAATCAATGAATTTGGGGGAAAACTGCATATGCTTAAACTCGTTTTCTATTTGTTGTTCGAGGTTTTTTACTTCAATGTAAGGTGCAGGGCAACCGTTCCTATCTCTTTTCTGGCAGTGGTAATAGGCTATTTTACCCCCACGGTTTTTTAATTTGTGGGCGTCATAATGCCACTCGGCGGTATATCGTTGTCCGCAATTTTCGCAAAATATAAAACCTCGTAGTAAAAAATCGTGCTTTCTGTTTCGAATTAAAAAGCTTCGGTGTTTAGCTAGGACGTATTGACAGGTATCAAAAAGCCCCTTTCCGATAATAGGCTTGTGTTTACCTATTTTCGACTTTCCGTTCCAACGGATAAGACCGTAGTAAAAAGGGTTTCTCAGAATATTGTCGATTACCGAGTGTCCGATGACGGTGCCATTTTTTGAAATAATGTCCTTTTCACCTAGCCAGTCTTGTAACTCTAGCAGGGAGTAACTACCTGTGGCGTATAGCTCAAACAACTCTTTAATTACGGGGGCGGTATAGCCGTCTGGTTCGCAGGTTTTTCTCTCATCTTTCTCACCAACCGTTTTGTATCCTATTGGCGGTGGGGTGGGTTGCCAACCACTTCGGAACTTTTGTTCCAAGGCGTCCTTAGTTCTCGCACTATTAACTTCAGATTCCCATTCGGCAACAGACGCAAAAATGTTAGCGATTAGGCTTGAACCATTACTTAAATCGCCCTCCATCACTGAATGGAAATCAATACCAGCTTCAACGAATTCTTTTCTAATCCTTGAAAAGTCAGTGATATTCCGAGCAAAACGGTCGATTTTGTATATCACGACGCATTCTGCTTGTTTATCCTTTAATTTGCTCAACATTTCCTGAAACTCAGGTCTATTAGCGGTTCTACCAGACTTTCCGTCATCAATGAATATCTCTTTGGAGTGATACCCTTTGTTTCCTGCGTACTCTATGCAGGCTCTCTTTTGATTGTCTAGGGAGTAACCCTCAGTAGCCTGAGCATTGGTTGAAACCCTAATGTAGATATAGCAATTTTTCATTTTTTGTCTTTCCTGTAACTAATGATTAATGAATATAACTTAATTATAATCAATTATATTTAATTAAGCAAAATATCATAGTTCACGCGTATTTTTTGTATCCTAATAGTAACCATAAAGTTCATTTTTTAAGGCAAGATATTTGTTTTTTGGCACAAATGGACTTGTTTACTTAAAGATTCTTTTATACATTTTTTCCTCTTTTTGTATCATTTTTGCCTCAGTTGTTTGTAATGCCTTTTTTCCTACTTTCTTAAGTTTTTCTGTAATGTCGTTTTTAATTTCTTTCATTAAAGCCTCAGAAACTAAAGCCTGAACTAGTTTTTTGTCTTTGTGCCATTCTCTGCTAGCTGACACCTTTTTAATTTTGCTATAACTGAATCCATATTTTTTAGCCACGTTTTTCAATGACGTCGATGGGTCAAGTAAAAAATCTCTTTTAGCTTTGAACCAATCTATTTTCATTTTTTTCATATTTTTCTATGCTTCAAGCTACGAGTTATCTCTCTACACTTTTTAAGACCTTCGTTTTCAAAAACCAAAGGGTTGTTTATACCTTTAAGATTATTTTCTTTAAGATTATCTTCTAATACTGGGGAATTATTGCTGACCGAGATATTGGAATTATTCGTATCAGGGGTCGGGTAATTATTATTGTCTGGGTAGTTGGGTGTTTCTAACAAAAACCATTCATTTGCAAGGTTCTGTTTTCCTTTCTTTCGTGCCTTTTTGCCTAGTAACCCAAGCGTAATTAAAATATCGCAATAGGTTTTTATTGTAGAAACGGATTTGCCTGCCATTTTGGCTATTGTGGCGTTGCAATTACAGAAAGAATCATACGAGTTGTTATTACTAGCTAATTCGGTTAGACACATATAAATTGCAAGGCAAGTTGTTTGCCGCTTCGGGTGTTCAGAAAACAATTTCCTTATTAATCTCAGGGCGTCTTTATCTTGCCAACACCAATGACCATTCTCGATATTTCTAAAATTAATTTTCATATTTATTTTTGGCTTATTTTGATTTGCTCACGTAACTGTCGTCATAAAGCAATGTTTTAAGCTCTCTCTGGTTGTTATAAAAAGCACGGGGTTCTACTAATGCTGTACCCTGCCAAAACTCATTCGTTAGGCTCTCTCTTTCAGGAGTATCTTCAAAATGAAATGTGGCGTGTCGAGGATTGTCTTTTGAAATTTGCAAGTACTTGCACGACTTGGTTTTAAGAAAAACTGCCAAAGCAAAATTGTCAGTAGAAAAAACTCGTTTATTTTGAGTATTCATACGCTTTTTTATTTTGATTAGCTAATTCTTTATTTCTTTTGATATGGAAAATGCAAATTCTTACCCAGGCTTCGGCGATACTTTCAAGCGTGGGAATTTCAATTTTGTTTGTTTCAGATTTATATTTATTGATACTGTTCATAGCCTCAAGACAAATGTCTTAAGGTAAGATTACAGAAAGTGATTCACCCGTAAAATGGAGACAAGGGAAGTGGTGAAAACTCTACCCTTAACTATTCAATTCCAAGCTTCTTTTTATAAGACTTAATCGCTTTGGCAATTCTATCTTTATAGAAATCTTCAAAGTGACCACGGTTAACCCCTTCGGTTTGTGCAATTTGCCAATATGTTACATTGTTCTGACTTTTCCAATACCAAGTCCTATCTCTTTCAATCTCGGTTCGTTTATCCACTCTTTCTGCGGTAGAGCTATACGAGTCAGATGACGTTTGTAACCCTTTTTCTATCTGCTTATATCTTTCATATGCCTTAATGACATCCTTTTTATCAGTTTGTGGAGTAACAATTATTCCAAAGTGAATGGTTTTCTCGTATTTAAGATAAGGAGGTAAATTGGTAAAATTTACTAAATGGGTTGATTGATAGTCCCCATCTTCAATATCACAACCTAATATTGCTTTTTCAAATACAGTCTGGTAATTGGCATCATAACCAAAGGAAAGTCGTAAATCGGTAATATCTTTATAAAATTTAGGAATGTTTTTCTCTCCGATACGAGTCATTATCCAATCCTGATAATTATCATTTTGCAATGGAGCTGTAATTTTATACTTACTTCTAATTTTGTTAGCTTCTTTAATAAAAGTCGGTCTATCAATTACGTACGCTATCTCTGTTATTAACTTAACTTCTTTTATCTTTATTTCTATTGGCTCGAAATTCATATTTATTTTAATGCTCTTTATAAGAGAGGCTTAATAATGTACAATTTAGCATAATTAATTGCAACATACGAGCGACTTATGAATTACACCAACCTTACCAGGCTACTTGGAATTAGAGAGACAGCCAACTTATTAGGAGTTCATCCTGCGACCTTAAGAAAGTGGGATAAAGAAGGTAGGCTAAAAGCTGTACGAGTAGGTTCAAGACGTGGTATTGGTGATAGACGCTATAAGTTAGAAAATATCGAAAAAATCATCGAAGGGGGAATATAAAGTAGTTTACGGGGAAGGACTAAAATAGTTCTAAGGTTTTTTGATTAGTCAGGGCGGGTTCTCCAATGCTTACTCTTTTAATTTGAAAGTTTTTTTGGATAGAAGATTTCTTTTTCTCAAGCAAAAAAAGAAATTCTTTGTTCTGGACATCTTTCCCATTGCCCCCATTTAGCCATTCGTTAGTCCACGTCATAGTAGACATAACGTTTTTTTTATAATCCATTTCAAGAATTGAACACTGGAATTTTAAGTCACTAAGAATTTTTAATATGGCGTCAAAGGTTGCCCTTCCATTGTTGTTATAAGACAATACGATATATTTTGCTTTTGTTTTCATAATCAATTTCCTAATCGCATCTATAACGATATATTCTCCCTTTTCATTTTTTCTAAATTCTTCAAAAACGGACCCCGAAACGGTGTCGCCTGAATCCTCACGACGATTTGCTACACCTACAAGATTAGGTCTGTCGTTTAAACATATAGTTTTCCACAAATGATAATACGAGGCGTATCTAACTCGTGACGGTGGCATAAGTTCGTTTGACGAACCGTAGGGGGGGTCATAGTAGGCTAAATCTACTCTTATGTCATCAAGCAAATCAAAAATATCTTTAATAAAAACCCTGTGTTCTTTATTATCGATAATCAATTGAGGAACTTCCATTTTCATTGTGTTGTAAGCTCGTGGAGCCCAATTCTTAAGGTAAGAAACGTGGTGACCGACAGAGCTATCGACTTTATCCATTGCATAAACAAGGCTTGTAAGAAGAACGGATTTCTCTATTTCATCTTTTGAAACCTTGTCTATCTCATCTCTTATGGCATCGAGTTTCATTGTGTTGTGAGTTTGCCACATTTTTTTCTTTCCATCCTTCCCTATAGCAACACCATTGTTAGGTTCTCCACCGTAATGTTCTGTATACCACCCACTTTTTCCAGGAAGCTTGTTGAGTCGGTCAATTATCGGTTTATAGTATTCGTTTGTTTTTTTGTTTAGCAGATAGCATTGCCCAAAGATTTTAGACCATACGGCGATATCGTTTGCATATACAGTATAACCAGCTCTTTTTAGGGCTTGAGAAACCCTTGTTGTACCAGAGAAACCATCAAAGACAGTATGAACCTTCAGGGGTTTGATTAATTCGAGAAGAATTGGAATGATTTTTCTTTTGGATCCTGTGTATTTAATACCCTCGGTTGAAACATTAGTTGCCATACATTCATTTTAACAAAAAGGGGCTCGTATTACTTTTACAAAACGGAGTTTGTTTTGGAGCGAGGAAACATTTTCAGTATTTCCTCGTGTTTTTCTTTTGGAGATACTAGAATTTTCGAAATCAAATTAATTAATGGTTCGTTTATCTCATAAGAACCGTTTAACATTTCCTTAAAGTATCTCTCCGCGTTCTCTGTATGGGTCCACATCCCTCGTTGTAATGCATTAGCCTTAACATCCCCATAACGAACCTCAAAAACATATCCACCCTGCTCATCGTAGAATTTATAGATAGGAAAGGTTTCCTTTGAACCAATTTTTCTTGGAGGAAAGTATTTAATAGAGGTTATGGACTCGTAAGCCTTAGCTAGATTGAATGAAATTACCTTAAATGTCATTTTCTTTTCGGTATATATCAAAGGCAATACATTTACTCCACCAAAATCAGCAAAACAAGGTTGTTTTAATATGCTTTGAGCCTCACTAGGATTGTCTACATTCTTCTCACCAACTGTTTTTACCAAATACTTAAACATAGAACTATCTTTGTTTGTTGATAATTGAAGTGGTCCAGAGCCGTAAGTTTTGATACTAATGGGTATTTCTTCACCATTCTGTAAATCTTTAACTCGAATATCTTCCTCAAACATTTTTGCTCTAAATTTTTCTTTGCCTGTGTGTTTTGCTGAAAAACCATCAACATATTGATTAACATATTCTGTTAAGGCAATTTCCGCCAAGTCGCCGTGTGTTTTGTTGCCTATAACGCGCATCGAGAATACATTTGCCAATACATCGTTAATAATATTTTCTTTGTTTTTGAAGCTTTCCTCAAACTTACTTAAAAATTTGTTAAATGGAGTATCCATAATTAAAAATTATGAAAAAAATTTGATAAACTCATATTTAATCCGCTAACAATTTTTTCTATATTTTCAATTGTTATATTTTTCTCGGCTCTTTCGACCATACCAATATAGGTGCGGTGTACGTTTGCTCGAGCTGCCAATTCTTCCTGCGATAAACCAAGCCTTAACCTTTCTTCCCGTACTTTATTCCCAAATTTAGTCAAAATTTGTGATTTCATAATTCTAATAGGTAAAGTATAAATACTTGCCAACTTTGGTTCTACATACTATAGTTAGCAAGTATGCCAACGAGGAGTCCAGATAGTAAGATTCTGGTTTAAGAAAGTTCTAAAATGAAACACACAACTTCAGATATTACCCTCGAAAGAATTTATACACTTCAAGACGCAATTTTAAACAGTCATTTGAAAAACAATTCCCAAGCAGCGATTTTTGTTAAAAGGAGTCTTGAAGTTTGTCTAAATAGAAACGCATATTGTATTAACTCATCAAAATGTAATAGAGACAGTTTAAGAACCTTCGACGTACTCTTTCAAGAAGCCCTATCAAGTCTATCTGTTGCTTATAGAGTGGGGCTGTGGGGGACTACTACTGATTGTTATGCAATATTAAGAAACGTAATGGAAGGATTAGGTTTTATTAGCGACATTGTCGATAAAGGAGATTTTGTAGACGTTTTCAAATTAATGGACGAGGACAGATTAAAAGGAAGATATATTGAAAAACGATTAAAACACGACAAAGTTCTTACTAAAACAATCGGTATTATTTCTGACCTGGCTTCTCATTTCACTCCTAAACGTATGGCTCAGCGGGTTTTTGTTCTTGATGGTAAACAGTTTGCTCGTGTGGGAGCAGCCTATTATCAAAAAGATAACGATTTAACTCGAAGACTTGGATATCTATTAAATACGACATGGTATGCCGTCACCATTCTTAAGGAATTTTACGAAAAATATCACAAGGACTGTATTAATAAGACCTTTTTAACTGAATTTAGGAGCTTGGAAAAGCTTTATAATAAGTTGGCTACTATTAAGTTAACCTAATCACTTCAATAATCGTTGTCATAAGTTTATGGTTGTCGTTTTTCTGTTCCATAATTGTAGGGTAATTGTATGGTAATAAACCTTTCTCAATTAGCCTCAGCTTGAAGCTAATTGACATTAACTATTTCAGTTCTCCGTACCAATCATCGCTCATTGGTTCTTTGACGTAGATTCTGATTTCAGCGGGTTTTATTTCAAATGGATTGAAACGATTGTTTTTGCTGTCGGTAAATTGTCCTGCCCCGATTTCGTAAGTCGAACCAGATTCTATTAAACCAGCCTTGTAACGGTATTTTTCGTTGATGATAATTTCCGACTCAACCCAATCAAAGTTGTTAGCATTGGTTATCACAAATTTAGTGCCAGTAAAGTTGATTTTGGCTTGGGTTTGTTTGTTTTCTACTTTTGTTGGTGTTGGGGTTGGTTTATCCTCTGCTCCTTTCCTAGATGTGCCTAATGATGAAATTCCCCCAAGAGCAAGCAGACCGATAAGAACCCAGCCCCACAAAGGTATTTGTTTTTTGGTTTGGGTATTTTCCATTTAGTTATCCTTCTCAAGATTAATTATAAGATAATCATTCTTAAAAGTCTATGTTTACTGCGTGGTCTTTTTCTAATGGTTGGTTAAAAATGAGCTACTATGTTATCCAAACACGAATTTACCGTTGAAGTGGGCAAGAGGATTAAGAAGTGGAGAGAGAAGAGGGGTGTGTCCCAAGAGGAGCTGGCAGACCGTGCAGGGCTCTACAGGACTTATGTGGGGCATTTAGAGAACGCTAGGTACTCTCCTAGTGCTTATATCCTTTATCGGATTTCTAGCGTGTTGAAAGTAGAGATTTCCAAATTTTTCTTCTGAGTTAGCTGGTTGCTTTCGGGAAAGCTTTACTTCTGACAATTTCTGCAACCTTATCAAATTTTTTGAGGAGTCTGACATTGTTGGGGACGGGATACCTAATACTATGCAGGTGGTTTTTAAAAGACAAAGACCTTCTGGCGTACCCATCTGGATTCCTTTCTTTAAACATTAGGGAATACTGAATTAAAAGATTTTCTGCAGTGTCTGTTCCATCTCTTGCAACGATTGCTTCAATCATCTCTACCTCTTCAGTATCCAGTATTATGAATGGGAGAACTAAGCCATTTTCATAAAATACTCTCCCTTCTTTTGCAATATCCTCATACATTTTCCTATTAAATGCGTCCAATGGCATAATTTCCCCAACGATAATCACAGGGATCATCTTTTTATTAATGGTGTTGAACGGCAACTGCCATTTCTTGTTTTCAAGTTCTTTTATGCCTCGTGTTATCTGACCTAGTCCCTTAACTCTTTTCGAACCAGAGAAGATTTGTTTGAGTGTTGAAAGCATATCTGTTCGTTTCCCAATCAATTTTGCTTTGTACGACCAATGAGCATACTTATCCTCTATAATGAAAATCGCATTTTGTCCATTTATCACTCCGTCAAATTTTTCCTCGCCGTTAATTGTGTAGTTTTTTAGATATTGGAGCCCAAAAGCGGTGGTGAAACTTTTATGAAGATAGTCCTCAAATGCTTTACCCCAAGCAGTGGCGAGTAAATTCCTTTCTTTGCTTAGATTGTTTGTTTTTAGATAGTTTTCAATTATCCAGTAGGTTCCTTCAGAAATTTTCTCCATAAGAAAATGGGGTGATGGGCAAACAAAACATTTTTGATTCACTGGTATTAATGGACGTTTTTGGAACTGTAAAAAATTAAAAGCGGGGAAATCCTCGCCACCTAATAATTCTTTTACGTCTTTGTCGTAGTTGTTTTTATAATCATCAATATTTAACAAGAGCAACAATAGGGTGTTGTCAATTTCCTTCCCACTCGACTTCACTTTTTCAAAGAATTTGTCCCTGCACACAAGCCACTCTTTTGCAATGTCAGGTTCCTTGGTTGTAGCATTTACCCACCTGACAAGCAACATAAAACAAACATATATGTAATTTTCCAACGAAACCCCTCCAGAAGCCTTCAAAAATGTACTTTCTATATCAAAACTAGTGTTTTTTACCTTGATGCTTTTAAGCATCTCATTAAACCTAACAAGTTTGTATGGTAATCTTTCTCTGACCATCAAAAAGTGTTCTCGAGTAAGGAACTCTCTTACTTTTTCTCTCTGATAACTTACGGGAGTTATGACGGGCGGTTCAATTTCAGAGCCTGCCCACACATCAGTAGCTAAAAGTATCCAGTGTCCAACTTTCTCCACGTCCTCGGGGTTAATCGGTTTTCCGCCGTCCCTTTTTGAACACACCAAGACAATTTTTAGTAGGCTCAGTATGGATTGCTCGGAAAAAATAATCCAAACAGGGCTTTTTTCTCTCACTATCGTGTCGAGTATTTTCCTTCTGACACCAAGGTCTTTAGCAAAAATATCACGAATTAATTGTATTTGAGTTTCGCTATTAAGAAAGCCTTTGGAATATAGTTTTAGTGCTATTTTTGATAGGCTTGCAAGAACATCGTATAGGTTATATTCAGACACTTCCTTGGCAATTCTGTTAATACCACCACCACCGAAGCCGTAGATTCGTTCATATCCGTATATGACTGCCATAAAGTCTTGGTGGGAAGCCGCCCTCGAAATTTCTGGGACAAACCAGGTTTTTCCTTGTTTAACAGCCCCTGGGTATTTGCCATTCAAACACTGTTTTTTCAGAGTGTCTGCCTTTACTCCATAAAATTTCTCAGCTTCTGAAAGTGTGATGTAACCTGGTATGGCGACATTAGTTGTCATAAAAGACATATATCACGATATCGGGAAAATATCAAAGATTTGAGGCTAATTCTATATTTGGATTGCCATACAACTAATCTGAATGTCTTCCGTGGGAGGGTCAAAGTTTGAACTTCTCGTTTATGATGATGATAAAGTCAAATTGGACAGTTGTGTTGGTTT
>CAYTOP010000030.1:10078-11220 GCA_964439585.1 uncultured Gammaproteobacteria bacterium
TTCCCCCATCTCTGTTTAATATCACTTATTTGATAACCTTGTGCTAATATTGGGATACAAATGAAATATCTAAGGAAAACTGTGTTTCTGACTATCTATACAATAGTAACAATTGCCCTATCTTCATATTTAACGGTTAGGCATATTGAAAAAACAGATAAAATAAAATCTTCTAGCATAGACACACAATCAGACATTCCTTCCGAAGCGAGGGTTATGGGAAACTTAAAAAAAGAGTATTTCGACGACCTTAATTCTCTCTGGGGACACATAGACGAAAACAATAAGTATATTCCTGAGGCATTTTCTTCTGAATATTCTTCTCGCACGATACCCAAACCAATACAAGACCCAACACTTATTAACCAAGACAGGGTGGAAATATCTTTAGTAAATCGGGATAAGATAAAGCCACCCTTTGGTGTTCCCGAGGGACCAGATAAAGGTAAATTTACAGGAGAGGAAAGTAAAGCAGTTGAAAACAATTATTCGGAATACGGTAATTTGCTTGGAGGGTTCTTTTCAAACAGAGGAGAAGAAATATATTCAGTAGTAAAGGCAGATGTTGATAAAGATAAACTAGAAGAAAAGTTGATTGTTACAGCTCAAATTGGAGGTAACCACCCTCCGAACAACGGATATATAGTTAAAAACAATACTATAGTTGCGTCAGTAAGTTTTGCTGCGGGCACAATTTATCCCGCAAAAGACGGTAATGGATTCTATATCGAAAAACCTGATTATTCAGATGCTCCGATGTGCTGCCCTAAAAGAAATTTAATTATCAGGGTCGTTTATGAAAACGGAGAATTTGTGCCCGTATGGGAGCAAAAGATTGAAAACTTAAGTTTCTAAGTGGTGGAACATAACATATAATACGCCCTATGGATATATTTTCGAGATTAGTTAATAATAAAGAAATTAGGGATAACCTCAAGCGTGATTGTATTAACGAATCACAATATAAAATTAACCTCGCCTATTTGAATGAAGCGAAAAAGCATTTTTTATATCCTCGTGAAGTATTCGAAGAATTGAAAAATATCTATGCTTCCCCTTGTAGTTATTACCAAGACGATGACCTTGAGCTTTTAAATATAGCATATGATTTGTTTAGTGAATCACAAAGGCAACTGCTAAAA
>CAYTOP010000030.1:11230-13709 GCA_964439585.1 uncultured Gammaproteobacteria bacterium
CCCAGCAGTTATCAAAATTGCTTATAATCTTAAACTCCCTCGCTTGTCCCTTCTTTTGCCATCGGGCATACAAGATAACCCAACAGAACATTACTGGTTCATCGCTGCCTATCCAGACGTATTTGATTATTTTTATACTCCGATAGATTTGAAAAAATATGGGGAACAGGGGTATGTCCATAATATGGAAAAATTATCACTTGCCAGGGGGGAGGAGCTTATGAAACTTTTGGATATTTTTGAGAAAAAATACGAAATACCGACTGAAGCACCGAAGGAAAAACTAGCCATAAAATTAATGTATAAAATATATTTAATGCAGAAAGATTACTATAAAAATACGTTAAAGAAAGAATTTCTACTTGCCGATTGAGAGGCATAGGTTTGGTTGTTGATTTTGTAGTCTTTTAATTTCTTCCCATCTCTGCCTAAGAACGCCAATATAGGCAACATTTTGAAAAGAGGCGAGTATTGATTTTATGTTTATGTCAGTTATATTGTGACAAGACTTAGGGAGCCAGTTGACACTTAATATACCCAGTTTAGCCTCATGCTTAAACCCTTCAGCACCCAGACAGTAGAAACCCAGGCGAAAAATATTGAGGCTATGATTAGAAATACTGAAGCAATTGTAATAGAACTGCCTTTCAATAAGGTGGAACTCTAGATAAAATCAATTCTGACAGATTATTACAATGTTAGAATCAATGCGATATCGTAAAGATGTAGCTTTAATCAGGTTTGAATTTATCGCTTGTTAAATTCGATTGTACGAGGCTAAAACTATCAAACTTTCTTTTCTCTTAACTGTTCCCTGAGAGGATCAAATAATGCAAATTCAATTCCACCTTCACCTGCTTTGTCTAAGTTCAATTTACCTCTAAGATGTGCTTCCTCATGTTGATAAAGCCTAGCCAGAAAGCCATCAACTTTTTCTTTGTGTTGTCGTCCTTCTGTATCTGTCCATTCCATAACTATCCATTCCGCTCTTTCAGTATCGGCAGACATTATTCCCGAACTCAAACAAAGTTCACGATAGAAATTTGTTTTTTCTGACTTTTCAGTTATCTTTGGATTTATAAAAGTATGAAGTTCACCATCAACAAAAGTGACAAAAACTGCTTTATTTTCACCTATTTGTGGAGCCGCAAAGCCTCTACCATAACCAACCGCTTTTCTATATCTTATTAAGACTTTTCCCAACTTTTCACCTAGAACTTTACCTTCTTCTACTGTAACCTCTTCAGTTATTTGTCTAAGAATTGGATCACCAACATATTTCACTTCTGGGAAATCTTGCAGAACTTTCTCAAATTTAACGACCAATTCCTCCATTTCCTTTGACATTACCGCAATTCTATCAGAAATTCTATTCAGATGTAAAAAACTAACTAATTATTTTTGAAGGTTTTCGGCTATTTTCCTGTAACATTCTTTCAAGGTCGCTCATGTCTCCACCAATAGTCTTTCCTAAACCTTTTAGAATTTCGTTTAAACACATGCTCCCTACAATTTCACCTATATCTGATCGTGAACCAGTTCCAGGGAATCCCAAGCGGCCTCCGTGCAGCAATTGCGAGACGGTAAAACAACCACTTTCATCTCCAACATCAATGATGACATACTTTCTTCTGCTATTTTCGGAGTAAGTATGAATATCGCCAAAATGAATAGTTAACGGCTCCTGTTCACCACCACCTTCTTCTTCTTCTCTACGTTTTTTCATACTTAATAAACTTACTGCGAAGATTTTTCTGCTTCTTCTAGCTGTTGTCTGACTATTTTACCCATTGTGTTTATTTTCCACATTTGTGTATTTCCTCTCCCAACAACTGCAGAGACTTCATTCACAATCATATCAACCTGCTCTCCATCTCCATTAAGTAATCCAGCTCGAAGGAGCCTATTTCTTGAAGCGGCATACTTTAACGGGTCCTCTCTTAGCAACTGTCTCCCAGCCTTAGTCATTTTCTGGGCATCTTCTAAGATCTCTTGTATTTTCTCAGAATCTACAGCCATGGCGGTATTATATATCTAAAAACCTTCTTTAAGCAAAAAGAAATCCATAAATCGTTAAAGTGCTAAACAGTCACAACTTCAGCAAAAGCAAGACTTGGCTTCACTTTTTCTATTTCCTCTCTGATTTGAGCTATCCTTCGGCTACGCTCAGGACTATAGCAAACCTAAAGTTTGAGAAAGCCCCGTGACTTATCCAAATCAACCTATTTTGGGGAGTGATCATCCCCGTAACTTGACAATTGTGGGGAATGTGATATGATGGTTTTATGCTTAAAAGAGAATATGAAGATCTTCAAAAACTGTTGAAAAAAGGGAAAGTGACAGTTATTTATGGCCCACGAAGAGTCGGTAAGACAACCCTTATCGCCAATTTTGTTAAAGATACAAAATTAAAATACCGTTTTGATTCCGGAGATAATATTGAAACAAGAAATATTTTTTCATCTCAATCACTTGAAGC
>CAYTOP010000031.1:0-329 GCA_964439585.1 uncultured Gammaproteobacteria bacterium
TTTCTTGGTTATGCATTTCGGTTAATAAATCACGCATTCTTTTACCTTCTTCTCTAGGGAATCTTGCCAACAATTTCTTCAATACTTTTTCCTCGTATTTAGCCTTAGCTGATCTATCCCGAAAACCCAAGGCCTCAACTTTCTTGCTTTCAATCTCAACCCAGTCGTGGACATTAAGTAGCTCAAGAATTCTCAAAGGATCAATTCCTTCTTCTTTAAACTGATCGTGAAGAATAATTGGAAAGGTTTCTGCACGCCAAGTGTGCGAACCCACAACATCACCCTTTTCAACAAACGGGTTATTCGCATACCGCGGATTATCTTTCAGC
>CAYTOP010000031.1:339-659 GCA_964439585.1 uncultured Gammaproteobacteria bacterium
GGTCTCAAGTCATGTATAAAAGCGTATGCCTTTTTAATGACTGCCTTACTTGCCATATTTGAATCTTACAGCAAGAGTTTTGAAAAAGACATATAGTTGTTGGTGGTTCTTCATCTTATATACTAGTTTAATGAATAACTATTTACGCTTCTTATTCGTACTTATTCTTGCATTTTCAATTTACCATTTATTGAGAGATTTCTTGCAAAACGTAGGAGTCGATAATTTTTTTACAAATCTTTTTCATCGAACCCACATCTGGTGTAGCCCGTACTGCAATTATGTAACTTATCCGCTGGATATACTTGGAATTGCGGGGG
>CAYTOP010000031.1:669-2190 GCA_964439585.1 uncultured Gammaproteobacteria bacterium
GAAAATGGTTCCTGTACTTCTACCTAAACAGGGAAAGCTTTTTTGTAAATTCCTTAATAACATTGGTCTTTCCAAAAAGTACAATTCCGTAATATTCTAGTTCGCTTCCAGAAGCACCTGCAGTTGCTTTCATTTGCTCCTGGGAAGTTCCCACAGCCATCGTGCTTGTAAAATCAGTAAAGGGTAGACCTCGCTTAATAACTTCTTTTCTTACAGTTCGTATTTGGTTTGAGTTATCAGCTGCCAAAACTATAAAAGGGAAGTGGGAAACGCCAGGATGAGTTCCACCATCTTTATCTACGTATCTCAGAAAGTACATCTCTTTAGGGTTGCCGACCAAACCGGAAAGCCCGGCGGTCATATGACCCAAAGCATTCATAAGTTCACCCGTTCCAATTTTTTTATTAAGAACTGCTACAAATCTAAAACTATTTTCATCAGGCAAGGTGTTCCAATCAATCATGACGATATTTTAACAAACATTAAGCGTGTAAAGGAAATGGTTTACTTTAATTCTTTGTTTTAACACTGGATGTTTCGATGCTAAGCCAAATATCATCAACTTTGCACCAATAGGTTTTTCTCAAATATTTCTTTTTAGGTTTAATCAAAACATTGTAACTAAGGCTTTTTCCTTTCAGAATCATTTTCTTCCCACACTTAGGACATGTCATGGTTATATTTCAAATAATAATTTAATTTGATAAATAGCATTCTGCACATCAACAATCACAAGCAGCTACCAAAAGACATAGTTCAGATTCTTTCATAAACAGTTGCCGTTTAGAAAATCCATATCGTAGTTTCTCTTATATGACTGCTATCCTTTTGTAGTTCTCAATCGGCATTAATCCGGGACTAGCCCCCATCCATAACCGAAAATGCTCTGGTAATTTCGTAATTCTAGAACCATGTTGCATGTCCGTTATCGTCGAACGAACAACGCAATCGTCCTGAAAACTCCTACCAAAAACCTCTGTATTTGCACCGCAAGTGAAACGATATCTAACATCAAAACCAGCTTGGTCTAGTCCTTTCCGATAGTCATCAATTGTCTTTATTGGTAAAGTTAACCTTTCACCCCAAGGCGCTATATCTTCAACTGAACCACCCCCATGATATGAACCAATCGTATCAATCGCACTTCTTAGCGGGTGAGGAACTATTATTAACATCTCAGCATTTCTAGTAGCTCTTTTCCTGACCTGTTTTAAAACAGATACATATTCTTCGTAATTTAAAAGATGAAAAACCATATTCGCAACTATAAGGTCAAAATTGCCAAGCTTTGGATACTTATCATTTAACTTCGGTAAGAAGTCGGTAATATCAGCCTCTAGCTTGTTCACCCCAGCAGGAAAATGTGCATCGTCAAGCATTTTAAGATTGTTATCAACACCCAACATATTAGCTCCTGGAATTCCATAATCTATCAAAGCTTGTGCAACTCTTCCTGTACCGGTTCCCAGATCGAGAACAGAGAAATTCGCTGGTATTAATGCGCCACC
Organism: uncultured Gammaproteobacteria bacterium; assembly: GCA_964439585.1. GTDB lineage: Bacteria > Patescibacteriota > Microgenomatia > UBA8517 > UBA8517 > CAYTOP01. The sequence goes on from CAYTOP010000031.1 coordinate 2,178, forward strand.
CTCGGTAGTAATT
>CAYTOP010000031.1:2200-3201 GCA_964439585.1 uncultured Gammaproteobacteria bacterium
TCTATCGATTTGTTATCGGGGTGTCTTAGCCAGTAAAACTTATCGCGATGGATTACCTCTTTTAAGAAATACTTCAAAATCCTACCTTCGACTTGTTCCCACGCACTTTCTGGAGAATGTGTGTATTCAGAAAATCTGCTTGCGTCAATTTCCACCATTATGAATTGCGGCAGAAGTAAGCAAAGCTATTATAACAAAATGTAATATAGAAAACATTTGGAGGAAATGGTCCTAAACTTAGCAATTATCGAGGTTAAACATTTGATTATGTTATTTTGTAATTCCCTGATAAAGACTGATGCCGAGCGTACCTGCATAAACCCATAAGAAAAATAACCAAAACGGAAAATTAAAAATGCTGGGGTTGGTATATTTCCACGGCCCGCTAACGTTTCAAATAAAGCGATTAGGATGACATGTTTAAATCTACTTTATCCTGACAAATTTGTTTACGATCCTTTACGGTTGTATTTCAAGAGAGAGTGAAACTGTTAAATAAACCAGAACGCGAATAATCAGCCCACCAACTCCTGATGAAGTCGGAGTTCGAACTTGTTTTCGGCTGATGTGGGTGACCAGACACGAATAGTGGGCGGTAAGCCAAATCGTCCTGAAGTAGCCAGTCTTTGATAAACATTATCTTTGTATACATGCAGCGCTTCATCTATGTTGACCTTGCCGTTGTCTGTATACCCCCAATAGTGACCAATATGGCTCTTACCAACAAACAGCACTCCCTTTTTATCCGTAAGATAACTTAAACGGGCAAGCTGATCTAAGCCCAATAAAGTAGCGGAATTTCTATATTGATAATATGAGAAACTATCAGTCGCTCTGGGATGATCAATTTCAACATCGTACCCTTTGATTATCTGTACAGCTATTTCCCCCCACAAAGAACTCCTAAAAGAGAAGTAACTTAAGGCCAGTGCTCCTCCTCCCAAAGACATTAATTTAAGAAAGTCTTTTCGAGACATGTTTTTTGCATTAGAGATTCCAAT
>CAYTOP010000031.1:3211-4134 GCA_964439585.1 uncultured Gammaproteobacteria bacterium
CCGCTAATGATGCGCACATTCCAATCGTACTTAAATTGGAAATTGTGTAGTCCAAGCTCCCTAATTTTGAGGTTTCAACTTGGGGGTCACCACAAACAACGTCTTTGCCGTATTTCCACGCAACACTGCACACTTGTTGGTAATAATCCGTTGACCCAGTCGAATCTCCTTCATTAGCAAGTAAAACTCCATCATCCTCAACAACAACAAAATCCGATGGTTTAACTGACTCAACAACAAGAGTTTCGTCCTCATCAAACAATATCGGATTATGTTTTACTCCAATTACTTTTACAACAAGGTTGTTGCCAAATCTTAACGCAACCCCAACGTCTTGGTTTTCCAAGTTAGCATTCATTCTCTCTATGTTCGTCATAATTATTGTGTTAGAAGTGAATTCACCGTATTTTACCTCCAGGCTCGGGTTGAGGCAAATTAATCTTGTGGTTTTTCTGGAAGAAATTGTCTAGTTTCTATATTAAATCTTTTAATCGTCTCCCTCTCAGTCTTGATTAAAAGACTCTCCGCGTCAAAGCTCGCATCAGCCAGAGCGACTTTTAATCTTGCCGCGGAGTGAAAAGCCGTCTCTAAATCTCCCCCCGGAAAACCTCCATTATCAATCACATCGTGGTAAATACGATAAATTTCAATTCCTTCTGCAGGGAAGTCGTTTGGGAACTCGGTTGGCATTCCGAGTTCTCCTAGCCTTTTTTCTAATTTTTCATCCGCATTTTCACCAGTCATGCACGTATTTTACATCCAGGTTCGGGTTGAGGCAAACTATAAGTTTTTCTGTAATTCTTTGATTATTTTCTTGAGCTTATCATCCGAGAGAATCTGTATTCTATCTGCACCTCTTGCATAGTGATGACCAAACTCAGGATCTCTAAAAGTAACACCAGCAAGTTTCACTTCTTTATCAT
>CAYTOP010000031.1:4144-13680 GCA_964439585.1 uncultured Gammaproteobacteria bacterium
TGTTTTGGTCTCTCGTATAATGTGAACCAAATTCAGGGTCCTTGAAAACTAGACCTACAAATTTTACATCTTTATCATATCTTGGTCTTACATGCCAATGAACATGAGGATTATATGGTTTTTCTTTGAAAGCGTTATTCATTAAACAAGTCCAATTAAGAAGTTTCGCGTCAAACGTTTTTTTAAAACAACTTTCTAATTTTTTAGTCAAAGAGGCAAAATTAAACCATTCTTCCTTGTTTAACTCTGAAAGACTTCCACAATGTCTTTTCAAAGCCACATAACATCTTCCCAGGTATTCCTGATTGTCGTTTATATCAACTTTCCAATATTTTGTTTGAGTAATCGTTCTGCCGAAATTATTAAGAAACGGGCAAACATCACAGCTCATGAATTAATATTACTCTTGAGCTAATTTGAAGACAAATGTTCCTGGATTTTTTTTCTAAGATCATTAAGACTGGAAAAAAGCACCGCATTTATTCCAGCCGAACGCGCCGCCTTTACATTTACTTCTGAATCGTCTATGAGCTTAATTTCATAAGACTTAAAGCCTAACTCTTTAGACAGCTTCGTGTAAGCATTCATGTCTTTTTTATTTAAACCCATTTTCTCTGCAGAAAATACCTTCTCAAAAATCTCCTCCAAGCGGGGTTTTATTGCGGGGTCATCTTGAATAATACCTGATGTAAAAATGTATAGATTACACGTTTTCTTTAATGACCTCAAATAAATCATAATGTTTTCATCCAAGCGAAAGTGATCTAAAAAACTAAAACCCGAAGCATCTTTTAATTCCTTATATAATGCGTTAAGTTTGCCTTGATAGTTTTTGTCTACTGGAAACAGAAGGGTGCGTGAGAGGTCAAAAACTAAGGCCTTGATCATGAGCTTGATTTTATCATGAACTTAGTTTTGTCAAAAGCCATCTAGGTTGGGTTTGAGGCAAATTCTATTGTGCTAGTTCCAAGACAATCTGCTCATTGAAAATTCTTCTTATCAAACATAAAATGAAGTCGTGTTATCCAAAAAAGACATAAACCAAATTGACACGGTTTTTGCAGAAAGGTTAAAACAAGATCTAAAACCGGTAAAATCTGATATAACTAAGATAAGAAAAGACATTGATGTTATGTTATCGATGTTCGATAGAGAATACTTGGAAATTAGGAAAAGGATCGAACGAATTGAAGAACATCTAAACCTTCCTCTACTTCCTAATCAAATTTAAAACTTTCAAGCTACTTTGAAAACAATCATTCCACTTTGTAATGACTCAATTGCTGCAATTTTTCATTACTAACTTTCTTCTATAATTTCCAAATCCTTATTGAACTTGTGGTAGGTGAAGATGACTTCGTTGCCCGTATCTTCCATTGCAAGCCTGATGTGACGTCGCAAATCAGGATAAAGTTTTTCATCTTTAAGCAAAGCTTCCAACTTCATCCACATAGGCTTGCCCTCATCCGATTCCTTAAGCTCGCCGGAAAATTCTTGTGCCACAAAAATATAAACAATATAAACTCTATTTTTATAATAATGATTATGTGTTGCAACAATTTTTAACTTCGGATTTACAACCTTAATTCCAGTCTCTTCAAAATATTCTCGAATAGCTGCTTGTTGTGGAGTCTCATCAACTTCCTGTTTCCCACCGGGGAGCATATACCAGCCAGGGAAGTTCTCTGCATCATCCTTGCGCTTTATGACAAGCACTTTCCCGCGAGCGGCTATTTTGACCGCTAAGTTCAGTTATACCACAGAAATGACCCATAAATTGCCCTTCTGCTTCATGGCTGGGAAAACGGAATTCCAATAAATCTGAAAAATCTTTAGGACTAACTCCACCTCTTGTATGTATAACCCAATCCCAAGTCAAACCTTTTTGTTGAATAGCGACCTTAAATTTAACTTGTTCTGTGGAGGAACTTAATATATCTTGAATATGGATATCGCCTCCCAATGCTTGCATGCTAACAGGGAAACAACCATCCGCTAGACCAGCTTTTTTAATTTGGTCACGCAAGAAGATAGCCTTAGAAATATTTTCTGCAACATACCTTTCCATAAATAACTTATAGTTGTTGGGTATTATACATGATTCAGTAGACTGGGACGACGAAGCCATTCTGAAGGACGTAAAACGTCTCGGTACAAACTTTCCGGTATTGTTTATAATGAATTTATGGAGAAGAAAACATTAATGCCATTAGAGGTACTTGCGTTGGCGCTAGGACTAATTTTTTTCATATACATCGGTTGGTTTCTTGGCTATAACAAACTCGTAAAACTCCCAAATATTATTCATAATCAAAATCAAACTAATGACAAAATCGATACAGCAGCTTCACTGCTTCTAACAAACTACTATTCCAAACCCGATACCACTATAAGTATTGCCGATAGCATGATTGCGGGAATGGTCTCAGGGCTAAACGATCCGTACACATATTACGCCGATCAGACCAGGTATGAAGAGATAAAATCGTTTACTCAAAAGTCGAACATCGACTTCAAAAAACTAAACGATAACACATATTACCTAAAATTTGATTGGTTTACCAAAAATCTGAAAGACGAATTAAGCGGCGACCTCGCAAACATTCCAAACTCGGAAAACAAAATTCTAATTCTGGACTTTAGGGAAAACTTGGGTGGCAATTTTGAGTCGGTACTGTGGTTTTTAGATAACTTTTTAAATAATATTAACGTGGTAACCGAAAAATACAACACACAAGAAGTACTCCAAAACACATCACCAACAACCTCGTTAGCATCAATAAAAATTGTCATGGTCGTCAGCAAAGAAACATCAAGCGGCGGCGAGCTAGTTAGTGCTGTTTTTCAGGAAAACAACCGTGCAAAAATCATCGGAGAGAAAACTTACGGCAAAAATACCATCGGGGATTTCTTTGAGTTTCCTGACGGCTCAGCTATTCATATCTCAATCGGCAAATGGGTCACAGCTAACGGAGTTGACATCAACAAAACCGGAGTGATACCAGATGTTGTGATTGACAGTGTTGGCGAAAAAACACTTAACGAGCTTCTGCAATTTATACCTTGAACTGAGTTGGTCTTGAATTAGCAGATCTAAGGCTTTAAAATATAGTAAGTACAAGAAATTATGGCAGCTTGTTGGGAAAAGTTGTCATTTTTGGTTTTTTAACTATAATACACAAGCAATGAACTTAATAATAAAACTCTCAGCAGCTTCATCTATTATCACTATTTTATATAGCCTCTATCTAATAAAAAAGATTTACGCACTTCCGGCAGGGGAGAAGAAGATGACAGATATCGCAGACGCTATTGCAGAAGGAGCCAAAGCGTATTTAACTCGGCAATACAAAGCTGTCTCTATCGTTGCCGCACTTATTTTTATCATTCTTTGGATTGCTCTGGGGATGAATTCCGCTCTCGGTTTCGCGCTCGGGGCAATTGCCTCTGCGTTGGCAGGTTTTGTAGGTATGATGGTAGCAGTTAAAAGCAATGTCAGAACTGCAAATGCAGCAAAAAAAGGCTTAAATGCAGCTTTGCAAACGGCTTTTAAGGGTGGTTCTGTAACTGGACTTCTGGTTGCATCTTTTGCACTCTTGGCAATAACTATTGTTGTATACGCTTCTCAAAGTTTTGGTTTTGATGCCTTTACTCCACTTATTTCACTTGGTTTTGGTGGTTCGTTAATTTCAGTCTTTGCCAGGCTTGGTGGAGGAATTTACACCAAAGGTGCCGACGTCGGAACCGACATGGTGGGAAAAATTGAAAAAAATATCCCGGAAGACGACCCAAGAAATCCAGGTGTTATTGCAGATTTGGTAGGAGACAATGTGGGCGATGACGCGGGTATGGCAGCTGATCTTTTTGAAACCTACGTAGTCACTACGGTTTCAGCAATTCTTTTGGCTAGTCTAATATTTCCCAAAGGCAATACAACTATTTATTACCCGCTAATTATTGGTGCTGTAGCTCTATTTGGCTCAATCGTGGGAACACTCTTTGTAAAACTACCAGAAAGTAAAAAGATTATGCCGGCGCTATACAAAGGCCTTGCAGCTGCAGCTGTTTTTTCAATTTTGGCTTTTTACCTTTGTCTACTCTACATTCCTCCGGTTTTTCAAGGACTTACTAATACCGCAATTTTTATGTCCTTTTTGACTGGGGTGGTACTGACAGTTGGTATGGTAGTCATCACCGAATATTACACCGGCAAAAACACATCTGCCGTAAAACGACTAGCCGAAGCGTCTGAATCAGGTCACGGGACAAATATTATTGCGGGGTTAGCACTTTCAATGAGGTCTACATTTGCTCCAATTGTTCTTATTTCTGCATCTATTCTTTATACATATTCTTTGGCGGGACTTTTTGGCATAGCTATCGCAGGCGTTTCAATGCTATCACTCACCGGCATTGTGGTCGCCATTGATGCATTTGGCCCAATTACTGATAACGCTGGAGGTATTGCAGAAATGTCAAATCAACCTGAAAAGGTAAGGGAAATCACAGACGCGCTTGACGCTGTTGGTAATACTACAAAAGCAGTCACAAAAGGCTATGCAATAACTTCCGCTGGCCTTGCAGCGCTAGTTCTTTTTGCAGCCTATGTCGAAGAGCTATCAAAATCTGCAATGGGAACGGGGGAAGTAAGTTTCTCCATTTCAGACCCGAAAGTTTTGGTGGGATTATTTATAGGAGCTGCATTACCGTATCTTTTCGCAAGCCTCGCAATGGAGGCTGTAGGCAAAGCGGCACAATCAATTGTAATTGAAATTCGAAGGCAGTTTAAAGAAATCAAGGGAATAATGACTGGTCAGGCAAAACCGGACTATGCCAAGTGTGTCGATATCGTGACACTTTCTGCCATTCGCCAGATGATTGTACCTGCACTTATTCCAGTAGTAGCACCAATAATTGTTGGCCTAACATTGGGAAGTCGGGCGTTGGGCGGCCTTCTCATGGGAGTTATTATAACCGGACTCTTCGTAGCCATTTCCATGACAACAGGTGGAGCAGCATGGGATAATGCCAAAAAATATATTGAGTCGGGAAACTTAGGTGGGAAGGGAAGCCCCGCTCATCAAGCAGCAGTAACGGGAGATACGGTAGGGGACCCTTACAAAGACACAGCGGGACCAGCTATTAACCCGATGATTAAAGTAGCAAACGTTGTGGCACTGTTACTTGCTCCGTTTTTGATGTAGATGGCTTCAGCTCAAAAGTTATTACTTTACAAATCTAGGTTTTGTGTGCAAAATTAATATATATGAAAACGGGAGACATTAAATTTTTTGTAATAATTCTTTTCGTAACATTCCTTTTCTTTCTGTACTTCATTCTAAAAGCAGCTTTTCATTTCTGAAGTATTCCACCAACGACAAAATTAGTCATATAATAAGGTGGTAATGTCCATGAAGAAGTTAAAACCCAACTACATCTTGATTCCGCTTTTTACTTTAACAATAGCTATTTTGGGAAGCACCATAACTGCAGCCGGAATGGAATGGTATAAAACCATCAATTTACCCGGCTGGACACCACCGGGGAATGTAATAGGTACTGTTTGGACAATACTCTTTATTCTTGCAACCATAAGCGCGCTCATGGTCTGGAACGCTAAATTTAAAGCCAAAACAAGAAAACTTATTTTTCTAACGTTTGGTGCCAACGCGCTTTTAAATTTTGCCTGGAGTTATCTTTTCTTTGGACTACATTTCCTTGCAACATCAGCGGTTGAAGCCTCACTTCTTGGACTTTCAGTTTTTGTGCTTATCTTCTTGATATGGCCAGTTAAAAAATGGGCTGCAATACTGCTTATTCCGTACAGCCTTTGGGTGGCTTTTGCAACGTATTTGACTTTCGTAGTTTTCCAACTCAATACTGTTACCTAAACCTCTTAAACCTGCGGGTTACCGTCAGATTAATGGAGTATAATATTTTTTTGTGCCAAAAAGTTAAATGCCAAAAAACAAAGCATTAATTACAATTTTTTTGATCGTATTTATAGACCTAATGGGGTTTGGACTAGTTATACCCCTTCTTCCTTTTATCGCTGAAAAGTTTGGTGCAGAGCCTTATGTAATCGGTTTCTTAACAGCAACTTACTCACTATTCCAACTTTTGGCAGCCCCAGTGATGGGAAGGCTATCCGACAGATATGGGCGGAAAAGGCTTTTAATAGCTTCCCAAATAGGCACTTTTGTGGGCTTTATTCTTTTGGCCATCGCAGGAAATATTTGGATTGTTTTTCTATCAAGATTGATTGATGGAATCACAGGAGGAAACATTTCCATTGCTCAAGCCTATGTTGCCGACGTAACTACCAAACAGGAAAGAGCCAAGGGTATGGGGGTTCTGGGAGCCGCATTTGGACTGGGTTTTATTTTTGGTCCTACCATAGCAGGTGTGCTATCACCATACGGCCTTGCTGTTCCAGCTTATTTTGCAGCCGCTGCATCTTTTACAACTATTTTTACGACTTTCTTTTTCCTCAAAGAAACTGTGCAAGAAAAAGAAGCTATAAAGTCTCCTAAAACAAAAGTTAATCTACAGGAGTTCAAAAAGATGCTGGCTATCAAACCACTAGGAACATTGGTCATAGGCTTTTTCCTTTTAAACTTATCGTTTTCCATGCTTTTTGGCAATTTTGCTCTATGGACACAAAAAGAATTTAATTATGGAGCAAAACAAAACGGATTTCTATTTGCCTATATCGGAATTTTGGCAGTTGTAGTTCAGCTGGGAGTTTTGCCATATCTTGTCAAAAAGCTAAAAGAAATCAAATTGTTACTTTATTCTATTATAGTTATGGCAATTGGTTTTTTCCTACTCCCTGCAATTATTTCGCCATTTTTCATTTATGTCGCACTTACTTTCATAGCCGTCGGGAACGGTTTATCCAATCCAACAATCCAAGCACTTGCATCAGAAGATGTTGACCCACACGAATATGGTGGAGTGCTTGGTTTTTTCCAATCTTCAGGAAGTTTCGGCCGAATATTTGGACCAATATTGGGAGGTGTGCTTTTTTCAGCGTTCGGAGCAAGTACACCCTTTTTCGTAGCCGCTATCCTTATAACACTAATATATTTCTACCTTCGGCCTAATCTTAAACCCAACCTCAAATTGGCTCCTTCCAAAACATAGCAAAATAATGAAAAAAATAAAAAATATACGAAAACGTGCGGCCAAAAGAATATATTCAACAAGTGCTAGTGGATTTGGTAAAGTTCAAGGCTAAAAGCTAGCGTGAAAACCCATTTCCCCCTTGCCCATTAGCCTCAAAACGGCTAAAATGAAACAAGTAAAAAAGCTTAGAAGCTATTTCAAAACCTTTTAAGGCATTGAAATGGGTTGTAGTGCTTCCGCCTGACCGGAGCATTCATAAGGTAGGCGGAACTTTTTTGCTAAAGAGGTAAAAGTTTAATGGATATTGGCAAAGTTCAACCAGCAAAAATTGTCGAGGAAATGCAGAAGTCATATCTTGACTATGCGATGAGTGTAATTGTCGCCCGTGCTCTTCCAGACGTCCGTGATGGACTCAAACCAGTACACCGCAGAATTCTATACGCAATGCACCAAATGGGGCTTTCCCACAGCTCTTCATTTACGAAATCTGCAAAAGTTGTCGGTGAGGTTTTGGGCAAATACCATCCACACGGCGATATGGCAGTTTATGATGCACTCGTGCGTATGGCCCAGGAATTTTCTCTTCGGTATCCGCTCATTCGCGGTCAGGGCAACTTCGGTTCAGTCGATGGCGACCCGCCGGCTGCTATGCGTTATACCGAAGTTAAACTCTCGCCAATATCGGCACTCATGCTTTCGGATATCGAAAAAGACACAGTTGATTTTATAGACAATTTTGACGCTACACTTAAAGAACCCATCTACATGCCAGCTTTACTACCGAATTTGCTTTTGATGGGGTCGGAAGGTATAGCGGTAGGCATGGCAACAAAAATTCCGCCACACAATCTTACCGAAGTCATCGAAGCGGTGGATATGCTTATTGAAAAAGGTAAGGTGACAACTGAAAAAGAAGAACAAGCCAAACAAACCGATTTCGTCATCAACAAAATTAACTTAGTCGCCGCAGGCGAGGAAAAAAGCTTGGCGGACGAGGACTTAAAGCCCCAAAATCTGAGTTTCGAATCAGAAGTTACCATTGAAGAGCTTGTTGAAGTGTTACCGGGTCCGGATTTCCCAACGGGTGGGGCAATTTACGATGCAGAATCACTCATTGAGGTATATAAAACCGGTCGTGGAAAAATTGTTGTCAGGGGAATCGCCGAAATAAAAGAGGGCAGAAAAGGACGCCAGAATATTATTATTTCCGAAATTCCTTACCAGGTTAACAAGGCTGATTTAGTAAAAACAATAGCCGAGCTAGTTAAGAACAAAAAGATAACAGGTATTGCAGACCTGCGGGATGAGTCAGATAAAGATGGAATGCGAGTGGTAGTTGAACTTAAACGCGACGGCCGGCCCAAATCAGTGCTAAACAACTTGTTCAAACATACCAGACTTCAAACTTCCTTTCCGGCAAATTTCGTCGCACTCGTTGATGGTGCTCCGTACACGCTTAATTTGAAACAAATCCTTACAGAGTATGTAAAACATAGACAAAAAGTGGTTGTTAGAAGGACTATATTCGAACTAACCGCTGCCAAACGCCGTGCACACATTTTGGAAGGTTTAAAAATTGCTCTTGATCACTTAGACGAGGTTATAGCAACGATTAGAGCAAGTCGAACTCAAGACGACGCCAAAACTAATCTTATAAAAAAGTTTGGTTTTACCGACATCCAGGCAACTGCGATTTTGGATATGCAATTAAGACGACTTGCAGCGCTTGAGCGGGAAAAAATTGAAAAGGAATATGAGGAAATAAAACAATTAATAGATAGGTTAATAAATATTCTTAAGAATCCAAACGAGGTACTTAAAATTATTAAGAAAGAGTTAACAAAACTAAAAGATGATTTTGGCGACGATAGAAAAACAAAAATTTACAAGCAAAAAATTGGTCAGTTTTCAGAAGAGGACTTAATTCCCAAAGAAGACACGTTAATTACTACAACCAAAACAGGGTACATCAAACGTGTTCCAAGGGGAACATACCGAAGTCAGCGACGTGGGGGAAAGGGAGTTGTCGGTATGACGCCGAAAGAGGAAGATGAAATTGACCAAATAGTTTCTGCGACGACTCATGACACAATTTTGTTTTTCACCAACAAAGGTAAAGTTTTCGGTACTAAGGCTTGGGAAATTCCCGAAACCAGCAGGCAATCAAAAGGCCAGGCGATAGTAAACATTTTAGACATCGATCAGGGCGAAACGATTATGTCCATGCTTCCCATGGACGAGGATGGTAAACACCTTATTATGGCCACAGCCAATGGAACAGTTAAAAAGACTAAGGTTGGGGAATTCAAAAACATGCGAACCTCAGGTCTTATCGCAATAAGGCTCGACGAGAAAGATTCGCTCGTCTCGGTCCACGATACATCAGGTAAAGACCATATTTTCCTCCT
>CAYTOP010000032.1:0-13651 GCA_964439585.1 uncultured Gammaproteobacteria bacterium
GCTTGGAAAGCGTGTGGTCGTAAGGCCTCGCAGGTTCGAATCCTGTCCCCACCGCAATATGGGATAAGCAGCCAAGAAAGTGGCTGTTTGGAGCGTAGTATCGGTCTTTTTCGAGGGTTCGAATATCCTATCTGTTTTGACTTCTGCGACTGCCACATTCGAACTATTAGTCAATTCTGCAAGCTCAACAAGCATCTGGAAAGGCTTCGTGAAGGTGGCTACAAGTTCCTTTGTGTTTGGTCTGACTTGCAGTGTAGAAAACATGTGGCGGAGTATTCTTCGTTTTTCCTCAAGTTTTACTTCTTGGTAAATCTCTTTTGCTTTCTGAGCTAGTTCATAGAATGAGACGCTATACTCTGCTTGTTTCACTTGAAGTCGAGAGTGTTTTTGAATAGCTTGAGTAAGTCTCTCTTTTTCAATTTTATATTGAGATAATTTTCTGTCGAAACCCTCTTTGTCTATCAGCTCATCAACTCTCATGTCTACCAGATTATCAATACGCCTTTGAACCTGAGTGAGCTTGACCTCAAGTTCTGATAAAGCAGCATTATGGTAGTCAATTTCTTCTTTGTGTCCTTCTTTGATGGCTTTTCGTAGCCATTCCATGAGCCGTTGGTTTTTGACTTGAAGTGCCTCAAGTGCAACCAGTAGTTGCGGTTCAATATCTTCAACTTTGATGGAAGCAATTTGTCCGCATGGTTTGTAGCGGTTACAGTAGCCGTATAATATACCTTTTTGAACCTCCCAAGTTATAGAATTGCCACACTCAAGGCAGGTCGTTATTCCTTTGAATAAGTGATTATGAGTTGTATATTTGGGAGCGTTCTTTCGTCTGAGTAGTGATTGATTCTTGTTGTAAACTTCTTCAGTAATAAGCGGTTCGTGTTTGTGTTCAAAGTGAAGCTCATTATTCCAGTAAAATGGACCATAATAAAAGGGGTCTATGAGGTGGTCATGCCAACGGGCGGGAGATACCTTGAAGCCTTTTTTACTTCGCAGTCCTTCCTCAAACATAGTGTTTGCCAGCTTTTGGACTGAATAGTTACCAGTAGTGAACAACTCAAGTCCTTTTTTGAGTAGAGGAGCAAAAGCCTCATCTGGTATCGGGACATGCTTACCTTCAAATTTTATGGTTTTGTATCCAAACTTAGCGGGTCCAGGATACCAGCCGTTTTCAAGTTTCCCTTCTTGTCCCTTTTTGACTTCTTCAGATAGATTGTCGGCATAGAATTGAGCAAGGACAACCTTCATATTGAGATTTAGTTTTTCGTGAGACTTGGAGTTTTTATTGACAATCAGATTTTCTTTGATGAAGTGGAGATTCCTTTTCTCATCTGCTGAGAGCCAGTCGTAAATGAGTTTTGCTTCCACGATACTGCGGGAGAATCGGTCTACCTTTTCGCAAACAATATGTTTTATTGAGTGCTTCTCTACATACTCCATCATTTTTCTGAATATCTTGCGTTGCTCTGTCTTGCTGGCGGATTCGTGAATAGTGAATGACTTTTTTAGGTCGAGTTGTTTTTTCTGAGTATAGCTTTTGTTTCCCTTTCTTTGAGATTCCAGAGAATAACCTTCCGCTTGTTCTTTTGTGCTTACTCGTTCTAGTCCTACTGATGAATTGTCCATATTAGTGAAGTATATTCAGCTTACCAAAATATAAGATAATGTCAAGTAATATAAACTTATTCATTAGTATATCAGTTAGTCAAAATTTCGGTATTACATATACCTAGAAATTTTGTCTTACTCTCTTTTTCTTGATTAGGTCAAAATTTCAAAGTATATAAGAGATATAATTTTGACTATCCAGTATCGTCTCCATCTAATAACATCTGGCTGGCTTCAAACGGTTTTAGTGAACAAAACATTTTGTTTCTCTCGCCCTTCTTTTCATAAAGTTCACCTTTTTCAACCATATCTTTTATAGCCTCCTTGAATGTGCCATACGCTCCTTCCACTCCACTTGCTTTGAGTTTGTTGAAAATCTCTCGTTTATACAATGGTTTTCCTTCTTGCTCTAATAAGTTTTTGATAGCCTCTCGAAAATCAGCCTTTTTGGTTTTTTCCTCGTCAACTTCACCAGCAAACTCAAAATGAAACTCATTATCTTCCTGAATAACATCCAGCTTGAAGGGTTTTAGTTCTTCGCTTTGTCTTGATTTTGTTTGGGTAATGATAACTGATTCTTCCTTTCGTTCTACTGCTAAATGACAATCAACCGCAGCAAGAATGTCTGAAGAACCACGCATATCTTGAGAGGGGTTAGATTTTGCCCAGCCCATTTGTTTTCTGTGGTGATGAGTAAAAATCACTGTTGTTCCAGTCTTGGTTATTTTGCGAAAAAGACTAAACACTTTTTCCATCTCAACTGCGTTATTTTCATCTGAAGCAGTGTGGACCCGGAGCAAAGAATCAAAGATAACAATTCCAATCTCATGCTCTTTTATAAACTCAACTAGTGTTGTAACCGTCTTCTCGTTTAGTTTGAACCCTGTTTTTGAAGCAAGATAGATGGGTAAATCAAACTCGCTAGAGAGTTTCAGTATTCTTTGCTGGACCCATCGCTCACCAGTTTCCTCGTCAACAAAAAGCACACCACATTTTGTCGTCATAAACTTATCAAAGAGAACTTCACCTTTTGCTACCTTGATTGCCAGGTCCAAAATAAGCCAGGTTTTATACGCAGAAGGCACGCCAGAAACTGCCACAATACCCTCAACTGGTATTAGTTGCTCGACAATCCATTTCGTTTCAGGAAACTCTTTTTTCATAAGCTCACCAAGCGGAATAGGTTGGAATGTGTTTTCAACCTCGGATTCTTTTTCAATTTCTTGAAACTGCTTTTCTATTTTTGGCTCGTCAAATTTGTAGTTGGTCATAGTTTTCCTATCAAAAATCTAACTGCTTCTGGGAAGGTATATTGGTGAGTTAGCCGAACTAGGTTTATTGGATTACCTCCTTGATTACAGCCAAAACACCAGCATGAGTTAGATTCTGGGTAAATGAAGAATGAGGCGTGTTTTTCCTCATGGAGTGGGCATAAACTTACGAGATTCCTTCCGCTGCGTCTGATGGTTCTATCACGCTCTAAGAGGCTCTCAATAGGCACTCGCAGGGCTTCTTGGATGTCTCCATCAGTTATGCGGTTGCTGTTATGAGTAATAATCTTCTTTGGCTTTGACAACCAATGGAGTCGTTCAAGTCGAGCTATCTGGTTTTCTACCTCTAGTAACTCCTGTCCTTCACAAGCCTTGACCCACTCACGCCAGAACATGCGGGAAGTTTCATCCTTAGCCTCTTTTTTGATAAGAACAAGTTTTGTTTTGATTATTCCAATAAGCTCGTCTCTTTTTGTTTGCCACTCAATAACCTTCCCTGTAACAATCTCTTTGGCTTCGGGAAAAATCTCAAGTAGCTGTGAGTCCGTATATTTTGGCAGCGTTCGTCTCCATTCTTTTTCCAGTTCCAGAGCATAATCATAGAAATCATCATCAGTGATTTTTGATTGTATAGTATTCATTTTTGTTTATTAGCCTTCCTTAGTTTTGCCAAAGCAATACCTCTTTTTATTGCTTGGCTAAGATTTTCTCGATAGGCTACTGCCATTGCTCTTTTCATTTCAGATTCCAATTGTTTGTTCATTTGGACCCTCCTTTCTCATCATTTGTTTCTCCCCCTTACTAAGAGTTTCAAAAAGTTGAACGAGCATATTCCCGAACTCTGATAAGTCTTGCTGGTCAAGAACTAGCCTAAACTCCTCTTGGAGAATTATTTTCAATTCTGCTAATAATTCGTTGCTAACCATAGTTTTGAGCTACAAAAAAAGACACGCCTTTTTTGGCGTGCCTTCCATCACTTATTGGGTTTATATGTTCAAGACCTGACTAACTTTTGGTTAGTATCTCAGCTCAGGCGTTGACCCCTAACTTTTAGCCTAATTTAGTTTTTATGTCGATTGTTTTGAGTTTGGTTTCAGTTCCATCTTTATGTTTTGCGATACCTCTTATTTGTGTTTGAGAAATACTGACGGTAACTGTTCCACCATTTTGAGACATATCTAATAAAGCACCACGAACTGCACTAACTTTCAAATAATCTTGCAAGTAATCGAGGATGTTATCTAACACATTAGTTATTTTCATTTTCGTTCGTCTAAGACTTCTTTTGCTATTTGTAAGAATTCAGCTCTGGTTTCTTCATCGACAACTTTGGGGTTGAGTTTCCAGAGCAATCGTCTCATGGTTTCTTTTGGTTGGTCTAGGTCTGGACCAAGAGGAATGATGAACGGCTCACCATCTATTACTCTCCTTGAGAGAGTTGAGAGGATGCCTCCGATTGTTCGACCAATGTCCTCATCTTTCTCACTTTTGCTAGTAGCTTCCAAAATCTGGGTATAATTTACTGGACCATTGCTTTGTAAAAATAAAATGGTTGTGCTGACAATTTCAGTTGTAGCCTTGCGTAGTTTCTTTTTGTATTCCTGTGGAGTAATCATGCTCTACTTATAACATAACGAGCACTACATTGTCAAGTAGGTCAAAGTCTACCTCGACCTCGACAAGTTCGATTGTATCCCACAAAGTCTACGCTCATAGAGAACAAAAATAATGTATACTAATGTCAAGAAATATAAGAGTTTACAGCTATGAATGACGACAACGAACAAGAACTAATTAGACTAGGCAAAGCTGCCAAGATGCTGGGCGTTCACCAGCAAACTCTCCGTGCCTGGGACCGAAAAGGAATCTTGAAAGCTATTCGTTTTGGTCAGAGAAAAGACAGAAGATATAAGAAAGAGGATATTGAGAAGTTACGAAACAAGAAAGTATGAATAAAGTTGCACTATCAGATGTTATTCTCGAATTACATGTTCCAGATTTCAACATAGTCAAAGACTTCTATGGAAAGTTAGGCTTCGAAAAAGTTTGGGAATATCCCCCAAAAGGACAGTCTGGTTATTTGGTTATGAAGCGAGGAAACAGTGTTCTTGCTTTCTTTTGTGGTAATGAAGAAGTTTATAATCATTCATTCTTCAAAAGATTTCCCAAAACTAGCCCGAGAGGATATGGCGTTGAGGTTTGTATCTATGTTTCGGACCAGGACATAGATAGTTATTACAAACATGTTTTGAAAGAGATTGGAGATAAACACATTGTTACCCCTCTCGAAGTAAAACCTTGGGGGAGTAAAGATTTTCGAATGACTGACCCATTTGGTTATTATCTGTGTATCAGAGAGGAAGGAAATATCTTACATGAATAACAAAACAACAATCGCAAACATCTATCAAAAATTTGGTATTCCTCCAAACTTACAAGAACACATGATGAGAGTCTGCGGAATAGTAAATTTTATTGAAAGTCATTGGAAAGGTGCCCAAGATGTGAATTGGAGCTTAGCTAAAAAAGTAGCCCTCCTCCACGATTTAGGTAATGTCGTGAAGTTTGATTTGGATAGGAATCCAGAGTTTCTGGGTGAAGAACAAGCAAATGTAGATTATTGGAAAAGAGTTCAAAAAGAGGTAATAGAAAAATATGGTTCAGATGACCACGAAGCCACGAAAAAGATGCTTGAGGAGATAGGTATAAGCAAAGAAGCCATAGAAATCATTCTCAACAAGAGCTTTGGCAATTCTGTGGAGACTAAGAATTCTGATGATTGGATATTGAAAACTGTTTATTATGCCGACCTAAGAACTCTCCCTTTTGGTATTGGGACATTAGAAGAGCGAATTGCAGATGTTCGCAACAGAATGCCTAAATATACTGCAAGACCAGACTTTGAAGATTTAGTGAGTGCATGTCGAGAAATTGAGAATCAGTTGCAGCAGAATGTTGATATTCCTTTGTCTAACATAAGCAATGATTCTGTAACTTTTGACAATAAAACTATGTTAGAAATCGAGATTTGAAATCTATGAACAAAAGAGTTTTTATAATTCATGGTTGGGGTGGCAGTCCGAAAAAGGACTGGTTGCCTTGGGCAATTTCTTCATTACAGGATAAAGGCTATGAAGTGGTTGTCCCTTTTATGCCCGATACAGATAATCCTCAAATAACTTCTTGGGTAAATGAATTGAAAAAACTGGTAGGTGTTCCGAAAAAAGATGACATTTTCATTGGTCATAGTATTGGATGCCAAACGATTCTTAGATTCTTAGAAGGACTACCAGAAGAGCAACAAGTAGACAAAGTGATATTAGTAGCCCCTTGGTTCAAGCTAACAAACCTTGAAGATGATGAGGCATGGGAAATAGCAGACCCTTGGCTAAAAAGTGAAATTGTTTTTGAAAAAGTAAGACCAAAAGCAAACTCTTTTGCAGCAATCTTTTCTGACAATGATGCATGGGTTCCCTTGAAAGAAAACAGAGAGATGTTCGAGGAGCTACTGAATCCAAAAATTATAGTGTTGTCAAACAAAGGTCATTTCAGTGAAGAAGAAGGAGTTAGTGAGATTCCTGAAATTATGAAACTTTTATGAGCACGGAAATGGACAAAAAAACACCAGTAGACAGACTAAATTACAATGGGAGCTTAGAACCCGTTGTAGGTCGTCTCAGCAAGGCTTATCAAATTGACACTCCAGTTGATTTCTCTGTCTTTGATGTTGGTTATGAAGACTGCAATGTGCTAGTTGTAACTCCAAGCAATAAGTATGTTGCAAAAATCTTTTCAAAAGGAAGAAGTGAAGAAGAGATAACTCGATACAGCACTATAATGGAAAAAGCCGTAGAGGCAGGTGTAAATCATCCTACACTCCTACAAACTACTGATAGTGGTTTGGTTTATAGAGACACAGAAGCAAACGGCATCTCAATGGTTCTTATGCAATATGTCGATGGGAAGTCTTTTATCGAACTAGACCGTGCTCCTAACGAAGAAGAATTACAAGCAGTTCTCGAACAAGCAGCTAGAGTGAATAAGATTGACCACAAGCCACCATACCTTTTTGATTCGTGGGCGATTCCAAACATTCACAAAATGTTTGATAGGGTCCAACAGTATGTCCAACCTGAAGACCTTGAATTAGTAAGACAAGCAATGGCTCAGTATGACCAGATTCCAGTTGACTCGCTTCCTCACTGCTTTGTTCATGGAGACTTTACCAAAGCGAATGTATTGAAAGGTAGTGATGGCAAGATTTACATACTCGACTTCTCAGTAGCCAACTGGTATCCGAGGATTCAAGAACTCGCAGTTATAGCAGCTAATTTGCTACACGATGAAGCTGATTCCACTACCTTGGAGGATAAGTGTTCAGCTGTCGCTGACCAATACAGCAAAGTCAACCAACTTACGGCAAGCGAAAGACAACACCTTTTTCCTTATGCTCTTGCGGGTGTTGCTATGGAATTCATGGGAGCACATCAAGAAAGATTCATAAACGGCAACAATACTGAAGAAACAGAGTTTTGGCTCAACCTTGGCAGAAATGGTTTACGAAAAGCATTATCCTAATCATGGAAACAGAAATTTTCAAATATGTGATATTTGGTTTGATATTGGCTTATATCCCGCTTTGGACTCAAATAAACCTTTTCATCTTAAGTCTTGGTCGTTCCAAGAATCCAGTAACAGTAATCAAAGACAAAGCAATTAGTAAGTTATTGTTAGAAAAAACAGATACAAGATTGGAATCTATCAAAATATCGGAATCTTATCTTTTGTTTGGGATGATGATAGGTATTCCAACTCTACCTCAACTAATACTCTCCAGAGGTGTTTATGATTCATTTACAAAAGATGAACTTGAATATGTCGTTCTTCATGAAGCTGGACATTATAAGTTGTGGCATTCAGTAAAAGAGCTGGTTGTGGGTATCATGTTCTTTCTTATTGGAGTTTATATTTTGAGTAAAATGTTTTTTGGAAATGAAGGGATTATAGTAGCTGTTCTACTTGGAGTAGTTTTTGGAATTCTTATGATTCAGATTGGGAGAATGAAAGAGCTTGAGGCGGACAGCTACACATTGGAGAGAATCTCAAACCCACAAGGAATGATTACTGCTACTTACAAGTTTAGGGAAGCATACAAAAGCAGAAGTAGTAATAATCAACTCATCAGATTTTTGTTATATCGTGGTAACCCTTATGAGAATAGAATAAGAATGGCAAACAAAGAGATAGAACGAAGAAAATCTACTTCATAACTGGTCGAGGAATTGCTTGAGCTACACCAAAAGTGGGCTGTTGTAAATTACTTGGTTTGAGATTATTTTGAGGTTGTGGAAGCTCTATTTCCTTTTGTTCCTTTTGCAGTCTTTCAATTCTCCTTTGTCTGATACTCTCAACATAGTGCTGTGTTTTGATAGAAATTTCTTCAAGGTAATTCATTAGTTCTGCTTCTGACATATTTTGAAGGCTCATTTTTACTTCATCTTCTTGTGTTACTTCTGTTTTTAGTAGAGTTGATGGGAAGCGGTTCTTCAATTCAAACGCCATCTTGAGACCTTTGATGGCATCAGAGTTATTAGCCCTCTTGCCAATACCAGAATCGATAGCGGTCTTGAGCCTGTAAATAAGTTGGTCATCTGATAAACCAGCCTTCGAAAACAATTCCTCAAGATGTTGCAAAATGTTGCTGTTTGTTAGCAGCTTAGAAGCTGTAAATCTTGCAGACTTTTTGGAATACCCACTCAAAACGGCTGCCCTAGTAGCACTATTGCCAGCAGCTACCTGTTTTACAAAAGTGTTTTGTCTTGCATTGAGTCCATTATTCATTAGTTATAGTATAACTTCTCAGGGCTAACATTTTATTTTTTACAAGCAGACACAGACAAGATTAGATATTTCCATACCTTTTTATGCTCTCCTTCATACTCTGAAACTGACTTTTCAAAAATTTGCTGCGGATTGGAGAGACATCTTATTAATATCGGGATGGTGAAAGTTTGGGTGGGTAGGGTCAAGCAGCTGGTCGAGTTTGAGCTTGAGGAGTTTTCTTTCAAGGTTCAGCTCTGTCAAAGTGTTGACTGTGGCTTCAAAGTTGCACCCTCCCTCCTTGCTGCACTCTGAAACTGTATAGAAAGCATCATAGCAGTTATCAGTCATTCTTTGGCTCACATCAAGAGCATCAGAGTAGCGAGTAAGATTGCTGTTGAGTTTATCTTTGTGCCTATCAAGTTTGTCATATACCCAAGTAGTATCAACAAGATACATAAAACCGCCACCAAGTAAGAAGCTAATAATAGAGGTCAAGGTGAAAAATATGAGCTTACGCATACATTTGACCTCCTTGAAAAGCCAATATCTCCTGATTTTCCTTGAGGGTTAGCTCTGGATAATCTATAATATCTATCCAGGGAGCGGTTCGAAAGTTATCCCAGCTTTCCCGCATAAGGTCTTCGGTTGCTCCAAGACCCATCTACTATGCTCGATTAGCCCTATGTGGCTTGCTAAAAAGGCGAGGAAAAACGCTAGTATCCCAAACATAGCCTGTAATGTAGAAAATCGCCTAAAACACCCCCAAGGTAATTGAACATGGTTCTAAGCTTTTAGAGAAAAACAAATATGAGTAATGATGACTTTTTAGAAAAAATTCGCGGAATTAACGAAAATTACAATGGAACGATGAAATCGTTGACCTTTGTTGTGCAACGGGGAGCTGAAGAGAAAAAGATTTTCAAATGGTTGTTTACTCCAGGGAGCATCGATTTTTATATTTCGTTTCCCTATTACCATTGTGAGAAGTATCACTGTGGAACAGTCGAAATTCCTCAAGCCCCGGTAAAAAGTGAAGTATTTGACGCAGTGAAGCATGGTGTTGCCAGCAAAGTACCCGTAAAGTTTTCGTATCATAAAGATGGAAATGTTCATTTCAAGCCAACCAGTTATGACGCTGACGCGACAAATAAAGGCTATAAATTGGCATCTATCAAGGTAGATCCAATCGACCAGTTGGACGGGAGTCATATTTTTACAATTAGATTTGAAGGCCTCAGTAAGTTTGATGACTTAAAGAAACATAAAAGCAGAAATGGCGATCAAGAAGTTCTCCTGCCAGTTCCTGACGATATCATTAATTTTGAGATACAGGCTTTTGCAGGGCCAAGCCAAGAAAGCCTTGATGGGCAGATTAAAGAAGGATCAATTCCATGGTTTCAAATTAGTGGAAAAAATCCAGAGGGTAAACCAGTTTTTATTGGAATTTATGCCATTCTTTCGAGGAAATCTCATATCATAGATCAAAATAAGAATGGATTGCATGTTCTTGTTGGATTTGATAAATCAAGATTAAATGAGACTAAAAAAATAAAGAGTTTATATTTGTTTGCTAGGTAAGAATCAATTGTCGTTCGCAAAGTTTGAACTTCGAAGTAACCCCTTTAAGAATTTTGATTCGTACCTCTGGAGTTCCAAATTGCAGAACGTGTAACAAGTATTCTTTCAACATGTCGGTTTGTGTTTTGTTGTACTCTTTAGGACTCTGGTCGCCTGTATTATGGGGAGTAATCTCAACTCTTGGAATATATTCATCAATCACTGTCGCTTTGAGATGTTGCAATCGTTTAACTTCTACTTCAAACTCCTGCATAAGGTATGAGGTATTGAGCTTAATTTTTGGTAGATGACCAATTAATTGTTTAATCAGTTCCTGCTCCGTAATATATGGTTCTGGGCAATCGTATTTTTTGATTCGATTGCAGTGATAATAAATGTGCGAGTTTACGATATTGGTTTTTGTTCTCCGGTATTTTATTTCAGCTGTTACACTTCCGCCACAACTTCCGCATATACAGATCTTTTTAAAGGGGAAGAGTTGTTTATTCCATTGCCGAGGCGCTACTTGTAGTTGAATTTGTACTCTCTCAAATAACGCTTTTGTAATCAGCGGTTCGTAAATACCTTTGTACCATTTATCGCCGTATTTAAATTCACCGTAATAGAAGGAGTTTTCGAGAGCCACATAGATTTTACTTAGAGGCATTTTGCATCCACTTTTCGTAGTGAATCCAATATCATCTAACCATTTTTTGACCATTCGTCCTGAGAAGCCTAGGTCGGCAACTTTATGAAATATTTGTTTGATGACTGGTGCGCGCTCAGGATCAAGTTCCACAGTTGAAATACGATTCACTTTTAATACGTTTCGATAACCAATAGGTGCTACGCCCGGTCGGATACCCATCTCACATTTACTTCTTAACCCTCTCTTTACATTCACGCCTCGATTATCATTTTCCAGTTTTGCTTGTGAGCAGAGAATCATTAATAAAAATTTCTCGTTTGGATTATTTATAAAAGATTGAGAGTAGGTCTTAATATGAGTAAGTTTTCCCTGATCCATTAAATCAACGATTCGTCCTAAATCTCCAGCATTTCGTGACAGTCGATCGGGTGCCCAAGTGAGAATGCTGTTATATCTTTCTTCGATTACGCCAAGCAGAAGATTGTTAAATTCTGGTCGTTGTCCCGATTCTTTGGCCGAATGACTTTCTGTAATGGTTTCAGTAATATTGAGTTTTTCTCTCTTCGCAAGAAATTGCATTTCTTTAAGCTGACCATCAATCGACATTGCTTGTCGTTCATCAGATTCGCTCGATTTACGAGCGTAGAGGCAGTATTTTAGCTTGGCATTGTCTTTCATCAGGTACAAGGTACCGCAAGGGTTTTGTGAAGTCTAGCTCCGAAAAGTTCTTTCTTTAAGGCTAAAGATTAGGTATAATTAGAGAGTAAATTGGATTATCCATATGTTTAAAAATCGAAAACACTTACCCATAGTACCTTTATTATTAGTAGCAACCTTTATTATTTTTGGCGTTTATTACTACACAAAAAGTAAACAGGTCCAGTTTGGAGGAAATGATAACAAAACTTTACCAATTACGAGTGATGGATCACAAAAAACGATCAGTTGTGACCGAACAACAAGACTTGAAAATGAACCACAATACGACAGGGCATTAAGTCTTATTCAACAAAGAGTAGATGAAAATAATAAATGGTGGGGTAAGTATGGAGAAAAAGAAGATGGAGGATTTAAATATTTCCCTCCAGAACTTGTTAACTGTATAAAGATATCAGAAGAAGATATAAAAGACGTACCAGGAGTAGAGGGTTACTTTACATTCAATAGTGAAGACATAAAAAAGGATTATTACCCCATTACCGTGAGTTCTGATTATCGTTATGCAGACGATATCGTAACTGCAATTCTTTTATCACATGAGATGACACATGTTCAACAATATATAAAGTCCATCAACGAAAAAGATAGCCCATCTTGTATTGATAAGGAAATTGAGGCTTTTAGAGCTCAACTAGACTTTTATGTTCTTTTAAATAATGAAGAGAACAGTTCTGTTTATCACAGAATTCAAAGTGATAAAAATTTGCACCCCGAGTTGCAGATGCTAGATGCAATGATGACGATAAATCGTGACTCAAATTGCAAATTTGACAAGAATTGCACGGATGCAAATTTACTGAATAAACTCCGAGCAATGCTTACTAGTGATAGTTATTATAAAAAGCAATGCAAATTATAGGTAAATGCGTAAGCTTAATAGGAGTCAATCATGCTTCTCAGTGGAATGAAACGTTGCCCGAGGCAAGTGAGCTTCGAAACTATTTAAATAAAATAATCGAGAGTTCCTTTGTTGATTTAATTGGAGAGGAGTTTTCAAAAGAAGCGTTACAAGGATTACCTAATAACACTGCGGCAACTATTCCTCAAAAAGTCGCAAAGGAATTCCACATAAGACATGAATTTTGTGACCCTGATGAAAAAACTCGAGAGAAAATTGGTTATCCTACACAAAGACAACTACGAGTTAAATTTGGTTTAAAATCAGCAATTGAAGGAACTGAAGATCACAGTAGAAGGAAAAAGTATGAGAAAAACTATTGGCCCATACGAGAGAAATATTGGTTAGCTCAAATTCACAACATCATCGCCAAAAATATCATATTTATCTGCGGTTTTAGCCACTTAGAAAGTTTCAAATCTATATTGACTGAAAATGGATATAAAGTTGTAGCAATAAAAATATGAATGATCCTATACAAATAATTTTTTCTGCTTTGACCCTACTAGGCCTTGGAGGTATCGTCGGAGCTTATGTTTCCTCTCTTCTTGATAAAAAGAAAGAGCTTGAATTCAAACTGTTAGAACAAAAGGAAAGAAGATATAAATCTTGCCTTTTGTATATGGATGCCTTTTTTGAACCAAAAAATATAAAATACCTTTCAAGCAGACAACCAGATATTGATAATTCGCATGATGTAATCGAATATTTAAAAATGGAATATCACGAGATGATGCTTTATGCCTCGAAAGCCGTGATACTTTCAGTTAAAGTGTTTATAGAAAAACCAACAAGAGAGAATTTTTTACGGACGATTCTTTGTATGCGACAAGATTTATGGGTCAATAAGAGCGACTTAAGCCTTAAAGAGATCAAAATTGAGTTTCAAACCTCAAGAAGTGCGAAAACCTCTAAAAAATAAGACACCCTTTTTATAGTGTCTCATTTGTCTCATTTAGCTTCGGAGATGAGACACGGAAGTTGTAGTTATATGGATAAGATCTACGGATTTGATACAATATTACTCACGGAGCTTATGGGATACTTGGGTTCCAGACCCAGCTGTTCCGCTTTTTATGCGCGCGACTTTTTTAAATTGTTGGCACGGAGAAGTCGGAGAGC
>CAYTOP010000033.1:0-630 GCA_964439585.1 uncultured Gammaproteobacteria bacterium
CGGGCGGTTATTCGTATTCGATAAGCACAACCCTCGACCAGATAAACAAGGTTGTAGCAACTTTTAAGACAGAAATTAATGTAACTACTCCGACTCCAATAGTAGCACCGTCTACAACAGTTGGTGGAGACACTTGTGGCGGATTTGCAAATCTTCCATGTCCAAAGGGTTTCAAATGCGTCTTGGATGGAAAATATCCTGATGCTGGGGGAACTTGTGTTAAAGAGTAGCAGGCCAGGAGCTGGTTATTAGTGGTATTTTGGGGTATTTTCTAAAGTCTTTAATTTCCTGCCAAATTGCTTCAGTGATAAATGGCATAAAAGGATGAAGCAGTTTTAGGCAGTTGAAAAATATATGTCGGTAAACAGAGAGCGCAGTGGTGATGTCTTTTCTGTCTTTAATTCTTTCTATATAAGAAGAAGCAAGCTCGTCCCACATAAAGTGATAAATCGCCTCCGCTGCGTCTGCAAATCTGTACCTTTCCAAGTTTTTGTCTACGGCTTTTGCTAGTTGGTTAAATCCGTCAACGATCTTTTTATCTTCAGTAGCTAATTTAAGCTTCCTTGAGTACGGTTCAAGATCGTCATATTTCTTAATATTATTTTTATCAAACATAAACAACATAAATCT
>CAYTOP010000033.1:640-13558 GCA_964439585.1 uncultured Gammaproteobacteria bacterium
ATAAATCTTGCCATGTTCCAAATTTTGTTAGCGAAATTGCGGTATGCAATAACTTT
Organism: uncultured Gammaproteobacteria bacterium; assembly: GCA_964439585.1. GTDB lineage: Bacteria > Patescibacteriota > Microgenomatia > UBA8517 > UBA8517 > CAYTOP01. The sequence continues at coordinate 697 of CAYTOP010000033.1, forward strand.
GTCTCGGGGGAAATTAAAATCCTTACCGTTTGCTGTTCCGCTGATCAACCCCATTCTTAAAGCATCAACCCCAAACTCATCTACATATTCATCGGGATTTATTACATTACCTAAGCTCTTACTCATTTTCTTTCCATCAAGTGCACGTATGTGGCCGTGGAGGTACACAGCCTTAAAAGGTGGTTTTCCGGTTAGGTAAATGCCGAACATTATCATTCTTGAGACCCATCTTGTAACAATTTCCCAACCCGTTTCTAACACGTTTGTGGGGTAAAAATATTTGAAGTCTTTACTGTCGGGATACTTTAAAGTTAAGAGTGGCCATTGACCTGACGAGAACCATGTATCGAACGTATCAGTTTCCTGTATGTAATTGCCGTTGGGTTTTTTTGAACTAATTACATATTTCGCATCCTTAGGAGCTATAACAGACTGTAGGCCTTTTTCAATCTCTGTAAAAGCATGTTCTTTCAAGAGCACACCAACCCTGCCAGTCCGTTTTTTCTTTTTACGGTCAATAAAGCTGATTTGTAAATTTTCGTTGTCCTCAATTTTGTACCACGCGGGAATTCGAATACCCCACACAATCTGTCGAGATATTGCCCAATCACGCATGTTTTCCATCCATTTGAGATATGTCTTTTCTCGCCATTTTGGATATATTTTTACCTCGCCACCAACAACAACTTTATGAGCAGGTTTTTTAAGCTTATCTACTTTAATAAACCAATTTGGCATTACTAAGTTCTCAATATAGTCGCCGCTGCGATAATCCACCGGAACAAGATTTTCGTAATTATCGTCCACCTTGTCGATCAACCCCTTCTTTTTCAAAATAGCGATAGTTTTTTCTCTTGCGGCTAAGATTGTTTGCCCCTCAAGCTCGTTGGCATTTTTGTTCAGTTTACCGTCTAAACCGACAACGTTTATTATCGGTAGTTTGTGTTTCTTACCAACCACAAAGTCATTCTTGTCGTGCGCAGGTGTTATCTTCACGATGCCGGTGCCGAATTTGGGATCAACGAACTCATCGCTGATAATTGTCATCTGTTTGCCTGTTAGTGGGTTAAGTACGTGTTTGCCCACCAGCTTTTGTCTGGATTTATCCTTTGTATTAACTGCAAGATGGGTGTCTACGAATATCGTTTCGGGTCTGACGGTTGCAGCGACAATATATTTTTTACCATTAAAAGCGTCCTTACCGGTGAAGGGAAAACGAGCATAAACTAGAGCGGATTTAGTCTTTTTGTAAACCACTTCCGCATCACTGAAAGTTGTACCCCACTTGAAAGAATAGTTAACAAGATAGCTGTCCCTATAAACCAATCCTTCCTTTTCGAGTTTTTGGAACGTGTTAGTAATAATTTCGAGAGAACTTGGGTCAAGTGTAAAGGTATATCTGCTCCAATCTACACTAGCCCCCATTTCTCGCATTTGATTTTCTATTTTGTGTTTGTTGTCCATGACGAAATCGAAGATCATTTTATATAGTGTATTTCTGTCAAAATCGAAGCGGGATTTACCTTCCTTAGCCAACTTTCTTTCGAAAGTGGTTTGCGTTTCAAAACCGGCATGGTCGGTTCCTGGAAGCCAAAGCGCTGAATAACCCTGCATCCTTTTCCAGCGAATTAATAAGTCTTCAATCGCGATCATTAAGACATTCCCGGTATGCATCTTGCCTGACGCGTTTGGTGGGGGAATTACTATGGTGTATGGCTTTTTCTTGGGATCTCTTTTTGCTTTAAAATAACCGCCCTTCTCCCACATGTCATAGAGCTTTCCCTCGTATTTTGTATGGTCAAACCGTTTATTCATTTCAGTTAAAGTATAACAGCAATCAGAAACTGAAGGACGACTCTGAAGTGTGTCGTGGTACCACCTTGCCATTTAGTCTAAAAGTTAGACTCTCGTTTACATCTGTTACGGGATTGCCCGGCCTGATCTATTTTCCGCTAGCTTGTGCGAAGTTCTTCAGGCTGCTTTCTTGGCGACGTCCTCCAAGATAATTACGCATTGAGGCTAATTATCACTTATACAACTTCAATTGTCAAACCCAGCAAGTTTTCCAGATAACTTTTAGTAATAGGCCCTTCTCGTAAAATTTTAGGTTTTTTGCCTGTCAAATCAAGGAGTGTTGACGGCTTTACTTTTTGTAGTGGTCCTGCATCGATAATTAGATCTACCCGGCTCGTGTCAAGTTCTTTTTGTACTTCAGCTAATGAGTATGGCGTGTTTCCGCCAGACCTGTTGGCGGAGGGGGTGGTGTAGGGGAAATCAACGGAACTGCTAAGTTCTAAAGAGAAGTTACTTTTAGAAATACGTACACCCAAGGTTGGGAGATTTGCAGTTAAAATATCTGGAACCAACTTCCTTTTTCTTAAAATCAAAGTTATAGGTCCCGGCATTAGATGGTGGTAAATTACTTTTGCTAACGGAGTAGGTGTTGTCAGCGTGTTTATCATTTCCAAATCTCTAACAACCACGTGGGTAGGTTTAGTATAGATACGCTTTTGAATATCATATACTTTTTTAACAGCAATTCTATCAAGTGCGTTTACGCCGATTCCGTATGCTGTATCAGTTGGGTAAACAATAACACCACCGGCTTTAAGAACCAGTGCTGCATCTCGGATTGCATATGCAATCGACCGATGGTTGTTAATTTTAAGTATTTTCATTTTATATCTGGCCAGTAATTGTTAACTCAGGGCGTGCGTCGACATCTGTCCATTTTACTTTTTTAAAATTATAAAATGCGGCACTTGCAATATAAGCGGCGTTGTCTGTACATAAGTTGATGGGTGGTACATGAAACGTTGTGGAAAATTTTTTGAGAAAAAAATCTACTTCAAATTTGTCGCGCAGGCGCTTGTTGGCAGCAACACCGCCGGCAAGTAAAAAACTTTTGGGGTTAATTTGAGCAACTGCACGTGACGCTTTTTCTACCAACACGTCGACGATTGCTTCTTGTAATTCGGCGGCAACATTCGACACATCAAACCGTTTGTTTTCTTGGACATATTTTAGAACGGCGGTTTTAAGTCCGGAAAAACTCCAGTCATAATCCTGCGAATCAAGCATGGGTCGTGGAAAAAGCTTTAGTTTTGCTTTTGGGTGTTTTACTAGATACTTTTCCGCCTCCTTTGATATAGAAGGTCCGCCCGGATAGGGAAGATCCAAAAGTCGTGCTGTTTTATCAAATGCCTCACCGGCCGCGTCGTCACGTGTTCCACCAAGCCATTTAATATTTCCGTGGCCTTTAAGTAAAACCAAATCTGTGTGGCCACCTGAAACTACAAGCGCAAGCGCCGGGAACTTGAGAGTCTGGAATTGTTTATTATTTGAATTTATCCAGTTAGCATAGATATGGCCGACCAAATGGTTTACTGGAATGAGTGGTTTGTTCCAAAGATAGACTAATGTTTTAGCAGCTTCTACACCCACCAACAAAGAGCCGATAAGTCCTGGTCCAGCAGTAACAGCCAAAGCGTCAATATCGTTTTTGGTGAGACGTGCTTTTTTCAGAGTCTCATCAATTACGGGAACGATACTTACCAGCTGTTGACGAGCTGCTTGTTCGGGAATGATACCGCCTGTTTTGGCATGCATTTCGGCCGAGGTGGCAACAACACTACTTAGAAGTTTTTGGCCGTTTTCTACAACCGCAGCAGCAGTTTCATCACACGAACTTTCAATTGCCAGAATTCTCATATGCGGTAATTATACAATTTTAGTGGTTGTTAACGAAAAACCAATGTGGTTTTATAAAAGTATATGAGTGATTTTAGTGACAAGGAGGAGGTCCCGTTACAAGTGGTTGAAAGAAGAAGACACAAAGACATGTTGAGCATGCTGAAAGAATCTCCGAGCCCCATAGGCAGACGGGGCGAGGTAGTAATAGAAAATGATAAAAAAAGTCTATCATCAGAAGAACAAAAGTTATTATCATTTAACAGGAAACTGGCAACCCTAGACGTACTTAGGAAGGTAAATAAAAATATACAAAGTGAAACAAACTCATCGTCTTTTTCTATTAGGGTTACATCCGGCTTGAGTCTGCCTTCTGAGCTGGTTGATTTTTTAGAACTTAATCCTGTCAAGGTGGAAAGCAAGGGTGGTAATGGAACCAGACTAGTAGACCAAAATCTTATGGTTATTTTATCGTTAGATCCTAATGACAACAAACTAGTACTTACTGGTAATAGTGAGACAAAGAGGGTGGTGTTGGCACCGGACATGGGGGATTGTAAATACAATCTTGAGTTTCAAATCCAGGGAGAAGATGGATGGATAGATACAGGTAAGAATTTTGATGATGGTAATAAAGTTGCAGCTACTGTAATTCACACGGGTGAAGATCTCTTTACTAGACAGATGGGTTCAAATGGGTCCCGTGCCTCTTAAAAACTTTGCTTGCCAGGGTTGGTAGTTTGAGTAAAAAATCTTGCTTTGCAAAGTTTCTCCATCACGAGTTACAGTATATTTAAAGTTAACTTTTGCGCCCCAGGCCTTCCAGTCAATCTGTTGTATTTTGCCTGCTGGAAGGGTTGGATCGTCGATGTAAAGATCTTCGAGTGGGGGGGTGACACTAGTAACAATGGGTGTGGTTATTGAAGCAATTCTTCCGTCAGATGTTCCATACAGCTCAAAAGTAAGATGTAAATTATCGAGATCTGTTATGGTTTGAACCAAGATGTAGCCCGGCGTATCGTTTTTAAATTTCAAATCTGTTGTTGGCGCGTAAACTGTGGCATCAATTCCCGGCGGGTAACCCTCTTCATAATAAGTTACTCGATATGAGTGCGCTTGGCGTTCAACGATCGGCAAGCCTGCATTTAAAATTGCACGAAACATGGTGGTTGAAACTTGGCATACACCGCCACCATCACCCAAAACAGTTTTGCCATCGCGTATTACATAAGCTTGTTTGTAGCCGGTATACGAGGAAACATCACCCAAAACATCATTAAAAGAAAAAACAGTTCCTGGAGGAATGAGAACACCGTTAAATTGTGACGAGGCGAGTGCGACATTGTGAATTCTTGAAGGAATTGAATGATGAAAATTTGACTCACCTTTGCCGATGAGTTCTTTTATGCCTAAATTATTCACTTCCTGTGTAGTTATTTTTGGCTGTGTTATTTCTGCGGGAAGTTCCAAGTCAATTGCTGCGTCATCCGAATTCTCAAGTTGAGTAAGTGCGGTTAGCAATTCATTTTTTAATTTTACGTCGTTTACAGCAACTCCAGTTTTTGCAGCAGCAAATTCAACAACCTTACCGTCTTTGAAGTTAAAAATTGCATTTACTGGGTCTCTGTTAAAAGTTGTATCAACAGCTTTGATGAGCTCATCGATTTCTATATTATAAAAACCGCCCTTAGGATTCATTAGTTTTTACAGGTCTTCATTTGCAATTACGAAATCTGTATCGTCCGATTTTATAGTCGCGGATTTAGTAGCCATTTTTTGACCGCGAACTCTAGCTTGTTTTAATTGTTCGTCGGTGAGGGTTGGGTCAATAAACCGAGTTGTTGTTGTAATGTTTTCTCCTTTTGCAAATTTTATATGTTCGTCAATGAGTTTAACTAACTCTTCTGAGGTCAGATCGTTTCCGGGCGAACCACTGCTCACAGAAACCTCGTTGCCTGTTAAACTGATTGTTGGATTTATTGGTTTGGTAGAGACCTGGCCAGCAATTACTGACGTGTATTGATTTAAAGCATTCTCGTCCAAAGAATATACCAACGGAAAGTAGGAAATTGCTTTTTCAGTCGAGAACATATTGGCGATGTTTTCAACAAGACTGGGGTTGGTAAATGCCGAAGCTTGCTCTACCGATGCTTGAAAATTATAGTTAAGTCCAAGTTCCGATGTTGGAATTGTAAAACTTTGTTTATCAATTGTAAGGTCTATTGTCGGGTTAACTTCTATTGACTGATTAAGTTTGGTCACCGCCTCGCTTTTACTAAGTCCGCCGATTTGTATTCCAGCAATGGCTATATTTTTTTGTATTTTTTCGTAGTTAAGCATTTTGTTGATTGCCAAAACAGTTAACGGAATAGAAAAAGCGAGAAGAAGAGCTAGAATATATTTAATTTTTTTTGTTGATAAAAAACCTTTTCTAAATTTGATATTAAACACTCTCATTCTAGTATGATAAACTCCACCAGCTCAAGTTTGCAACTCTTAGTCAGTGATTTTGACCCCCAAATATTATTTTAAGATGCAAATTAGAGTATTTTTGGTATAACATGTAATATTGAGATACGACTAAGCCATTTTTAATAAACCACCACGGGTCGTAAGCCACGTGGCGGGTTGGCTTAACTTAATCGGGTTATACTTCCACAGTCTTAAAGGCCGTGGTTTTAAGGTAAGTTAAAATAAAAACATTTATTATGCCAGACGACATATCGGAAGAAAAAAAGCCTGTCGAAAACGACACTCAAAAACTAAGCAGTTTGAAGCAAAACTTGCAACAAATTGTTGATAGCACACCAAATGCTTCAGTTAAAGAATCGGCTCAACCAAAAGAAAACACATCAAGCACTGGAACTGACATGGCGGAAAAAACCAAATCGGAGTCCGTTCCGCCTCAAGAACCGTCACCTGAATTGACCGAGGTCTTGATGCCAACCTCTCAATCACCAGCGCAAACAGCCAATTCCGGCTTTAGTCCAACTTCCCTTGGTCCAATAAAAGGCGGTTTTGGTAAGAAAATCGGCATAATTTTAGCCGCACTTTTACTGGTTATTATAGTTTTATTTGCCATAAGCAAAATCAAAACTTCACGAGGTGGCTTGGTCGGCAAAAAGGGAGAAATAACTTGGTGGGGTTTGCAGGACGAAGCCTCGGTGGTTCAGCCTTTGATTGATGAGTATGAAAAGGATAATCCAAAGATTCACATAACTTATATAAAGCAATCAAATCAAGATTACCGTGTTAGGTTATCAAATTCTTTGGCAAGTGGAAAAGGACCGGATATTTTTGAAATACACAACAGTTGGCCCGCAATGTTTAGTGCGGAATTGGAGGCAATGCCTGGCTCGGTTATGAGTGCTGAAGACTATTCCAAAACTTATTATCCGGTGATAGCAAATGACATGACCACACCGGGAGGAATTGTTGGAATTCCGCTGGAATTTGATGCATTAACCTTATATGTTAACCAGTCGATTTTTGCCTCTGCTGCCAAAACAACTCCAAAGCTTTGGGATGATGTAATTGATCTTGCAACATCTCTCACACAAAGAGACCCGCAGGGCAATATTATCCAATCAGGGGCTGCTTTGGGGATTACTGAAAATATTGACTATTGGCCAGAGATAGTAGCTTTAATGACGCTTCAAAATGGTGCAAGTTTGGCTGTACCCAATACCCCCGAAGGAGTGCAGGCGCTTACTGTCTATACACAATTTGACAGTCCGCTTCAGGTCTGGAGTGGAATTTTACCGCCTTCAACGATAGCTTTTGCCCAGGGGAAAGTAGCTATGTATTTTGGACCAACAAGAAAGGCTCCTGAGATTGCAAAAACAAACCCCAGCCTGCGTTTTCGAACCATAACACTTCCTCAGCTTATCAAAAATAAACCAGAGGAACCGGACAGCTCTTATGCAACATATTGGGTTCAGTCTGTTTGGAACAGAAGTGTTAACAAAGATGAAGCGTGGGAGTTCCTAAAATTCATTTCGTCCAAGGATTCTCTTGAAAAACTTCAGGATGCAAGGGTTGCCGTGAGCGGGGTCGGTATGCCATACCCAAGAATTGACATGAACCTTTTACAGGTTAATGATCCTATTTTGGGTTCTGTCATCGCTCTTGCTCCTCAAGCCAAAAGCGGGTATTTGTACGACATGACTTATGACGGCGTTGACGGAATAAATACGCAGGTTGATAATTTGTTTGCAGAAGCAATTAAGTTGCGCGGTTCACAACCGGCGCTTGATGAAACTGCAAAAGGACTATCAAAAGTGTATGCTTCCTTTGGTGCACCACTGAAATAGTTTTTAAGGCAAATTAAAGTTAGGTCTTGACAAGTACCTATAACTCTTATTAAAATAGCACTCGTTAACCTGGATTGCTAGTAACTTTTAAATATGGCATCTAAAAAACTAAGTTTAAAACCAACTGCCGGCTATCTTTTGATAGAACCCCTTGAGGCCGAGGAAAAGACTGCTTCTGGTATTTATCTTCCCGACTCAGCATCTGAAAAACCACAAAAAGGCAAAGTTTTAGCAGTCGGTGACGATGAAGTAACTGATAATGGAACCAAAAAGAAATCTCCGGTTAAAGTTGGCGACGAAATAATTTACAAAAAATGGGGTGGCTCTGAGGTAAAGCTTGATGGAACTGAATATCTTTTTGCTAAGTTCGAGGATATATTAGCGATAGTCAAATAGTATGGCAAAACAATTAAAATTTAGCGACGATGCGAGAGTTTCCCTGATGAAGGGCATTAATGTTGTTGCAAAAGCAGTTGTTACAACTTTGGGGCCAAAGGGTAGAAACATTGCATTGGACAAAAAGTGGGGTGCACCAAATATCGTCCACGACGGCGTGACGGTTGCCAAGGAAATTGAACTTGCCGATCCATTTGAAAATATGGGTGCTCAACTTGTTAAAGAAGCAGCAAGTAAAACCAACGACAATGCTGGCGATGGAACAACGACAGCAACTTTACTTGCACAAACCATGACGGCAGCTGGAATGAAAAATATAACAGCCGGTGCAAATCCAATGATAGTCAAAAAAGGTATTGAAAAGGCAGTCGCTGCAGTAATTGCCGAGCTTCAAAAAATTGCAAAGCCGATTAAAGGTAAAGATGAAATAACTCAAGTTGCCACCATTTCGGCAGGTGACGATATTATCGGAGGCAAGATTGCTGAAGCATTAGAAAAAGTTGGCCGCGACGGTGTGGTAACCGTTGAAGAGGGCAAAGGCTTAACAATCGATATTGAATACAAAGAAGGCATGGAATTTGACCGCGGCTATGTATCAGCCTACATGGTTACAAATCCCGAGAAAATGGAGGCAGAAATTGAAGATGCTTATATTCTTCTCACCGACAAAAAGATTTCTTCTATTCAAGATTTACTTCCTTTCTTGGAAAAATTTGTCAAAGTTTCCAAGAATTTGGTAATAGTTGCTGATGAATTGGAAGGCGAAGCACTGGCCACTTTGGTTGTTAATAAACTCAAGGGTACATTCAACATCCTCGCTGTCAAAGCACCTGGTTTTGGTGACCGACGCAAAGAACTGCTTGAGGATATAGCGATCCTTACAGGTGGAGCTGTTGTTAGCGAGGACACGGGTAAAACTTTTGAAAACGTTGAAATTACCGACTTGGGCCAAGCAGATAAAGTTTGGGCCGATAAAGACAACTCAAGATTAATCGGCGGCAAAGGTCAGTCTTCAGCAATTAAAGCAAGAATTGCACTATTAAAGCGGCAAATTGCCGAGTCTGATTCTGATTTCGACAAGGAAAAGCTTGAGGAAAGACTCGCAAAGCTCTCTGGCGGTGTTGCCCAAATTAATGTCGGGGCAGCTACAGAAATTGAACTTAACGAAAAGAAAGAAAGAGTCAAAGACGCGGTGGGTGCAACCAAAGCTGCGATTGAGGCGGGAATTGTGCCCGGTGGTGGAGTCGCTTTGCTTCGCGCACGCAAAGCTTTGGAAGATCTAAAAACGGATAATGAAGATGAAAAAGTTGGAGTTGAGATTGTTAAGGAAGCCTTAGAGCAGCCAGTACGATGGCTTGCCAAAAACTCGGGCGAAGATGACGGTTATGTGTTACGTAAGATTGAAGACTCAAAAGATTTTGACTATGGCTTTAATTCTCTAACTGGTCAATTTGGCTCAATGATGAAATTTGGCATCCTTGACCCATTGAAAGTTACCAGAAGTGCACTTCAAAACGCAGCCTCGGTTGCCATGATGGTACTAACCACAGAAGGGTTGGTTACAGACATCCCTGAGGAAAAGAAAGATATGCCTCAAATGCCTGGCGGCGGTATGGGTGGAATGGATTACTAAATTCAAGTTCTCATAGCAATTCTGTTGAGAAGAAAATTTGAATCCAATAAACCACACAGAAAACTCCAAGCGTTAAAATTATAAAACTCAATATTTTATTTCCATCTATTAAGATATTAATCAATCCGCACGCGAGTACCAAAACTGGAAACAGCGTATCAATGACCAGTGTGGTGAGTGCGACTATATCTACTAGAGGAGATGGTAAAATTTTAGTAAAAAACGAAGACAAACTTTGAATAAACACCCACCCCAAAATAAAAAACGCAAAGACGGGAACAAAGTATCGCAGGAACTTATTTGTGCGCTCTTTCATATAAATTCATTTTATAATGATTTGTGTTGCCCACACAATCCTTCCTACTCCTCAAATTAATTTCGCCTTTCTAGCTTAAACGGTCCGTACCAATTATCGTGAACAGAACTTAAATCTGCCTGGTATGTTCTAATCCAGAAGATGTTCTCTGTACTATCAGACCAAACGTAGAAAGTGGGTGCTTCGCAACATTTGTAGCCACCGCCTTCAGAAGTGTCTAATTCTAGCAGTTGGTTTGTTTTTGGATTGTACATAACGCTGTTATCTTGCCCCTTTGTTGGTGTGTTAAGTGAACTGGTGGGATAATTCTTATAATTACCATTAATTAAAGCTTCTTTTAATGAAGAATAGGTTTTCCGTATGAACAGAGGAGAAACTGTTTTTACTTGATTAGGAATAATGGAGCTTATTTTGAGAAATTTAAGAACAACGAAAAAAATAACAACGAAGGCGACACCAGCAAGAAAAACAAGCGATATACCTTTCTTGTGCATTAAATTTAGTATAAATCATTTTTATCGAATCGCTCAATCCTTCCAACTCCAAATAAATTTTGTTTCTTTTGTGCGTCTTAAGTTATAATGCTTGCTATGTGGAACGAAGCGGAGAAATTTCTTTCAAACGATAAGCATATTGGACCGCTTATAAAGAAGTGGGGACATTGTACAATTGCGCCACGAAAACATAAGGATTATTTTGTAGGCATTATAGGCGAAATTATCGGTCAGCAGTTGTCCGGCAGGGTCGCTGACGTCATTTTTGACCGGTTTAAGAAAAGAGTCAAAGGCAAAATTACGCCCGATAAAGTTTTGGCACTTGCTGACCAGGAATTAAGAGATTGCGGCATGGCGTGGGCGAAAGTAAGATCGCTAAAGGATTTGGCGGAGAAAGTTAAACAAGGTGAGTTGAAAACCAAAGAGCTGGCGGGTTTATCTGATGAAGAAGTGGAAAGGGAACTAGTTGCTGTTAAAGGGATAGGGAAATGGACGGCAGAGATGTTTTTGATGTTTTCTTTGGGAAGACCTGATATTTTTCCATCGGATGATTTGGGCATAAGAAACGGCATGAAGGAGATTTTTGCTAAAGAAATGACGGCGCTGGAGATGGAAAGGAAAGCTCTAAAATGGAAACCTTACAGAACCGTTGCGTCGTGGTATATTTGGAGAAATTTGGAAAATAGATAAGTATGTCGTCAGAAAACCAAAAGGAAACTAGGAAAAGATTTACACAAAGTATATCTTCGGCGGTTTTTATAGAAGATGTTGAAGGTAAACTCCTTCTATTAAAGCAAAATAAACAGAAAGGTGGAAAATGGGGACCACCTTCGGGTGGGGTAGAATATGGAGAGGATCCTGCCGCAACAGCGGAACGTGAGGCTAACGAGGAAGCAAATCTTCAAGTGGAACTTGTAAGTCTAATAGGTATTTATCCGGTCAAAAGGGGAGAAAACTATTATAGCGGAATTGGTTTTGTTTATAGAGCTAGGTTGAAAGACCAAACAAACATTAAGATTGACGGTGAAGAGATTGTTGATGCGCGTTATTTTAAAAAAGAAGAGGTAAAAAAATTAATTCAAGATAACCAAATCTACAAACCTGAATACAATGAGTCGTGTATTGCAGACTGGCTAGATGGCAAGAATTATCAACTAGATGTTGTAAAACCGATTATTGATGCTGAAAAACTATATTAGCGAGGTAGAACTGAAAGGGGATTAATTGGTACACCATGGTCGCGGATTTCCAGGTGCAAATGAGGTCCAGTTGCGTGACCGGTTGCACCCATTTTGCCGATTTCTGTAGAGCTTTCTACAACATCGCCAACCTTAACTTCTATTTTGGACAAATGCGCATATAAACTCGTCATGTCGTTGCCATGGCTTATTAATACGGCATTTCCATAGCCGATCTTGGTATAACTTGCGGCTTGAACTACACCGGCCATTATTGGACGAATCGATTCGCCTAAATACCCACCAAGGTCGAGCGCGGGATGGAAGAATGTATAACCCTGATTGACTATTACAGGACTTACAGGAAAATTAACACCACGTTCAGTTGTAAGAACAATTGGGGGATTGGTTGTTTTAGGCAACAGCGAGCTGACTATCATTAATGCTGCTAAATTTGTGCCTAAAAGCCTCTTTACACGCTCGTTTTCAAAAAGTAATCTAAAAAATCTTGATACTTTGCTGCCTTTTTTTGCACGTTTAACCTTACCCAGGTCAGGAAATAGGGGAGTTGCATCCAAGTTCTTTCGCCTTTTTACTAATTTTATTTCAAGACGGTGCTTGGGAGACAGGTTGGTTGTTATGCGTATCATACCCCCCGATTTACGCTCGAGGAACACGCCCGCTCAAGAGCTTTCTTGAGCAGCAACAAAAAACTCGCATTTCTGCGAGATGCACATAGTATAGCGTGTGAAATAGATAAAATCAACCCCAGCGGTACATTGATATGGAGGCCGGAAGGGGAATCGAACCCCTGCATCGCGGTTTTGCAGACCGCAGCGTTT
>CAYTOP010000034.1:0-13337 GCA_964439585.1 uncultured Gammaproteobacteria bacterium
ACTGGGATGGCCGGAAGATAAAGAACATTTTACAAAGTTCTGGGGCACCAAGAATAAGCCAAATGCCATTCAAGTTGCTGGCAAAGATAATTTAAGACAGCAGTCAGCCATGTGGCAAGCCATGCTTATGGCAGCAGATCTTCCGCTAACAAAACAAATATTAATACACGGATTCCTGACAATTGGAGGGAAAAAAATAAGTAAGAGTTCAGGCGAGTCCGTGGACCCAGTTGAGTATGTAGACAAATACGGAACGGATGCCCTGCGATATTATCTTATGGCAAAAATAAATCCGTTTGAAGACAGTGATTTTACCAAAGAGTCATTCGAACAAGCATATCAAGCCGACTTGGCAAATGGTCTTGGAAATCTAGTTGCAAGAGTAGCCAGGCTAGCCGAATTAAATAAGGTTAATGCAGGAAAATCAGGAATGCACGAATTTGATAAATTCGTGGTAGAAGCTATCAACCAATATCGGTTTGATTGGGCGATTGATGAAATATGGAAAAATATTTCGAAACTCGACGACGTAATTAACAAAGAGGAGTTGTGGAAAAACACTTCCACAAAGATTCCTGTTTTAGTCGATATTATCGAAGAAATAAGACAAATTGCTTATGATTTAAAACCTTTCCTTCCCGAAACGGCTGAAAAAATTGAGAACCAATTCAAAGGTCCCAAAATAAAATCTTCCGAACCGCTTTTTCCACGCCTCCGCTAATGCTTCGATGGGCATGCAATGTTGTTAGGCTGTATAATTCAAGAAAGTAATGAAAAAATTTATATTACGGCACGAAAGGGGCATTCAAAGATTTTTGGAAATTGCCCCAGGTTTTGTGTCTTGGAACATTATTCTTTTTCCTTACTGGGGAATCTTTGTAATACCAACTGTCGTTGCATACTTCGTTCTGGGTTTTAATGTTTACTGGTTTTATCAATCTTTCCAAATTGCAATAAGTTCAACAATCTCGCACTGGCGAATTCAGGCCTCAATGCTATATGACTGGGTGGGAGATTTAAAAGCTTTCCCTGATTGGGAAAGGGTGCGGCACGTAATAATAATTACCACCTACAAAGAACCACTGCATATTCTTGAAAGAACTCTTGATTCGATAGCAAAACAAACACTTCCCAAAAACCAAATCTCGGTAGTCCTTGCAATGGAAAAAAGGGAACCCGAAGAAGATAGAAAAAAGAAGGTGACGGCATTAACAAAAAAATATGGCAAGGTATTTGGCGACCTGTTTGTCACGGTCCATGAGTTAACTCCGGAAGAGGTTGTGGGTAAGGCATCAAACGAAAGGTATGCTGCAATATGGGTCAAGAAAGAATTAGTTGACAAAAGAAAAATGGATATAAGCTACATAACGGTAACAAGTTGCGATGCAGACCATGTTTACCATCCAAAACATTTTGCATGTCTTACTTATAAATTTCTAGACAATCCCAAAAGACACTTATATTTTTGGCAGCCTGCAGTTTTTTTCTACAACAATATTTGGGAATTGCCAGCAATAACCAGAGTTCCAAACACTTTGGGCTCTATTTGGAACCTGTCCCAACTACCAAGAAAGGATAGATTAATTAATCAGCAAAACTATTGTTTATCGTTAAAGCTTTTAGACGAAGTTGGTTATTGGGATGCAGACAAAATCCCGGAAGACTGGGGAATATTTTTTAAAGCTTATTATAAAATGAAAGGAAAAGTTGAAGTCGAGCCAATTTATTTACCACTTTTTGCAGATGCCGCCCAGTCAACCTCTTTTTGGAAAACACTTAAAAATCAATATGAACAATATAAACGTTGGGCTTGGGGAGTAAGTGATGACCCTTGGATTATAAAAAATTATTTCCTGACTAAAGATGTTCCATTCATCGATAAAACGCTACGCTTGCTTTATGCCTTGCAATCACATTTCCTTTGGCCTGTTAACTGGTTTATCATTACCATTGGACTTACTCTACCAACGCTTATTAATCCCGCATTTGGCAGAACCGCTCTTGGTTACACGGTTCCCAAAATGTCATCTTTTATTTTGACAGTTGCTTTAGTTTTTTTGATTATCATGCTTATTTTCGATTACATCTACAAACCAAAAAGGCCCGCCAGTTTCCCACTGTGGCGTGCAGTACTACTACCTTTTGAATTTATCCTTATGCCTGTTGCAGGGTTTTTCTTCTCCGCCCTTCCAGGCCTCGACGCTCATACCCGCCTCATGCTTGGAAAATATCTTGAATACAGAGTTACTGAAAAAGTCTAATGTTAAATATCAAACCCCCGGAATATCTGTTTTGTCCGCTCTGCGGAACTGAACTTTCGATCAAAAAAGACATTGACGACGAAAAAAGAAAAATGTGTCCAAAGTGTGACTGGATATACTATCCACACGTTAGCACAACTTCCTGTGGAATCATTATCAGAAAGGGGAGAGTGTTACTCGTAAAAAGAGCAAGAGAACCTTACAAAAATAAATGGATGTTTCCCGCTGGATTTGTACAATACGGTGAACATCCAAAAGAAGCGCTTGTGCGCGAGGTTAAAGAAGAAACAAACCTTGCCGTCAAAAATCCAAAACTTATTGCGATTTTACAATCTACAGAAGACCCCAGGGCACCGGGACATTTTATGTTTTTCTATAAAGTTGAGGCTAAAGGAATACTAAAATCGAACGACTGGGTGGAAAACTCCGATATAGGTTGGTTTGATATTAACAATCCACCCAAAATCGGCTGGAGGTCACACAAATTGATGTTGAAGAAGCTTCAGGAGAAAAGCATCTGATTTAGCTAGTTTATTTAAAAATTAACAAACAATTTATTGTTTTTATTAGCAATTAACAATCAGTAATTAGAAATTAGCTTCTCATCCCCTACCAACTATTCAAAATTCCCTATAGTATTTGCGTAGTCTCCCCTGAATCTATATAATCATTGTGCGACACAAGTTTTTTCATTTTATGCTGGGTTTTAAGTTTGTAATGTTGCCTAGCCGACGTCTCTTTTATCTTGATCACAACTAATGGCTTATCCCCCACCCCAGACATAACGCACTCACCTGAAATCCAATCTTTTTGGGAAATTAAACTATTGTTAATTTATGCCTGAAGCTCTTTTTTTCAACAATTTCTTTACCTCATTGCCCAATATAAAAATCGCAGAAAACACACCCGCAACTGCCAGCATGATTGCAACAAACTGTCCGGGGGTTTTTGCATAAAAGGACAGTGAATACCAAATAAGCATTCCCGGAACGGAAGCAATCAACGAAATAATTAAGTAAGGCCAGAATTTCATGTTTGTTAGTCCGGCGGCAAATGAAACAAAGTCGCCAATCGAACTCTGAAAAATTCTTACAAAAACCAGTGTAACTAAGCCATAGTTCGAAGTTAATTTATCCACCCTAGCCAAGTCAGCTTTTCCAACTAGTTTTTTGACTATGCTTCTGCCCCATTTCCGAGCAATCCAAAAATTCACTACAAAACTTATATATGTTGCAAGCGTATTTAGAAAAATGACGTTTGCGCCAAAAGCATAAAAACCAGCATAAGTAACCGGAGTTGCGCTCAAGGGGGCAACTATATAACTAAACAAGGTCAGCAAAACATAAACAACAGGTCCCATAAAACCCAAGTCGTTTATAAAATCTCGAATCACTTTTTCTGGAAACGTAACGCTTACAAGATAAATAAACAGAAAAAGCATTACAAAAAAGATAATGGCTATAAATTTGCTTTTCATTTATATTATTCTACTATGAACTGGTTTCAAAACAGTACATACAACCTCACCACATATGCTCAAAAAGGGCTCCTCGAGCCTGAGTGTCTCGGAGTCGAAGACCGGATTTGAGTTAGCTAGATAAATCACACCAGAATTATACCAGCAGAAGAATTTACTTTGTCATTCCATGCTGGTCTATAAAAGTATTAAGAAGCTGATCGGCAAAGTCCTGCTCTGTTTTAGGATAAGTAATTTCCATTTGGATAAATGACCAAAACTCATCTTCAACATGATCCTTGGCATCTGAATACACCACACCTGCTACTTCTAAACCTTCTGGTGGGTTAAGCAGTTTATATTTCATAAGCCGCGATGTTACAAAGGCAGTCGTCATTTCAGCTTTTTTTGGAATTGGGGTTTCTGACAACTCATTCCAGTTCTCTCTTACCCATTGAAAATATGGAGCTGCACCCAAAAGTGCATTTGCTGTTCCGGTTGAAGCAATTATTAATTTCATTTTGGAGTCAGTTCCCCATGCTCCACCCCAGGAATTGAGCTCAACCAACGTATTCCCATCTGCCCCAATACTTCCACTTCCCGTCCAGCCTTTTGGGGCCACAAGGATCTCATACGCAGCTCCATAAGCCGCCAACTGGTCTTTGTAGTTTCCAGGCACAGATACGGTAAGTGTTTTGGGATATTCAAAGTTACTAGCCTCAGTACCAAAATCGGTTTTAAGAATAGTAACGGGTAAATTTACTGTTGTCGCATTTTGTAATGTTTTTTTGGCTACAATGGTTGACATTTTACTTGCTCCACCTTCCCCACCCAGAAGACTGATAAGTTTTATTAGAGCAATACCCTCACCCAATTTAAAACCGACGTAAAAGCTCCACAATGGCAAAAGAATAAACATCGTCAAAGCAAGAAGTTTTGTGGTTTTTGTTACCTTAGTGAAGTATTTAGGCAGCTTTGTCATTATATTGATTATTTCATTTATGCCGACCCGTTGTCAAAAGACACAATCTTCTTTAACTAGATTTCAAATACGGAAACCGCATGACTTACAACTTCGTTGTTAGCATTAAAGATAAATTTAGCTTTCAATTTCTTGCCTTGTAGAACTTGAGGCAACCACAAATGATCGTCCCACCACATATGTTTAAACGGCAATGTATTTTTGTTAAACCACTTTGGCATCATTTCTTCAGATTCTCTTGGTTCTCCCTTCCAAGAATCTACGATGTAGGCTACAACGTTTTGGCTCCATTCAGTCTTGTGAGGAAACAAAAACCTTAGATCAGCAATTTTATGCAATCTAATAGGGACAACAGCAATATCTTCCTCAGTTTCTCTTATTGCTGCTTGTCTTATTGTTTCGCCATTAGTTTTTTTGCCACCAACCCCATTCCACAGCCCTTTCCCAAAACCCCTTTTCTTCATTGCCAATAAAACCTTATCGCCTTTAACCAAAAAACACAAAGTCGCTTTTCTCATTTTTTGCCACCCCCTGAACTAAATCACATTTCACCGATCAACCCCTTCTTCCTCATTAAGTCTATGACGTAACCGTTGGTTTTCCGAAGCTTCTGTATTCCTAATTCCTTAGAAAACTCGAATATTCTCCTCCTCGTTTTCTGCACACCCCCTGCATTATCTAATGCTTCAATTTCAATAAAGTAACCCAAATCTTTTACATCATCTAACGCAATCTCATACTTACCTTCGAAGATATATGTTTCTCTTTTCTTTTTGACAACAAGGAATTTTTTAAAGTTCAAGACTTTTAATATTTTAATTACCTGGCCAGGCTCTTCAACTTTCGACTCAAACTCATCCGAGTGTGTTCTACTACCGAACTTATTCAAATAAACGTTTTTATAAGTAAAACTTCCCGCACCCCCACGTTGCCTAACTCTCAAATACTCTGTGGGGTGACCACCTGCCAAAAAATCTCTGTGTGGGTGGTTAAAATAACTATCTTTTTCTTTCGAGGCACCCCCGAAAACAGCATGTGCCTTAAGGAACTTTTTGACTTTTTGAAACAACGCTCTGCTTACTGGAAACTTAATTTCAATTTCCACATTATTACTTGCCATTAAGTTTCTATTATCTATCTCCGAAACAGCCTTGAGGTCAAGTAGTTTTCATTTTTTAGATTATTTAAACCCACACTTAATTTTGCTAAACTAAAAATAGCCTGCTATGTTAAACCAATTCACAGTCAGTTTGTGGGGAGACGAAGGATTTTCTGCCATTCTTTCCATGAAGTCCATACCAGAAATAATCAGGATTATTTCTCACGACACGTCCCCACCCCTTTATAACATTACAGAACACTTGGCGTTTCAGTTTTTTGGCACAAGTGAGTTGGTTATACGAGGTTTATCTTTTTTTTACTACTTGGTCACAATTTTTTTTGTTTATAAAATTGCCGCACTGCTTTGGAGTAGAAAAACCGGCATATACGCTGCAGCACTGACTTTTTTAAACCCATTTTTCTTCATTTATGCATTTGAGGGCAGGATGTATTCCATTATGGCGATGGGTGTGGCGGCGTCGATGTACTTTTTCCTCAAAAGAAAACTGGTTGGCTATGTCGTTGCGACACTTATTGCGCTTTATTCACATCACTTTGCAATTTTTGCAATTTTTGTCCAAGGTGCTTGGTTTGTCAAAGAATTCTTGTTCGGCAACAAAGTTACAGCAAAACGCATGTTAAAAGGCTTTATAATTGTTGGTTTGCTTTATCTACCGTGGATTATTCCTCTTTACAATCAAACCAAAATGGTCGGAGGTGGCTTTTGGCTGGGGAGACCAGACCTCATGGATCTAAGAAATTTAATATACGACTATTTAGCCGAAGGAATTAAAAGTAGACTTGCAGAATCAGCTCTTTATATAGTATTTGTTCTTCTTCTCATACGTGACTGGTTCAAAAATATAGAAAAAACTATTTTTATGCTTTTTTGGTTCCTTGTTCCCATTCTTGCAACATGGTTTATATCTCAGAAATTTCAATCAATTTTTTACAATCGATATCTTTTATATACCATTCCTGCTGCAATGATAACTTTGGCATCTAACAAGCGCGTTCCGGCATCAAACATCATAATCGGATTACTACTGCTTATGTTCGCGGTAACAGATTATGGCTATTTCAACAACCCTACAAAGTTGCCCTTCAGAGAATTCGCAAGCTACGTTCAACAAAACGAACAGCCCGGAGATTATCTTATAAACTGGAATTCCAGCTCTCACCATCTCTGGGAAAGTAAATATTATGGTATTCCTGCGCCAATTTATATTCCAAATGATAACCAGTTGCCTTTTTTTGTGGGTACTGCTTTAATGCAGCCTTCGGATATTGTTAGGGGTTTACCAGAAAATGCCAATAGAATCGGTGTTATTACCAGCGGGCCCATTGATGAAATAGTACTCCCCAACTATACTGAAACAGATTCTGAATCTTTTAGTGATCTAAAAATTGTTTGGTACCAAAAAAATTAACGTAATATAAAATGAAAAAAAACTTCAGAAATGTACTCGCCTTTTTTCACACTCCAAACTGGTTATTCGTTCTTCTTTCGTCGGTTGTTGTTTTGAGAATCCCCTCATTTTTTGAACCGTACTCATACGGCGACGAAATGATCTATTTAACACTTGGTAACGCCGTACGGAAGGGAATTGGCCTTTACAATAGCGTCCACGACAACAAACCTCCACTTCTTTATCTCACGGCAGCGGTTGCAGGTAACCTTTTTTGGTTTAAGGTTATTCTTGCCCTTTGGAGTTTGGTAACTATATTTATTTTTTGGAAACTGGCCAACCGATTATTTCTCAAAAATGATGCTTTACAAAAAATATCCACAGTAATTTTTGCAACCCTTACTACCATTCCCCTGCTAGAAGGAAATATTGTTAACTCGGAAGTATTTATGATAGGCCCAACCATCCTTGCCTTTTACATTTTGTTGGACAAAAAAGTGGGATACAAGAAGATATTTATTGCCGGATTACTTTTTTCTGTGTCCGCTTTGTTTAAATTTCCTGCAGCCTTTGATGTTCCAGCAGCTGTCTTTCTCTGGCTGATTACTGCAAGATTTAATAAAAAAGGTGTTGTCAAACTAATAAAACAAACAGTTGTTTTGATCGGAGGTTTTGCTACACCCATAGTCCTAACTTTTGTCTGCTATGCCGCAAGAGGCGCTTTCCATGAATATCTTGTAGCCGCATTCCTCCAAAACTTTGGTTATCTTTCAAGCTGGAGACCAGCAGATACCCAAAAACCTTTTCTGGTCAAAAATGGGCCACTTCTTATCCGTGCAACAATAGTCGCCGTTGGGGGGTTAATTTTGTTTATTAAAAGAAGGTCACTTTCCAAAAAATTTACTTTTATTAGCTTTTGGCTACTTCTTACGCTTTTTGCCGTCACGCTATCCGAAAGGCCGTACCCACACTACCTAATTCAGTCTGTTGCACCGGGTTCGCTACTTCTTGGAATGCTTTTTGCCTACAAAAACATCGAGCAGGTATTAACAATAATTCCGCTCACACTAGCTTTTTTTGTCCCTGTCTATTATAAGTTTTGGCATTATCCCACAACAACTTATTACCTGCGCTTTATTAATCTTGTCTCGAAAAATATTACCAAAGAAGATTATCTAAACTCATTCGGTGGCAATACAATAAGAAATTACAAAACTAGTCATTATATTAATTTGGCAACTTCAGAAAACGACAAAGTCTTTGTTTGGGGAGACAACACAACAATTTACGCTCTATCAAAAAGGTTCCCGCCAATAAAATATGTTGCAGATTATCACATAAAGGATTTCTCAAGTAACGATGAGGTTATTTCCGCTCTTAGTAACGATTTACCAAAATTAATAGTGGTAACACCTGACGGTTCCAATTTTCCTGAATTAGCTAATTTGATACAAAACAATTATTTCCAGATTGAGGATATCCAAGGGGCCAAGATTTACAAACTGTTGAGTTCAGAAAACATTCACTACATTGCTCCATAAAACTCATTAAAAAACTCGGTTTTTGCGAGTTTTTCAAACTCAATATTCGTTTTGCAAAGCCATTTCGTAATGGCTTTATAATCTCTTTTTAGGTAAAATCAAAAAAATCCCTACCTAAATTTAGTCTTTGTATGCAGAAAAAAAGAAAAACCACCAAACCAACATTTAATATAAAAAATAATTTTTTAAAAACTGTCAGCAGAATTCCCTTTAAAAAAGTTGTTTACCTGTCTTTGGCATTGTCGGCCTTTGATATTCTCGTCGTATTCCTGCTTCAAAAAAATTTGCCCCCCGAAGTTCCGCTTTACTATGGTCTTCCAGAAGGTGAAGGCCAATTAACCACTGCGGCAGGTCTTGCGATTGCAGGGGTTTTCTCAATGTCTGTGGTTCTTATTAATGTCATAATATCAACACTTCTTCAAAGTGAATTCTTGCAAAGAATTTTGGTTCTCACCTCTTTTGCTGTTGCCTTTATGTCACTATTTACCACTTTAGAAATCGTGTTATTAGTTGGCAGTTTATAGAAAGTATATGAATACCGTACTTTTACTTTCCGTGTGGGCGGCAACACTATCTGCAATTTTAGCCTACTTGATTACCCCATGGGTTATAACAATCGCTACTAAGCTAAATCTTGTTGATGATCCTAAAACCCATAAGCACCCTAAGGTTATCCACACATACCCTGTTCCACGGGGTGGAGGACTAGCAATATTTTTCAGTATCGTGGTGAGTGCATTAATTTTTATCCCCCCAGACAAACATTTGGTTGGCATTCTCCTGGGTGCCACCATGGTAGTACTGTTGGGTCTTTTTGATGACAAATACGATCTTAATCCCGCTCTACGACTTGTTATCCAGTTTATTGCCGCAGGTATACCAATTGCTGCCGGAGTCGGTATAGCTTTTATCAATAACCCGCTTGGCGGTTTAATCGACCTTTCACATCCCCAAATTTCTTTCGCAATATTGGGAAATACTCACTCCATATGGGTGCTGTCAGATATATTTGCGGTGGTTTGGATTGTCTTTATGATGAACATGCTAAATATGGGCGCCAAGGGTATAGACGGCCAACTCCCTGGGGTAGTTACAATTGCATCCATTACAATAGCCATACTGTCCCTCAAATACTCAGCAGATATCACACAATGGCCAATAATTTTACTTGCAGCAATAACCGCGGGTGCATATTTTGGTTTTTTACCGTGGAATTTTTACCCACAAAAAATTATGCCCAGTTACTCCGGATCAACCCTAGCTGGGTACTTACTAGCAGTACTTTCCATTCTTTCAACAACAAAAGTAGGCGCCCTCCTCGTTGTCCTGGGCGTACCTTTAATTGACACAGGTTACACAATCATCAGAAGAATTGCCTCGGGTAAATCCCCTCTTTGGGGCGATCGTGGCCATTTGCATCACAGACTACTTGACTATGGTTTATCCAAAAGACAGGTCGTCTATTTTTACTGGATTACGACTGCAGTTTTAGGATTTCTTGCGGTGAATTTGAACAGCTCCCTTAAGTTATATACAATTGTGGGAGTTGGGGTTTTCGTAGGCGGTCTAATATTATGGTTGACACACAAAAATCAAAAAAAGATAAAGGGTTAATGTTTACGGCATGGCAGATGGTCCTTCTTTCCAGACCGGTTCATTGGGTTAAGAACCTTGCCATTTTCGCAGCATTAATTTTTTCCGGCAATTTGTTTGAGGAAGGCCTTCTTGTTAAACTCTTCTGGGGTTTTATAGTTTTCAACTTTGCCACATCAGCAATTTACATTTTCAATGACATACTAGATGCAAAAAGCGATTCACTTCATCCGATTAAAAAAAATAGGCCTTTAGCTGCAGGCTATGTGGACAAAACCCTGGCTTTGGCCATATCACTGCTGTTTGCGTTTATTGCGGTTTATTGGTCATCGGCATTGGGACTGCTTTTCTTCCTTCTTGTTGTAACTTACTTAGTCCTCCAAGTTTTATATAGTTTGGCTTTGAAAAACATCCCAATAATTGACATTCTTATAATTGCAGCAGGTTTTATTATCCGAGTGTTCGCAGGAGCATTTGTGGTAGATGCACATTTGTCAGTTTGGTTTTTATTGTGTGTAATTTCCGTAGCCCTTTTTCTTGCTTCAGGAAAAAGACGAGCTGAGCTTAATACTGTTGGCGCATCTGGTGCAACCAGAAAAAGCCTCACAAAATATTCAAGGGATGCGCTTAATTCATATGTAACCATGTTTGGCAACGCTGCTTGGATGAGCTGGTCACTTTTTACATTCTTTGAATCTCCCAAGGCGTCTTTGCCGATTTGGTTATTTTTGGCAGAATTATCCAGAACAACGACAATCAACAAACTCCTAATGATTACGATACCTGTGGTAATATTCGGAATAATGAGATACGAATCGCTAATTTTTGCTGGCAAAAGTGAGGCTCCGGAAAAGCTTTTCCTTACAGACAAATCACTTGTCGTTTCTGTATTAATGTGGACCGGCTTGGTTGTCTGGATAATTTATAGCGGAGTTTCAGTCCAAACATTCTAATACACCTTAAGGGGTCGGGGTTACAGAAGTATTTCCGTCACTTTTTACAGTCTTTGAATATTGATTAGATATCCAACCTTCTTTACCTTCCTCGTACTCAATTTGATACCACCCAGTATCTTCATCTGTATCTAAAAGCTTATATTGTTTGCCTGGATCTACCTGACCCACCTCTTCACCCAAAGTCGACGGCTCCCCTCTCACCCTAAGGAACCCAACTGGAGTAGAAAGTATTTCGACCATCTCTTGAATTGCCTCTTCCGGAGTTGGTGTCGGACTTACCTCATTTTGCTCCCCCGAAGGGATCAGGTTAACCACCAAAGTCAACTTGTAACCAGAATACGCCTTAACTTTTATATCGCGCTCTTGATACCCCTGGGCGTCGATAACTATAGTATGATCTCCGGATGTAATGTTTGACGTATTATAAGGGGCAACCGCCCTGTCAGTGTTGTCTATCAAAATCTGTGCTGAATCAGGCAAAGTAACTATGGCGAGTCCAATTTGGTTTTTTCCAATCCTCTCGAAAGATATCGTTTCCCCCCCAGATGCGTCGGATGTTTCACCAAATACTCGTCTTATTACTGTTTCAATACCAGAAATCAAAGTAATTTTGGTTTCGTATGGTACTAGAGGTTTTTCGAAAGAATCTGGAATCAGCTTGATGGCAATTTCACCAGGTTTTCGAGTTTCTTTATACGGAGTCCTGCCAACCTGTTCGCTGTTAATGTATACCGTTGAGGCTGGAGTTGTATCGATATAAATTCCAGCCGCTTTAGGCCGAATATAATTAAAGAGCACATATCCCAAACCACCAACAATAGCTCCAGCCACCAAAATCAATACTATAGTCTTAATTTTTCTCACGAGAGCACAGTTTAGCAAAAACGAGATGACTTGACAACTTAAAAAGAAATTATTAACATTACTATTAGCACTCGTAGCTTAAGAGTGCCAGAATAATTTACATAATTCTTAATATTTAATAGATATAAATTTGTAAATTATTTTCTAAACTATAAAGTAAAGGGGGTGATAATATGGCAGATTTAGTTCGCAGAGATCCTTTTAGGTCACTTTTTGCTTGGCCAAGATGGATGGAAGACTTCGACGATTCGTTTGCAAGTCAAAAGGGTCTTAAAATTCACGAGACCGAAAAAAACATCATTATTGAGGCTGTTGTTGCGGGAGTCCCAGCACTAGACGTAGAGGTAGACATCGAAGACGGAGTATTAACAATTAAAGCAGAGAAAAAAGAAGAAGACAATAAAAAGAACGAATATACGTCAACTTCTTATAATTATTACTACACAGCCGCTTTATCTGGTGGTCAATGGGACAAGGCTGACGCTGAAGTTGAACACGGAGTTGTTAAAGTAACAATTCCAAAAACCGAAGCTGCAAGGCCAAGAAAAGTCACAGTAAAAGCAAAAGGTAAGTAAATTAAAAATCAAACCCCGCTTTATTGGCGGGGTTTGATAGCTTACACTAAAGTTTATGCGCGATAAAAAGTGGAAAATCGTTGGTGGTTTGAACCATGTTTTAATCATCGCTTCACACAATTTTCCCCATATACGAAAAGACAAAATAAAAAAGCGTGATACGGCAACAGGTGCGGTTGTTGAAAACTTGTGTGCTGAAACGCAAAGTTGGGGCATAATTTCGACCTCAACCCAAAAAGATCCGAACTGGTATGTCTACTCACCATTCCGCCTAAAAATAAAGAAACTTATTTATGAGCTGGACGTTAAGGTCATTTATGATATCCACGGCAGGAAAATTAATTCTCCAAAATTGGTGGAATATTTACCAAACGTGTCGTTCTCCATTTTATTTGGCAATCTACTCCAAAAACTACCAACTAAAGCATTTAATAAAAATAGTACACTAACAATTTCCGAGGACCTAGAGCGAATGAGCGTACCGGCATTAGAAATAGAAATCCGAAAGGACGCAAGAATTATAGATTCATATGAGTATAAACTTGCTATTGATCAAATTAAGGATATCATCAACAAAGCCAAAAACTAGCTTTGAACCC
>CAYTOP010000035.1:0-4441 GCA_964439585.1 uncultured Gammaproteobacteria bacterium
AAGTCGTGCCAAAGCCTCTGCCCACCCTACACACCCAATTCCAATTCGTCTATGATCCCTTACCGACTTGTCAACCTCAGGAACAGGAAACCATGATGCGTCGATCACATTGTCCATCAAACGAACCGCAATGCTCATAACACGAGCAAGTTCCCTAAAATCAAATCTGCCATCGGACACAAATTTTGCAAAATTGACTTCACCTAAGTTACATGACTCGTACGGATAAAGTGGTACTTCACCACACGGATTTGTTGCCCAAATTGGTCCACGTTTTCCAAGTAACGGATTTGCTCTGGCAGTTCCCTTATTTATAGCTGACAGATTGATAATCCCAGGATCTCCTGTCTCCCATGCCAAAGTTGCCATAAGGTCAAGAATTGACTTTGCCTTCACAGTGTTTACAACCTTGCCAGTTCTTGGATTAATTAAATTCCAGTCCTTATCGTTTATAGCTGCCCTCATAAAATCGTCCGTGATACCAACTGAAATATTTGTCTTTGGTAAATAGCCGTCCGACTGCTTCGCGGTAATAAATTTAAAGATGTCAGGGTGATTAACGTTTAATATAGCCATATTGCCGGACTCGTATCTACCCTCTTGCCTAAACAACGACGTCATTAAATCAAACATCTCCATCATCCTCACTGGCCCAGCAGCAAGCTCCGGAATGCCACTAACCACATCTCCTTCCGGTCTTATGTTTGAATAATTGTAACCACACCCACCACCGTTTTTCTTGATAACTGTCGATTTGTGCAAAATCTCAAATACATCATTGATGTCATCTTTAAGTGGCCAAACAAAACAATTGGCTAATTGTGACTTTTTTTTGCCTGAATTAGCCATTGTCCTACCACCGGGCGAAAATTTAAAATTAACAATAATTTCATAAAACCTATCTTCCCAAAGCTTTCTTTTTTCTTTAGTCTTTTCAATACTTGCCAAGAATTTTGCAACACGTCTATACATTTGTTTTGGCGTTTCCTCTATTTCACCCTTTTCGTTCCTTCTCAAAAACCTTCTTTTTAAAATGTAGAGCGTGTTGTATGAAAGGCCTAAATCATCCTTCACGCCAAGCGAGGCTTTATCTTGTCGCAAATGCTTTTTATTCTCGCGATAGCGGATAAACTCCTGCGCTGTCGTTGCATGACCTTTTTCGATCAAGACTTTTTCAACCAACTCCCCAATTTCTGTGGTTTTTATTGTCTCACCGTTTGGATAGCGATCGGTTATAACACTAATAATTTCAGCGCCAATAGTTAAAGAAAGTTCTTTGTCTTTACCTCCAACCTTTTGTGCAGCGAGCCAAATGCTATTGGCAATCTTTTCCGATCGAAACACTTCGGTAGTACCAGAGTTTTTCAAAACTAATTTTTCTGCTTTTGCGTTTTTCATAAACTAAACTCTATTTTCTGTATTTATACTTTACACTCACTCCAACCACATTCTTTGCAGCTTATACAACCACTTTCATATTCAACTCTCCCCCCACATTCCGGACATTCTTTTCTTGCTTCCACATTAGTCGCGGTAATCGAAATCACAGTGTCAGTCAGCTTTTTGGAGGATGATTTTTTAACTACTCCCGTATTCAAAACCTGGTCGTCTTTGCTACCATCACGATAAATTGTTATCCCCTTACAACCCAGTTTCCAAGCAAGCAGGTATGCTTTCTTAACGTCTTCAACACTTGCAGAATTTCTAAAGTTAATAGTTTTGGATACTGAATTATCTGCATATTTCTGGAACGCCCCCTGAATTTTGACATGCCAAGAGGGATCAATATCGTGAGTTGTGACAAAAGTGCGTCGAATGTCTCCTGGAAGCTCTTTCATTCCTTGAATCGAGCCGTGATTGTTAGCAATTTTCCCGATAAGATTTTTCGAGTAAAGTTTCCTGCTTTTAAGAACCTTTTCAAATGTAGGGTCAACATAGTAAAGCGATGCCGTAGAGCGGTTTTTGGCGTCTTCGTTATAAAAAGATCGGCGCGTATAAACAAGCGCAAAAAGTGGCTCAATTCCGCTTGTGGTGTTACCTATCATCGAAACGGTGCCAGTTGGTGCAATAGTAATCATTGTACAATTTCGATACTTTTCGGCCGAACCTTTATAAGTTGAAATATCCCAATTTGGAAACACTCCGCGCAACTTAGCAAGATCCAAAGATGCTTCCTCCGCATTTTTCTTTATGAATTTGGCAATTTTGTCTGCTATTCTCACTCCTTCTTGCGAGTTATAGCCTATTCCCATTTTGAATAAAGTTTCAGCAAAACCAATCATCCCCACACCAATTTTCCTATTACCTTGTTTGACCAGTCGTTCAGTTTCAGGCAGTACATAACTATTTACTTCAATCATATCGTCCAAGAAACGGACTATTGTCTTAACAGTTTCACCCAAATCATCCCAATCCATTTCATAGTTACCATTAGTTTTAACCAAATGGCTTGCAAGATGTATTGATGATAAATTACACGACTCATACGGCAAAAGGGGCTGTTCACCACAAGGATTCGTTGCATCAAGGCTGCCTAATGTTGGAGTGTAATTATCCTCCTCCATCCTGTCCAAAAATATCATTCCCGGGTCACCTGTACGCCACGCATGCTCACAAATATCATCAAAAAGTTTCTTTGCACTTACCTTCTTTACAACACTCCCGTCACGTGGATTTATTAATGCGAATTCTTTATCAGCAACCACTGCATCCATAAAATCGTTTGTAACACCAACTGATATATTAAAATTCTTCATTAATCCGTCCTCATCCTTGGCTGAAATAAATTCATAAATATCTGGATGATTAACATTTAAAATTCCCATATTACCGCCATGTCTTTTTGCACCTTGAACTATTTTGGAAAGTGCCGCCGAATAGACCTGTAAAAAATCTACCGGCCCGGAAGCTGCTTTTGGAACATTTCTAACCTTATCCCCCTTAAAACGGATCCTGCTAAAATTAAAACCTGTTCCGCCATAATTCTTTTGAATCAAAGCTGCGTCTCCCAAGGTTCTAAAAATTGCCGAAATGGAATCTTCGACAGGCAAAACAAAACACGGAGATAGTTGTTGGAGACAGGCTTCATTGCCTGCTTCATATAAGGCGCTTCTTGTGCAAACAAACTTAAAGTTCGCCATTTTGTCAAAAAATAACCTTGCAACTTTTTCGACTTCACTCTCGTCTGCCCAGTTAAACTCAGCTTTGGCCATATGTTTTGCAACCCGCCAAAAAATTTGCCCTGGCGTTTCTACGTATTCTCCCTTAGGACCATGTTTCGAGCACCTAGTAACGAGTGTGGTCTTTGCATTCTCGACCATTTCAGGTTCCCAAACTTTAAATTGATTCTTTTTTGCTTGCTCCTTTCTCTCTTTGTAAAGAATGTAATATTTCGCAGCTTTGAAGTAACCCTCTTGTGCGATAACCGGTTCCACAATGTCTCTAATTTTTTTCGTAGAAAGTGTTGGCTTTTTGTAGTTAGACAACACCAAAAAAACCTTCTTAAATATTCTTTTGGCTTCTTTTTTAGTGTATGAGTTGGTGTCTTTACCTGCTAGGATAATACTCTTCTGAAGTTTGGTCAGACTAAAGGCTTCTTTTTTCCCGGTAGATTTAATTACCTTGGTTAAACTAATTTGCAAATTACCCATTCTATATTTTCCCCCGACCTTTCTGGGTGTAAGATCTGAATACGCAATAGTCATCAATTTTTCAGAAGCTTCTCTTTGCCTTTTATTTAAATTCTTGTTCGTTTTGCCGTTAGTTTTTGTCATACGGTTTTACTAACATTCAGAATAGCCACAACCATGGCAGGTTTTGCAGCCCATCTCATGAACTAAAGTTGCATTACCACAGTCAGGACAGATATCCGCTTTTTTGGAAAGCAGTTCCATCTGCTTTGCTTCTAATATGCCATCTCCATCCAATTCAAGCTTGTTCTGTTTGTATATATGACCATTACTATCAACATCTGCAGTGGGTTTTTTATCTCCCGACAAACCCATATCAATAGCCAAAGCTTTTGCAATGGCATCAGGCAACGAGTGAATTTTGTTTGACCCAAAACCAACAGATCTGGCACCCCCAATGCCCATCAACTGGTCAATGATCAACACCGCTCGCTCGCGAGTCGAAAGGTTACTTCCAAAACTTAACGACTTCGATACAAGCCTGCCTAAAGCTTCTGCCATCGCCTGAACGTCGCTTCCGGCTCGACCGATATTAATAAAAATTTCAACTGGTGCACCAAACAGGTCGTGATTGACCGTAATAAAAGCTGTCCCGACGGGTGTTTTTAATCTATAAGTTGCACCAGAAACTTTGATAGGTCTTTCCCAAGAAGACGTTTTCTCCTCGCCGTTTTCTTTGGTTTCTGCCTCCACTTGCTGTTTATCATCATGTTTCCTAACAAGTGTTCCCTCGCGCGAGCCTTCACGCATAT
>CAYTOP010000035.1:4451-10871 GCA_964439585.1 uncultured Gammaproteobacteria bacterium
TGCAGCCTGTTTCAAAAGCAAGCGAGTATAGTTTCTTCACATCCTCAACGCTGTGGGTTTTAGGAGCATTCACGGTTTTACTTATCGAACTATCAGTATACTTTTGAATTAGTGCCTGAATTTGTACATGTTCCTGAGGAGTAAGGGCGTCAGCAACAACAAAATATTCAGGAATATCAGCATCCCCATTTTTATCGATCCATTCTTGATATAGAGGATGATACATGGTCCGTTCACCCAACCTGTCTTTTTGAATATAGGAAAAAGAAAACACCGGCTCAATTCCCGACGAAACACCAGCCAAAAGCGAAATTTTACCGGTTGGTGCTTCCGTCAAAACAAGCGCATTACGAATGCCATGTTTTTTGATATCAGACCTTATTGAAGATGGCATCATCTTCATAAAACCGCTCTTTAAGTACTTGGAGGCGTTAAGCATCGGAAATGATCCTTTTTCCTTGGCAATATCAACTGAAGTTCTATATGAAGCATCCCTTAATGTCCTAAATATTTTTTCTATAACCTTGAGGGATTTTTTGCTACCATATCTAATCTTTAATTTTATTAAAGCGTCTGCTAAGCCCATTGTCCCCAAACCAATTCTTCGCTCTCTCATTTGTGTTTCCTCAATCTCCGGATATAGATAATTTTCAGCATCTATGGCATCATCCAAAAACCTGACTCCAGTGGCAGCAGCTTGCGCAAATTTTTTATAGTTAAACTCGCCATCCTCCACAAAAGCAGCCAAATTAAGCGAGCTCAAATTACAAACACCCCAGGCTGGTAACCCCTGTTCACCACAAGGATTGGTTGCAATGTTTTTCTCAAAATACCAGGTGTTATTCATTTCGTTATATCTGTCCATAAAAACAACTCCCGGTTCGGCTGAAGCCCAAGCAGAGTCGCAAATTAGATCCCACAGCTCACGTGCTTTAACAGTCTTATAAACCCGCACTGGATATTTCTTAGCAATCCAATCCGCTATGTCGCCGTGCCACTGGCTTCTATATTTTTCAAAATCTGTATCAGGGAACTTTAGATCCCAATCACCATCCTCCTTAACCGCCTTCATAAAGGCATCAGAAACACAAACACTTAAATTGGCACCAAGTATCCTACCTTGCTCCTTTTTTACAGTAACAAACTCCTCCAAATCAGGATGCCAATCCCAAAGCATTATCATTAATGCACCTCGCCGCGTGCCACCCTGTTGAATAATATCGTGAGCGGCAACCGAATAGAGATTGGCCCATGAAACAGCACCCGAGGTTGTCCCATTTATGGCTTTGAGATATGCTCCCCTTGGACGAAGCGAAGATAAATTAAAACCAACTCCCCCACCCCTTGCACTTATCTCTGTTACTTGCTCTAAAGTTTTAATAATCCCATGTCTCGTATCATCAGGTGAAGGAATAACAAAACAGTTAATTAAAGTTGTCTCGTTCCCCGTTCCTGCCGTTGTCAAAAACCTTCCAGCAGGGTTAAAAGCAAAATTTTGCATTGATTCATAAAATCTCTTCTCCCAATACTTGCGAAGTTTAGGTGTTTTTTCTGTTTGGGAAATTGCCCAAGAAACTCTTTTCCAAACCTGTTCCGGATATTTTTCAACAGGCTTACCGGAGGTATCCTTCATAGAGTACCTGTCCATAAACAAGTTTTCTCTAACACCTTCGAGTTTAGTACCGTTATCCAGCTTAAAAAGTTTTCTTTTGTTGGGATACTTAAAAACTCCATTACCTTCTAGCTTTTTCGCATTTGCACTTCTACCAACAACCGCTTTTTTTCCAGTTTTCTTGTTATAACTTATATGTGTTGATACTACAGTCATAATTCAATTATTTACCGCTTAGTAGTCAGTATTTTATCGCGCAGGCGTCAGTTTTTCGCGCAAGCGTTAGTTTTTTATCGCTTTTGCAAAATCTTCCATATCCTCAAATTCCAAATACACGCTCGCAAATCTAAGCCACGCTACCTTGTCTATTCTTTTAAGTCGCTTCATGAGAGCACGTCCAATTGCTTTCGACGAAACTTCCTCTTTTTGCTTTCTCAACATTTCCCGCTCAACTCTATCTACAACATCAGTTACCAAATCCATCGATATCGGCCGCTTCTCAACAGCCCTTAAAACTCCTCTTTTTACCTTCTCTCTATCAAAAGGTTCTCTTCTCCCGTCTTTTTTTATTACCCAAAGAACAGTTCCTTTTACTCTCTCATATGTAGTAAATCGTTTACCACATTTAGAACATTCCCTTCGCCTTCTAACCGACTGGCCATCCTCAACTATTCTTGATTCCAATACCTGCGTGTCAGTGTTTGCGCAAAATGGACATTTCATACTTTAAATAATTCAATTTGTGTTAAAAATGAGGGCGGCTAAAGTTAATCTTTTCATCGTATTGCATTTCATACGTGTAAATAAAATTCACTATCTGTAGTGACAGTAATCATGTTTAAACACTACATGTAGATTTGTCAACTACAAGTATTTAGGTCAAAATATATCACTTCAAGCACACGCTGAGGCTGATAAAGTCGGTGTTAAATTAGGCAATTATTTTTTTCCGTATATTTCCGTATGCAATAAATAATTAAAAGAACTTTCTGAAAATAAAAAGTTACACAGAAGATAAAATTAGGTCCAACTAACTGGTTATAACAGACGTACAAATCTAAACTCTTGCAAAAAAAATTAATTATTTTTATTGCAAACTATGAGGTTTAAAACGAAAAAACTATTGCCAGCCGAAAGGATTTCCCGGTGGTTTTAAATGCTTGTCGAGAAGTAAATTATATGAATTCCAATATACCTTTTTGGGTGATTCTAAAACCTCGACAAGTTTTGGCTTAGCATCATCAGGGGCGATTCCTGATATGTAAGTAATAACTTCAGCGTGTTTTAAAGCAGCGTTAGCCAAGCGTACAAGGAAATCTGAGGTGTCAATTCCTTCCTTCCTGTTTTCCATCTCGAGCTGTGAAGCTTCTTCTAAATATTTTTCAGCTTTGGTTAGTGTGGAATAACCAATATCAGCCTTACCCTGTTGGAATAGTACTTCAGCAGCTGCGACTCTTTTATCGGCAAAAAGTAGTGCTAACTCAGCTTTTCTACTAGGATTAGTAGTAATTGCAAACCAGATCTTATCACGCGTTACCTTTATGGGCCACAATGGACTATCTGGTAGAACATTCCCCTGATAAGCCAAGTAATAGTCTATCTTGGAATCCTCTCCAGATACTCCACCGTGGGGATGTTGGTCTGAAGGGTTAAATTCATAGTAAACAGATGCCGTTCTCAAAAGCGAAGCAAACAATATTCCAAAAGCCAGAAGGAGTGATAATAATACAATTGCCGATTTACGAAGCATTTAGGTCTAACCATTATAGCAAATATCTATTTACCACTATATGCAACTTATTTTTTGTGCCAAAACACTCTTTTCGAGTGGGTGATCAACTTTTTTTCAGCGAGATTGCAACCCGTATAGGCTAGATCAATACTGTTCATAACATCCTCCACTCTATTTTTTGCCTCATTAAAATCGATGGCGTTTTTCTCATGCGGGAACCAGTGAAATAGCAGATTCCTACAACTCTTCCAGGTCTGCCATAAATTGTCTGCTACATCTTTGCCTCCGCAATATTTCACTACCTTATCATAAACGCCTTCTTTTTCTCTAATAACAGGGTCAAGGGCTGGATTAAGTGCTTTTCCCACTCTGAAATGTTTACCATAATAATCATTGTCTGAAATAAATTTGAGATCGAAAAACAAACCTTTCAAAAAACCCTCATAAGCCTTCGCAGCCGGAAAAACTACAAATGCATAATCATGGAATTTTTCATCCCATTCCTCAACCCGGCGCACAAGGAGCATTGATTCCAGCAAAAGCTCCCTCAAGTCTTCGTGTATGCTCAACCACCAAACTTTATTTTCGAGCTCTTTTTCATCCATAAAAGTCATTACAAAACTTGCCCTAGGACGCGTTTTTACATTCCAGGTACCTTTTGCAAAGCCATTTGTAATGGCTTTAGCAATTTTCACTACAGCCCATTTCAAATCCTTTTGAATTGGAATTCTACCAATGTAATCATCAACCTAGCTCTGCTTTAGCGTAGTCGCTTACAATCGAGTGTAAGAGAGGGTGCCAAGCTCTGCTTACAAACTCCCAATGGGTTTTCAAACCCGAGCTTGAAGCGAGGTTTTGAAACAGCTTCTAACAATACTAACAGATAACGGCTTTATTTTCCAAATCTTATTAGCAAAAAATTAGAATATTAAGCCCCGCAAATGTATAATTTCTAAAGACATGGCAAAAAAACCTACCAAATCAAAAAGAATTCACAAGAAGGTTAAAAGTATTAAGCGCAAAAAACGGGCGGTCTCAAAAAAAACAAAAATTCAGAAATTTAAGGAAAAACTACTAAAATCTAAAAACATCCGAAAAGAAAAAATATTTGTTTTCTGGGGTATACTTTTGGCAATCTCTTTATGGATATTCTGGGATATCCCCTCACCAACTAGCCTCACGAGCAATCACACACCTATTTCGACAAAGCTTTTTGACAGAAATGGCAAGCTTATTTATGAAATTTACGCGGATAAACGAAGCACCCCCGTAAACCTGGATGAAATTCCGACACACATCAAAGAAGCAACCATTTCCATCGAGGACAAAGACTTTTACAAACATCATGGCGTTGACTTGATGGGGATTATGCGTGCCGCTTATAACACAGTATTTAAAAGAAAACTTCAAGGCGGGTCAACTTTAACTCAGCAGCTTGTCAAGCAAAGCTTGCTTACACCAGAGCGAACTGTAAGGAGAAAAATCAGGGAAATCGCATTAACTTTAATTGTGGAAACAATATATTCAAAAGATCAAATTTTAACTATGTACCTAAATCAAATACCATACGGGTCTACTGCCTACGGAATTGGCGCTGCTGCAGATTTATATTTTGGCAAAAACGTAAAAGATTTAGATTTATCAGAAGCCGCGATGCTAGCCGGCTTAACCCAAGCACCCACGAAATACTCTCCATTTGGCGCACACCCAGAATATGCAAAAGAACG
Source organism: uncultured Gammaproteobacteria bacterium (assembly GCA_964439585.1). Taxonomy (GTDB): domain Bacteria; phylum Patescibacteriota; class Microgenomatia; order UBA8517; family UBA8517; genus CAYTOP01. The sequence continues at coordinate 9,523 of CAYTOP010000035.1, forward strand.
TCAAAAAGTTGTTTTAGACAGAATGATAGAAGATGGTTACATTTCGGAAGATGAGGCAAAAAATGCAGAAGATGAACAATTAATATATGCGGAACAAGAACACCTAAGAGCTCCCCATTTCGCTCTATGGGTAAAAGAACAATTGGCAGATAAGTATGGCGATAAAATGGTTGAACAAGGTGGGTTGAGGGTAACAACCACTCTCGACCTGGACTTACAGGAGTTTGCAGAAAATGCAGTTGCTACAGAGGTGGGAAAGTTAGCAAAGCAACATGTAGGCAACGGCGCCATATTGGTGACCAGACCAAAATCCGGTGAAATACTTGCAATGGTGGGTTCAAAAGACTATTTTGCCAAAGATACCGACGGCAAAGTAAACATAATTTTTGCACACAGACAACCAGGTTCTTCAATAAAGCCGCTTAATTATGCTTTAGCGTTTAAAGATAAAAAAATCACACCTTCCACTCCCCTCGCCGATGTGTCAACTTGTTTTAAGGTGGTAGGCCAAGCATCCTACTGTCCGGTTAACTACGATGGTGGATTCCATGGTGCTGTACAGGCCAGATTTGCCCTGGGAAATTCATACAACATACCTGCGGTAAGAGTTCTAGCATTAAATGGATTAGAGAATTTCATAAACTTTGCAAAAGATATGGGAATCACCACATTTACTGACCCCGCAAACTACGGTTTATCACTAACACTCGGAGGAGGAGAAGTTAGACCATACGACATGACTGAAGCATTTGGAGTTTTCGCCAATGAAGGGGTAAAAGTTCCATTAATATCAATTGTTAAGGTAACCGATTGGAAAGGAAAAGTGCTAGAAGAAAAAAATGTAAATACTGTCGACGAAACAAGAGTTATTAATCCAGATGTTAGTTACTTGATCTCACACATACTGCTCGACAACAACGCCCGGGTCTCGGCTTTTGGCGACCGCTCATTTTTAGTAGTAAGTAATCATCCTGAAGTTTCAGTAAAAACAGGCACGACAAACGACCGAAGAGACAATTGGACAATTGGCTATACCAGCCATGTTGCAGCAGTTTCATGGGTCGGAAATAACGACAATTCCCCCATGAGCGGTGCAGTATCAGGCGTTTCTGGAGCTTCACCTATCTGGAATAAAGTTATTATAGCCGATTCAGACCAAGCAAAACTTTATTCGTCTGGCAATATTAACATCCAACTCAAACATGGATTAAAATATATTTTTGGAGTTGGAGATCGTGACATAGATAGTGGTAGTGGGACTTCGGACTCGGCGTCGTTTTATTACACTACTGTAGATAACGTTGGACTTAGCGATATCGCATTTTTTGGTCATAGAGTAGCTGACAACA
>CAYTOP010000035.1:10881-11580 GCA_964439585.1 uncultured Gammaproteobacteria bacterium
GAGCTTCACCTATCTGGAATAAAGTTATTAAAGAGGCATTAGACAAAGCAGAGGATGGATTTTATAACGAGAAAGATAAAGGTCATGCATGGCCTCAACAACCTGATGATGTAGTCGGAGCGGCTGTATGCACAACTACAGGTAATTTACCTGACAATCCGGATAGCCCGGGATGCCCGACACGCTTCGAATACTTCCTGCATGACAAAATAGGTGCCGGAGTCGAAACTGGCAACAAAGATTTGCAAATCGACAAAACCACCAGTGCCATCGCTGATCCCAATCTCCCACCTGAATTTGCAGGAAACATTGAGGCGCAAAATCATTCATTTTTGCTTGATCCATTAGGAACTATAGTGTGTTTAGACTGCATTATTCCAACCTGGAATACTATCATCAGTTATCCCCTATCCATACCCCGACAGACGGATAACTCTCAAAACTGATATACTTTAAGCAAATGCCCTCAGACAGTAGTTCAGAAGCTTCAACCAAGAAAGAAAAGCGCTTAGTTGTCGCACCAATATTCCCAACAAATATAATTCTTTTGAGTTTTTCAACACTGACAGTTTTAATAATTTCAACCATCATTAGTCTTTACATCGGGACTCAAAAAGCCAGTACACGAAGTCGCTCGACTGTCACTTCCAGACTTAATCTATCTCAAATATCGGGTTCAGAGAAATGGAAAACGTTTTC
>CAYTOP010000035.1:11590-12603 GCA_964439585.1 uncultured Gammaproteobacteria bacterium
CGGATTTACCATAGAATATCCGGAAACTTGGACTTACTCGCTAGAGGGGCCAAATGCAGCAATGATTGATCTGCAAAACGGTAAAAGTATATCTGGAACAATACAGCCCACTTTTAATACAATCGATTTTTTCGATCCATATATAACTAAACAGTTTACTATTGGTATCTATCCTGAGTATAAGAGCGATTTATCAGCCGATCAGTTTGAAAATGGCTATCTCTACACATACGGGCTTTGTGATTTACGTTGGAATTATACGTCCGAAATGATAGATATTATTAAAGTATCTGACCAAAACATACTGCGGGTTAAAGGAAGTCAAAACTCGAAAATTAATCCCCATATTCCTGATAATTTCATCGCCTGTTATTATGTAAATGGAACGAATGGAAATCTTATAGTACTAAGCGTTGTCCCGACTCCGTCAAGCAATGATTTATTGCTTTACGATCAAATCCTTGCTACTTTCAAACTGACAAATTAAATATTTACTGCAATACTGTATAAATTTTTAGCTTATACAATGCTAAAATAAATAATGCAAAACCAAAACCCCTTGCAAGATGAAAATAACTCCAACCCGGTGGAAAAAATAGGCGAAAATTCTCGAAGTTCAATCATTCCCAATGCTCAAGAAGTTTTAGAAGTAAAACAGGTTGATTACAAAGCAAACAAAAAGCTAACCATAATTTTATTTGCTCTTCTCGTTATCGTGGCTGGTCTGGCAATTATCATTACAAATCGCAATACAGAAAAATATCGAGAGTCAATACAACCCAAAAACCTCCTTCTCCCCACTCCAACCACCAACCCAACTAAAAAATAATCTTCAAGAGTTATTGGTAAGAACCAAACTCATATAACCATATCTTGAATAACCTGGTAAAATAAGGCCAGAGTGAAGAGACACTCTGTAATTTACACCAATGAGAAACTTGCCCCGCGCTTAGTACGAAAAACCCTTTTGCTTCTTCAAGGGTTTCTTGTTGCTGTCGGCAAACCTTTATTTC
>CAYTOP010000036.1:0-1895 GCA_964439585.1 uncultured Gammaproteobacteria bacterium
CATTAACAGACCAAGACGTAAAAGTTATAAGAAAAGCTGTATTCAAGCAATTAAAATCAGAATTCGATATTGCCCCAAAAGAAAATTGATAATCCCAAAACTATGGTGTTGGTGTTGGTGAAAGTGTAGGAGTGGGCGTTGTCGGAGTATAATCCCAAGCAGTATTAACGCCAACGGTTATCTCACGGTTAGATTCGTGACCACCATCATCTTTTGCAATTGCTTTCAGTTTATGCACTCCGTCGCCCAAATTCGTAACATTATATTTGTAGGGTGGAGAAGTAAACGAAATCTGCTTAACCCCATCTATTTGAAACTCTAGCGACGTTATGTTTGAGGTCGAATCTGCTTTCATCTCGGTGGTAAAATTGTTTGGCAAATTTGAATCGTGGTCACGGGGAGACACGAAATTTATGTTTATTGGATTTGAACTACCACAATAATCTGACGGCGGGTGATAACGCGAGTCAGTTTGTGTCTCAAGCCAGGCATTAATGCCCTGTTGCCATTTGTTTTCTCCACCAGCCGCTGCGGTCGGATCTTCTTCTTTGAACAAGAAATACTCTTTCTCATCATAATTGCCAGAGGCTACATCAGAAGGTGTTGCCAACTTGCCGTCGGCTTTACAAACCTTCAGTTTTACGTGTATTGGATCTTCTCCCGGCTGAGTTCCATCAACGAATTTCTCAATCCTGCTTGGATAACCATCGTGAGCTGCGTACCCCGACACTTCATCAACTGCAGCCGAAACGATCCCACCAGGAACTTCAAAATTAGTATTGGGTTTATCTTTTAAGGCAGCCAGAATAATACCGCGCCAAATGGGGGATGCACCTGATACCCCTGAGGCCACCTGTTTCATTTCTGAGTTATCATTGTTACCAACCCAAACGCCAACTAAAGCATGAGCGTTTCCACCCAAAGTCCAGTTGTCTCTTTTGTCGTTGGTTGTTCCGGTTTTTACCGCAACTTGTCTGCCTGGTATGTTAAGAAGTGAGTTAGTACCAAAAATCAAAGACCGAGCCTGATTATCAGAGAGAATGTCGGCAATTAAATACGCCTGCTCTGGAGTTAATAAACGTCGACCTTTGTCGGGGTGATTTTCCTCCAAAACTTTGCCGTTGATATCGGTTACTTTCAAAACCGCAACGGGATCCACACGATAGCCCTGATTCATAAATGCAGAATAGGCTTCGGTTAAATTAAGAAGTCGGACTTCACCGCCTCCTAAGGTTAAAGACAACCCAAATCTGCTCAAGTTTTCCTTCGTAGGCTCAAGCGAATCTATACCTAAGTCATACGCTGTTTGCATCATCTCTTTAATGCCGACTTTCGCAAGCATTTTTACGGCTGCCACGTTTATTGAGTTTGCGAGAGCGTATCGAACTTGCATCGGTCCCCGATATTTTCCATCATAGTTAACAGGATTGTACGCGGGCTGTCCTTCACCGCCAGGAAATTCGGTAGGCACGTCCATTAGTAAAGTCGCTGGTGTATAGCCTTTCTTGAAAGCCGTAACATAGGTAAACGGTTTTATCGATGACCCAGGCTGCCTCAGAGACGTTGTAACGTTAACCTGACCGTCGTAGTCAGGGTCGTTGAAGTTTTTCGAACCCACCATTGCTAGGACTTCTCCTGTTTGTGGGTCAACAACCACTGCAGCACCGTTTGTAATATGCAGACTCTCGACTTTATTAATTTCTTCTGAAACTATCTTTTGTGCTTCTTCCTGCAAATCCAGGTCTAGAGTTGTTGTTACCTGCAACCCACCCTGTTCTACTGAAGCCGCACCATACCTGTCCTCGAGAATTTGCTGTACGTATTGGACAAAATGTGGAGCTTTAAAACTTGCTCCTTTAACCTGAAAAGTAACGTCGGGTAGTAAATCATCCGCC
>CAYTOP010000036.1:1905-12130 GCA_964439585.1 uncultured Gammaproteobacteria bacterium
CTCTTGTTCCTGTTCTTTAGTTATATGGCCATCTTCGCGCATCCTCCTTAAAACTTGTTTAGCACGGTCAATATAAGCATCAGGATTGGACGAATATGGCGAATAATACGACGGTCGCTGGGGCAGTCCAGCCAGAATAACACTTTCGACTAAGTCCAGGTCTTTTACGTCTTTCCCAAAATAAGTTTGTGCCGCCGCACCAACACCCCATGCAGTACCCCCATAAGGCGCCTCATTAAAATACATCTGCAATATCTCATCTTTTGAATATTTACGCTCAATCTGAATTGCCAAGATAAACTCTTTAATTTTACGAGTTATGGAACGTTCATCACCAACAAGGACGTTTTTGACAAGCTGTTGAGTTAATGTAGATCCACCCTCAGCTCTACCTTTGGTAACGATCTTTGAAAGACCCCTAAGAATTCCCAAAGGGTCAAAACCTTGGTGGTTGTAAAAATTTTTATCCTCGATAGAAATGGTTGCATCTTTTAGATACTGCGGAATTGAGTCTATCGTAATCGGAATTCTATTTTGATCTGAGTAGATATCGTAAAGCACTTTGCCGTTCCTGTCTGTAATCTTTGTTGAAAAGCCTTCGCGCCTAACAATTTTGTCCGGCGAAGGCAAATTGAAGGCCATATATGGGATTAGAACCAAAAGAATAATAAAGCCCGCAATCACACTTAAAAATCCCATTTTTGTTAGTGTAACGACACGCCTACTTGTTATTAATTTCCCAGGAGACATATTCCTAATTCTACGAGCACGACGTCTCCGCCTTAAACTGTCTTTCCAATATGGCATAGGTTTGGTATATAAACTTTCCTTTTGGGATGCGCGTTTAGCCGCGAGCTTTGAAAAGTCATTAGCCAGCGACATGCGAATTCTATTAGCTAATTCTAACAGATTATCCCAGTACTTTAATATCGTTCCCTTGAAATTTGACATAGAGAGGTATTTTAGATTACTCCAACCACCATTGACATTTCAACACACTAGATGTTATATTATCGACAATGAACAATACCCGAAAAGCATATTTTAGCTTTTTCTATACCTCCTAATGTAAGGGGGCGGGTTTATTTGTAAAAAAAACAAATTATGCAACAACTCAACCTCCTTACAAGGAGGTTTTTTAATGGAAAAATTTATCGAAAATATGAATAGAAACATAAACACAGTTTTTAATTTTTACTATTTTAATCCTAGCTAACGCGGGGTGAGTTTTCTATGTAATATAACCCCGCACAGCCGGGGTTTTTTGTTTTTACTAACATGTCAGAAAGACCTAATAATTACGATATAGAAGTAGTAACAGGACCTTGTTCTGTAGATTTGGAATTAAAAAGAAATCTATCTGGCTACTACAATTTGGCTGATATGAGAGTTCGAAATATGCATGGTGAAATGCAAAGAGGAGTTTACGGAACAAGAGTAGTGCCGCTTAAATCTAGAACAATCGTAAAAAAAGATGGTACTGGTATGGGTGTGGACTTCAAACATTATTTTACGGTTGAGGAAGACATTGTGGTAATTAGAAATCCACTTCCAGTTGATCCTCCTCCCGGTGTGGTTGCAGCAGAGAGAATTGTGAAAGATACAGGCTTACTCGTCGCAACAGAAATAATGATGCCTCATATACAACTACCTTACTACGAAAATAGAATACCATCAGGCAAATTTTTAGAGTGGCAGCCTTCAGTTGAAGGTTTGGGTTATCCCCACTTAACAATGGGCGAGTATGCAAGACGAAACGGGTGGCTCCACGGCATTAAAAACCCGAAAAACTTAGATGTCCCTCTCGACACTGCAAATAATTCTGATGAAAATGTAAGCAGCGCACTTCAACGTCAGTGGTCGGGACTAGCAAGTTTTGCCCAAATTCCTGGAAATCAAATTATTTTTATCCATCGAGGGGTTGACTCTCCCGAAAACAGAACGTGGCGAAGCGCACCCGTCCATGAGATTGCGCGCAAAACCAAACATTCAGTTCCTGGAGCAAAGTTATACTTTGACCCAAGCCATAGCTGTGGACCAAAACTAAGAGACAAAGTTGTTGAAACCACGATAGCCGCAATGAAAATGCAAGACGGCAACAATTGGTTATATGATGGAATTCTAATAGAAGCAGGTAATTCCATTACTGACACTGATCAACACATAAGTCACGAAGAGCTGCAATGCTTACTTGATGAATTGGCTAAATTCAGAAACTTAAGAGAACCTGAGGCAATTGAACCAAAAATTCACCAAGGCGTAAGATTTTAAAATGGAAAGAGAAGGTCAACTAAAACCAGACAGAGAAGGTGACACAACCGTCCGTATCACAATAAAAGATGGCAAAATAACTGAGATTATTGAATCGGGTAACGCCTCGCTTGACTATGGTGATTTGCCTAAAGTAGTTGAAGATAAAACTAAACCAAAAGAGAATTAAGTAAATGAACGCAAAAAGCAAAATAAAATCTTTGAGGAATAAAATTGATAAAGTTGACGAAAAACTATTAATTTTACTTGCTGAAAGACAGCAACTAGCAAGTGGCATTGGCGAAATTAAAAAGCGAGTACATATACTTGCGTTCGACAATATAAGATGGCAGAACGTCGAGGCGACGAGGAAAAAATATGGTAAAACACTAGGTCTTTCCGAGAACTTTGTAACCAAAATTTATAAGCTCATACATGCTGAATCACTAAAGATACAAAAATCAAAATGACTACACACATCAAACTCGCAAAAAGGCTAGACGCTATACCTGAATACGTTTTTGCAAAACTGGCCAAAGAAGTTGAAAAAGTAGAAGAAGAGTCAGGAAAGAAGGTTTTAAACTTTGGTCCGGGAAATCCTGATGTCCCACCAAGTCCAAAGTACATCAAGAAACTGCAAGAATTCATAAACGAAGATCAAGCCTACAAATATCCCGGCTACGGAGCAATTCCAGAGTTATCAAAAGCTATAACTAGTTGGTACTCAAAAAGATTTGGTGTTACCCTGACTCGCGAAGAGATTCAACCACTCCTTGGGGCTAAAGACGGTATCACTCATCTTCCACTTGCGTTGCTTGATGAAGATGATGAAGTATTGATTCCAGATCCAGGTTATCCCGCTTTCACCGAACCAGCTCTCATGATTGGAGCAAGTCCAGTATATTACAACTTGAGCCAAGCAAATAATTTTAAAATTGATTTAGTTGAGTTAAAAGAAAAAGTATCAAACAGAACTAAATTCATTTGGGTTAACTTTCCATCAAATCCTACTGGGCAAGTTATAACAATCAGCAAACTCGAAAAAATAGTTGAATTTGCGAAGCAGAATAATCTTTTTATTGTTTACGATAATGCCTATTCAGAAATAACATTTGACAAATATGTTGCTCCAAGCATTTTACAGGTACAAGACGCAAAAGATGTTGCAATTGAAATTGGGTCATTTTCCAAAACTTTTTCTTTTGCAGGTTTTCGCATGGGCTGGGCTGTTGGAAACTCTGATATTATCGGGGCACTTGCCGAGGTTAAATCTCAAATAGATTCCGGTTTATCGATACCTTTGCAAAAATTAGGAGCGTATGCATTAGCCAATTTTGATAAAAAGTGGTATGAAGAAATGCTGTTTAGTTATAAAATACGTCGAGATATAATCGCAAAACATTTAAAAGCTTTAGGACTTACATTTACTTTACCAAAAGGAAGCCTTTACATTTGGGCTAAAATTCCAGACGAAGCCAATTATTCTGAAGATTACTGCATGAAGCTTTTGAAAAAAAGACAAATATTGCTTACACCTGGTACTGCTTTCGGGAAAAATGGAGAAGGTTTTGTTAGAGTGAGTATTTGTGTAAATATTAATAAAATTAATAATTATTTTTAAAATGAAAAAAATTAGTATAGTGGGCTTTGGAAGGTTTGGGGAAGTCTTGTATCGACTTTTAAAAGATGATTTTACGATCACCCTATTTGACAGACGCGAAATCATTAAAGATAAGGAAATGACAGATGAAACCTCTATCGCTTCAACTTTAAATGAAGTTTACGAAGGTGATGCCATATTTTATGCAGTGCCGATAGAGAATTTTGAAGAGGTAATCTCAAGCCACAAGAAATATTTTCAGGCGCGGCATTTATTAATAGATGTTTTATCGGTGAAAATGCACCCTAAAAAGGTGTTTGAAAAATATTTGAGAGAAAGTCAAACACAAGCGCTTCTCACTCACCCAATGTTTGGCCCAGACAGTAGTAAGTGGGGCTTCGAAAGTCTTCCTATGATTATGGACAAGTTTCTGGCAAATAAGTCCAATTACAATTTTTGGCGAAGGGTGTTTGAAGCCAAAAAACTTAAGGTTATCGAAATGTCTGCACAAGAGCATGACAAGTTAGCAGCCAACTCACAAGGACTTACCCATTTCATCGGACGACTTCTTGATTCATATGGACTAGAAGCCACAAACATTGATTCTCTTGGTACAAAGAAATTGCTCGAAATAAAAGATCAAACCTGCAACGATACCTGGCAGCTTTTTACTAACCTTCAACATTACAATCCGTATACCAAAAGAATGCGTATCAAACTTGGAGAAAAATATGATGACCTTTACAACAGGTTGTTGCCCAAACAAGTAGATCCAAAGTATATTACATACGGGATACAAGGTGGGCGTGGGAGCTTTAACGAAGAAGCAATGAATTATTTTTTGGATAAATCCCAAACCAAAAAGTACAAGATTAAATATCTATACACAACTGAGGCAGTTTTAAGTGCACTTCACGCGGGCGTAATAGATCGTGGTCAATTCGCAATACATAATTCCGTCGGAGGAATCGTAGGCGAAAGTATTGAAGCCATGGCTAAATACAAGTTCAAAATAGTGGAAGAGTTTGCTATTAGAATCTCGCACACCTTGATGATTAGAAGTGATGCAAGAATTGGGGAAGTAGATACTATCATGTCTCACCCCCAGGTTTTTGCACAATGTAAAAAAACACTTTCCGAAAAATATCCTATGCTAAAGCGGATTTCAGGAAAAGGAAAGTTAGTTGATCACGCATTAGTTGCTAAGAAATTGTCGGAGTACAAACTTCCCAAAAGTATTGCGACCATTGGAAGCAAAGTTCTTGCCACAATATATAACCTAAAGACAGTCGAAAACAACCTCCAGGATGCAAAAGAAAACTTTACTAGCTTTATATTGGTAGAAAGGACTTAGAGACTAGTTTATGGAATGGTTATCGTATGCGCTACTCGGGCCTGCTTTATTTGGAATAAACAACCTAATTGATAAATTTATCCTTGATAAACACATTAGAGGACTTGGTGCATTCACGATAGTCTATGGAATTGTATCCTTCGTCATGTCGGTTTTATTATTCGTTTTTATAGGTTTTCATTTTCTAGATATTAAATCTTCTTTTTTTATCCTTTCCGCTGGTGCTATACAGATAATTACCTTCTTAACTTATTTCAAATCTCTAACTTTGGACGAAGCATCACGGGTTACACCCTTATTTCAATTTATTCCTGTATTTTCACTAATACTCGCCGCATTATTATTAGGTGAAGTACTAAAACCGTTTCATTTATTGGGGTTTGTAATAATATTTATTGGTGGCTTTTTACTTTCAGGTAAAAATATAGATAAAAAGGTATTCACACCCAGACCTGCTTTCTGGTTTATGTTGGTTGCATCTTTGGGTTCTGCTTCGTTGGGAATTATTTTCAAATTTGTCTACGGTCTTAATACCTTTTGGCAGACGATAGCGTGGGAACATTTGGGAATAGGGATAGCAAGTTTTTTCCTCTTCTTGATTCCATCTTATAAAAAACAATTTATAAGTTCTATAAAGAATTTAAATAAATTTGTATATGGTGCTGTCTTAATAAATGAATTAGTCTTTTTCCTTGGCAGGTTAAGTTTACGCTATGCTTTTACTATGGCGTCCGTCGCACTTGTTACTGTACTTATGGGCACTCAACCACTGTTTGTGCTAGGGTATACTATTGTACTCACTATGGTTACTCCGCAAATCATTAAGGAGGATATCGAAGTCAGAGTTGTTATGCGTAAATTTATGTTAATGCTCCTAATATTATTAGGCGTATATTCCATCACCTTATAAAGCTGTGTTAAACTTATATTGAACTTTCATATGACCATTGGTGACGAAATACTGAAAAGGCGGGTTAAGAAGGTCTTGCCCGATAAGGAGGGTCTTAAAGCTTTGATGCACAAGCGTAAAGTTAAGCTTTATCAAGGCTTTGATGCGACTGGTGGCAGGCTTCATTTAGGCCACAGTGTAGGCATCCGTAAACTGATGGACTTCGCAAATGCCGGGCATGAAGTCATTTTTCTTTTTGGTACTGGAACAGTCCTTGTTGGCGACCCGTCACAGCGCGATACCGGTCGAGCCTTAATAACACCAGATGAAGTTGAGAAAAACATTGAGGGTTGGAAAAAACAGGTTTCTCCGCTGGTTGATTGGGATAAAGTCAAAATTCAGAAAAACGGTGATTGGCTAACAAAGTTAAAACTTCAAGACATCATAAACATCGCATCACATATTTCCGCTGTACAGCTTTTTAAGCGGGAAATGTTTCAAAGGAGATTAACTAAAGGCGATACCGTTTGGTACCACGAAACGATGTATCCGCTTCTGCAAGGATACGACTCAGTCGAGATGGATGTGGATCTTGAAATTGGAGGTACAGACCAGGAATTTAACATGCTGATAGGGCGTGAGCTTTTAAAGAAAATGAAAGGTAAGGAAAAATATGTTCTCACAACGCCAATGATAATGGGGACCGACGGCAAACAAATGAGTAAAACAAGCGGTAACTGTGTATGGCTTGATGACACCCCAAGTGACATGTATGGCAAGTTACTAAGCATTCCCGACACACAAATAATATCGTATATGTCCAATGTTACCGACATTCCACTTGATGAAATCGGCGAAACTGAAAAGAACTTGCAAAACGGACGCTTCAATCCGCTTGACGCAAAGAAAAAACTCGCACTGGCAGTAGTGACTCAACTACATTCAGAAGGTGACGCCAAAAAGGCTCAGGCATATTTCGAGAAAACTTTTCAAGAAGGAAAGTTGCCAGTGAAAGGACTGGAAGTTAGGGTGGAGAATAAAATAAATGTTATCGATGCTGCAGCAGTATCAGCAGGAAGCAAATCCGAAGCAAAAAGGCTTTTGACACAAAATGCTCTTGATGTAAATGGAAAAACCATAACCGACCCAAAAGAATATTTGCAAGTGGGAGATATATTAAAAGTTGGCAAGAAAGATTTTGTAAAAATAGTAGAGAAATAATACCTTGTAGGGTACGACCCTTAAAGATCAATGTAGTCATTTATTATGGGAAGCAAAAAACACCAAAAACTCGTAAAAATTATGGTCATTATCGCGGGGATTGCATTATTACTCACCACCTTCATTCCTTTTCTCGCCTACATGTTCTAGCTATACCACCGGAGCAGACAATTTCCAATTAGTGTTATAGCCTCTAAAAAAGCATTTGGGAGATCAAAATCTCTTACGAGAGTTGCAGACTTGAGTAAGAGGAGTTTATTATAAGCCAATGAAACTTTCATCTTCCGTTCTAAAACTCCCCTTCGTAGGACCCTCATATGCAACTCGGCTCAAGAAACTTAACATCGAGACGGTTGAGGATTTGCTTTTGCATGTACCCACTCGTTATATCGATTACAGACATCATGCAAAAATAATTTCATCCGAAGTAGGAGTTACTGTAACTATTACCGGCGAAGTTACGGCAATAAAAAATCAATACACGCGACATGGTAAAAAACTGCAATTCGCAAAAGTTTCCGACAACACAGGTGAACTCGATGTTGTATGGTTTAATCAACCATATCTAACAAGAAGTATTCATATAGGTGACAAAGTCGCGCTCTCTGGAAAAGTTGATAACTTTAATAACAAAAAGGCTCTGATATCACCAGAATACGAGATATTACATGAAGGTTCAAACCCGCTCCATACAGGAAGGTTAGTTCCCATATACCCGGCAACCACAAAGCTTTCTTCGAAATGGTTAAGAGGAAGAATAGCTACAGCGTATCAATTATCCGCAATGTGGCTTGAAGAATTCTTGCCCGATGCCGACCTTAAAAAATACAAACTACTTGAGTACCAAAACTCAGTACGCTCCATCCATTTTCCAACCGATTTTGATGAATCTTCTGTTGGCAAAAAAAGATTGGCATTCAATGAACTGCTTTTCCTCCAACTTAAAAATAAACTTAGAAAAAAAGATTGGGAGGAAAATAAAGTAGTTCACATCCTTTCAATAAAGTCCGAAATGTTAAAAAATTTTGTTTACAACCTTGATTTCGAACTAACCAATTCCCAAGAAAATTCTATTCGGGAAATTTTCGATGATTTAAAAAGTAACCTGCCGATGAATAGGCTGCTCGAGGGGGATGTCGGTTCTGGCAAAACGGTCGTCGCTGCAGCAGCTGCTTTTGCATCATTTGTAAATGGTTTCCAAACCGTTTTTATGGCACCTACACAAATTCTTGCACAACAGCACTTCAATACACTAAAGCAGCTTTTTAATAACTACAAAGTAAGAGTGGCATTGGTAACGTCAGCGGGGATTAAATCAGACATCGGAAAAAGCGATATTTTCATTGGCACCCACGCACTAATTCACAATAAAGTAAGCTTCGATAAGGTCGCGTTGGTGATAATCGACGAACAACACCGCTTTGGGGTAGAACAACGCGCACATCTTATTAAAAAATCAAAATCAGGTAATTTTGCTCCTCACGTTTTGACAATGACAGCAACACCCATTCCTCGAACCATAGCTTTAACAGTTTACGGAGACCTTAACCTATCTACTCTCAAAGAACTGCCTAAAGGCAGAATACCCATTGTAACTTGGATAGTCCCTGAAACTAAACGGCCAGGGGCATATGCGTGGATTAAAGATCAATTAAATCAAAAAGGGGTCCAAGCTTTTGTAATCTGTCCGCTTATAGAAGAATCTGACAAAGAGTCAATGCAACAAATTAAGGCGGCCACACAAGAGTTTGCCAATCTCAAAAAAATATTCAACAAACAAAAACTAGGGCTTTTGCACGGCAGAATGAAAACCAAAGAGAAAGATAAAATTCTTGAGCAATTTAAAAAAGGTAAAATCGATATTTTGGTATCAACACCCGTTGTAGAGGTAGGCATTGATATTCCAAACGCAACCATTATGGCGATTGAGGGTGCGGAGCGCTTTGGCTTGGCTCAACTTCATCAATTGAGGGGGAGGGTAGGAAGGAGTGATAAAAAGTCTTATTGTTTGCTTTTCAGCGGCACCAGAGCCAGCAAGCCATCGCCTAGACTTAACGCTATGACAAAAACTTCAAGCGGCTTTGAGCTTGCAGAACTCGACCTAAAACTTAGAGGTCCTGGCGAGGTTTATGGCATCCGACAACACGGCTTTACCGAACTAAAAATAGCCAGCTGGCAGGATAGCGACTTAATAAAATCAGCAAAAAAACTTGCCAATTCAATCTTTAACAATTTAGACAGCTACCCAAAAGTCAAAAAAATATTAAAACGAGGAAGCATTGTAATGAACTAATTAACTTTACATGTTGCAATATCTACCCTCGACAAGTAAAATTGACCAAGTTCGCTAATATTTTATTAATTTCTTTTCCGACTTTTCTTTTACCAAACTTAAGCTTCGCTTAATGCTTGAGTTTCGAACTCTAATGAGTTCTCACAGCAAGAAAATTCGAGTAGCAGTATGACACCATTACCCAAGAAAAAACATACAAGAAGCCGCAGCAACGTTAGAAAAAATGCTGCAACCAATCGGCTCAAACTTGCAAACCTAACACGCTGTCCTAATTGCAAAAAACTAAAGGAGCCACACGTAACATGTCCGCACTGCGGATTCTATCGTTGAGGTGGGCACATATTACTTCCTGTTATGAAAACCGCCCGTGATCCGAGACACAAAATAAGACAAAATACAATCAAGATGTTATTTGCACAAAGTTTTACCAAGCAGCCCAATCTGAACGAATTGGCAAAAAAAGTCTTGGAAAAAAGTAAGGATATAGATAATAAGATAACAACAGCCGCCCCTACTTGGCCTGTAGAAAAACTAAATAAAATCGACCTTGCCATTTTAAGACTAGCCATATATGAGATGGAAAACAGCAATACGCCTCCAAAAGTGATAATTGACGAG
>CAYTOP010000037.1:0-11961 GCA_964439585.1 uncultured Gammaproteobacteria bacterium
TCTTCGACGAGTTTGAAACTGTACAATTCATCCGCAAGCTTACGCATGCGGTTTTCTTGAGCAATTATAAATGCGAGCGCAATTTAAAACCTTTTCAAAGATACTTCTTATCACCTTAATTCCGACTCTTCTTGTTTGGTTGCCGTTTTTCTTCCGACTAAAAAGTTTTTGGTACATTCCTCTGCCTCAGGAAGGTATGGCTACCATTGTTGCCAACTACGATGGCCCCTTATATATAGTAGTAGCAAAATCGCTTTATAATATTGCCAAAATTCAAAACTTTCCTTTCACTTTACCAGCAGTTTATTATGCTGCCCACTTTCCACTATACCCAATAGCAATTACACTATCATCATTTCTAGTTGGTAATTTTCCCTACTCCATGCTTGTAGTTACTGTTCTTTCGTCCATCCTTGCAATTTACTTTTTTATGAAGCTGGTCGGTGAGTATGTAGAGAAAAAGGATGTTCTATGGATGGCTTTTGTTTTTTCCATTTTTCCAGCAAGATGGCTTATAGTTCGTTCAGTCGGCTCACCTGAACCACTTTTTATTGCCGGAATAATTGCATCTGTTTACTATTTTAAGAAGGAAAAATACTGGGCTGCAGGAATTTGGGGTGCAATAGCACAACTAACTAAATCGCCTGGAATGCTTCTATTTATATCCTATTTAGCAATAATATTTCTACCCAAAATAAAAAAGGCTGCAACAACAGATTTTTCCCATTGGGTAAAAAGCATAAAAGTAGCAAAATATTTACCACTTCTTCTTATGCCCATATCACTTTTTGGCATATTTTACTTGTATAAGTTAACGTACGGAGATTTTTTTGCATATTTCCACTCAGGCGACAATATCCATCTTTTTTTCCCACCTTTCCAAATATTTAACTATTCAGCTGACTGGGTCGGAACTTTCTGGTTAGAGGAAATCATTTTTATTTATCTTTTTGGCTTTCTGGGAATCCAAAAGTTAATACAAAAAAAAGATGTAGAACTTTCTTGGATTTCCGCAATTTTCTTTGCATCAACTTTATTCGTCGCCCACCGCGATCTTCTCAGATACTCTCTACCAATCCTACCTTTTATTCTGATTAGTTTTTCGGATTCAATCGTTAAAAAAGAATTCAAGTCCGCATTGCTTCTCCTGATCATTCCAATCTATCTGTTTGCACTTGCCTACATTTCTCAAAATGTCATGCCCGTTTCCGACTGGGCTTCTCTTCTTTAATAAACTTCACTTGAGAGCTTTTGATCAGTTTAAATAAATACAATGGTCTATATGGGATTAGCTGAAATACTTGCCGACGCATTTCCTGGAGCACGTAGACAGGTTAGCCATCCGCAATCAGTAAAGCCGCAGGAATCTCTGCCCACTGATGTGGTTCAGAAACCAATCGGTGTTGCATCAAGACCGCAACTATCACACTACCAAGTAACCCCAAGAGACGCTGAAATACTGTTGTCAGTAGCAGGAGAAATTGCCAGAGACAAAGTCTCACCACATGGCATTACAGTGTACGATGTTCACATTGAATCTAAATCAATTACGGTCAACAAACTAACGCCTAACAATGACTGAAAGACCAGGACAAACCAAACCCTGCCATGTAAGAAGGTTGATGCGTCAATTTATGCCATTTTATGGTTTTGCTGGCAATAATGGCTCCGGCCCAACACTTGCACATCAGCCATTACATGCAGATGTAACACCACAGGAGCGTTATCAAATTTGGGCAAAAGAGGTTTCAATAGCCCAGCGGGAGCTAGAGCGTACCAACATGGAAAGAGTTAAATTTAAGGAAGCAGAGGCCGTGTTCTATGGCAAAAAAGATGAAGCAGGAGACTAAAATTAAGTTTAGCCCTCGATTTCTACTTCTACAGTTGCAATTTCTCTATTCAAAAACGATTTCTGCTGGAGAGGGTTTGCCGCAAGATTCCGAGTAAGTAAATTTAAGTATTTCTTATAACCTGTGACCGCTTCAACTAGACCGGTTCTGAAATTGCCCCCCCTTGCATTGTTTGATACTAAGTTGGTCAGTTGTTCAAACCGATAGTCTTTGAGTTTAAAACTGGAAAAACTTTTCAATGAACTATAACTTTTAGGGAGTTGCAAATGATAAACGCTAACTCTCACATCAACGACGTCCAAATACATAAAGGGCGTCTTAATCGCACCCAATAGTTCATCCGGAATTACATTTTCAATTGCTTTTTGGGTAAACACTTCATGCTGAAGTATGCGTAATACAGAATTTTTCCAAGTTTCCCTTTTTTTTGCATAGCCCATCGGAATAGAGACAGCGCCATATGGTTTCCCCAATTCTAACCTCGGAGTGGAAATATCATTAGCAACAAGTATTTTTTGGGAGTCGTTATATGGTGTAATAATTAAGGCAGCTCCAACCCGGCGAGTTAGGCCTTCTTTCATATAAGCTAGAATCCTATACAAGGTTACGGCTGAGGTTTGGAAACTAGGTGGCATTTTTTTATACAGCACTTCAAACGGAACATTTTCGTAAGCTAGTTTACTGAAAAACGATATTGCTTCCGACAGAGTGCTGTTTGGACCAGCAGCTTTAACGATATGCCATTTGTCCAAAATTCTCTGGTAACTAGCATATGATAAAGGCAGATCAAACTTATGAACTCTAAGAACTTCATCTACAGAACCGTGTTTTAAATATTCACGCACCAAAAACTTATTAAACTCCAACTCATTGTTTATGGGGAACTTCGCTTCCGACATCAGAGGTGTTATTCGCCACCCTTCTTTTTTGACCAGGGCATTTTCCAAGTCTTCCAGATTATCGCATTATACATAAAGTAGTTATACGGAAGAACTAGTAAGACAATTACCACAGCAAGCACGATAAAATCATATTGTGCTCCTATCAACCTAACTCCCAAGGGCCCAAATATGGATTGGATCACAAGCGCACCTGCCGAGGTTAGGTTAAATTGGAAGAATTTCTTCACATGAAGAACAATGCCGGAAATCTTATCTGATTTGAAAGTCCAGATGTTATTAAATATATAGTTATTTAATATGGCAAGTTCGGTTGAGAATACCCACGAAAGCGTTTCTGTAAAACCAAGTCCCCTAAAAAACCTTAGGAAAACAAAATTTACAATAAATCCAGCAAATCCAACCACTCCGAATTTAATAAACCTTTGCTTATCTTTTATTCCCAAAATAATGGCTACTTTAAAAGTCGAAACCATCTCTTTAGTATCGAACTTCGACTTATCTTGGGTTCGTGCAGCAAATTCCAGTGGTACTTCAACTGTCTTTTTAGAATTTTTAATACTTTGGTAAAGAAGATCTACTTTGTAGGCAAAACGTGTAGGTTCCATGAGGTTATCGAGGTCAATTTTATCCAAAACACCTTTTACTTTTGTCAATCTGAAACCGGTAGTAAGATCATGCAGCCTTGGCTTCAGAAGCACAATTCGGATAAACAAGTTGCCAAAAAAGCTTACCGCTTTTCTGAAAATTGCCCATTCTTTCGGTACCGACCCACCAGGAATATATCGTGAACCAATTACGTACTCTGCACCAGCCAGATATGCCTCAATCATCGGTTTCACAAAACGTGGGGGGTGTTGAAAGTCAGCATCCATTTCCATCACCGCATCAGCTCCGAGTTTGGACTCAGCATATTTCATTCCCCTAATATAAGCCCAGCCAAGGCCTTCCTTTTTCGCTTCTAAAAGGTGGAGATTTGGGTATTTACTCTCGTATTTGCGAACTATATCGCCGGTCCCGTCATCCGAAGAGCCATCAAGAGGAAGATCATTAACGACAAGAAGGTGCATTTCCGCATCTTTAATTTTTGGGAATTGGTTGTCAAAAAGTTCAGGAATCATTTTCCCGATGTTTTCTGCCTCCTTGTAGGTCGGCATTATTATTACAACTTTGGCCATCAACTTAAATGTACCAGATTATGGGCATAAAAAACAAGTTATTCGTCTTGAGTTTGACTCAAGCTCAATGTAAAATAATTTGAATCCCGATGGATTTAGTATCGGGATTAATTTTTGATTATGGCTGCAAAACAGAAATCAGGCTTATTGCAAAGGCTTATGACATCCTCCCCAATCTTACGATTGGGGTTTCCTCTAAAGGAGAATGACATATCAGAAACCAATTCATCCCACAAGCCGACGCTTGGGGTTTTCTTGGGTTCTGTTATTAATATCCTTCTTTGGCCTATAAAACGCTTCCGCAGAATGGGCCGTTACGGCAAAATTGTTACACTGATTGTTTTGGGGTTAATAATCTACTGGCGCGTAAATGCTTACCAGAAATCAGGTCTGGAAGTTGAAGTTCGGGCAGCCAAATACGGTAAGCTCGTTGAGAGCGTCAATGCCTCCGGCGAGGTAACTGCAGAAAACGTAGCCAATTTAGTCTTCCAAACAGCTGGGGAAGTCAAAGAAGTCAATTTCAAAGAAGGAGAGCGCGTTGAAAAAGGCGATATTATAGCCAAACTCGATACAACATTGCTTTACAACGCCTACCAATCAGCTGACGCCACATTAAGAGCCACTCAAGCAGTGCTCAATAGCACCTATGATACTCTCCAGGGAAAAGAAAAGACTGAAACCTATGCCGAAATAAGCACACGAACCACAGCAGAAGCCGCCAAAGACAGGGCTTATTGGGCGTATGTGTCAGCAGTTAAGAGTTTAGAAGGCGCATACATTCGTGCGCCATTTGACGGTATTCTTACCCAAGTGCCTGCCGTTGTTCCTGGTACAATCATAGCCCTCCCGTCTAGTGCCACTTTTCAGGTATTTGGGCCAGAAACGACCTATTTCAGGGCGGAAGTAAGCGAAGTAAACATAAATAAACTGGCAAACGGCCTTGCCGCAGATATCGAGATCGATGCTTTTCCAGACCAATCTTTTGAAGGTAAAGTTTTAGGCTTTAATGTTTCAAGTACAACGACCTCAACCGGCGGCACTGCATACGTTGTACGAATTTCGCTTCCAGACAATGATAAATTGAAATTTAAACTTGGTATGAATGGAGACGTAGATATTGTAATTTCGGAAAAAGATAATGTTCTTTTAGTCCCAATAACAGCAACCATTGAAGAAAATTCAAAGACCTTTGTATGGGTTGAAGACGAAGGTCGGGCCAAAAAGGTTGAAGTCACAACTGGGTCATCGTCAATCGATGACATTGAAATCACTTCAGGACTTACGGAAGGGACAAAGGTCATAACCAGACCTCCAAGCAGCATTCAAAAAGGTACAAGGTTAAAAGTAACCAACTAAGCCTTCAGCCATGAACTCCGTAATCAAAATTGAAAAAGTAACCAAAACTTACTCTATGGGCGAGGTTGAAGTTTATGCTCTCCAAGGCATTAATTTGGAAATTACTAAGGGTGAATTTGTGGCAATTGTTGGACCTTCGGGCTCGGGCAAATCAACTCTTATGCACATGATCGGACTCTTGGATAGACCTACTTCAGGCAAGGTATATTTGCAGGGTAAAAACGTCAGCGAACTTACTCAAGACGAGCGGGCATCCCTCAGAAATGTGCATATCGGCTTCGTTTTCCAGCAATTTAATTTATTGTCAAGAACGTCTGCTTTGGACAACGTAAGCCTACCACTTCTCTACGCGGGTGTAGATCATAAAGAGCGTGTTGAGAGAGCCACAAAAGCCCTGCAACGGGTCGGATTGGGAGAAAGGCTTGACCACTTCTCAACCCAGCTTTCCGGTGGTCAACAACAGCGAGTTGCTATAGCCCGTGCACTGATAAACAACCCCACATTAATTCTAGCCGACGAACCAACTGGCAATTTAGACAGCAAATCCGGTAGCGAGATAATGGCTTTATTGGCAGAGTTAAATAAAAAAGGAAATACCATTGTCTTGGTTACTCATGAGCTAGATATCGCCCGGGGGGCAAAAAGAACGGTCGAGATAATGGACGGGGTAATAGTTCGCGACCAAATTAATGGTAAAAACCATTAACTAATTCGCGTCTAAACGAGCACTAAAATGATTGAATTCGAAGAAATATTTAATTTAGCTATTAAAAGCATCAGGCGCAACAAAGGCAGATCTATTCTCACCTCTTTGGGGATAATTATCGGTGTCGCGTCTGTAATATTGCTGGTTTCCCTGGGTCAAGGGTTACAGCAGTATATAACCGGCCAATTCGAAAACTTGGGGGCAAACCAAGTCTTTGTCCTTCCTGGTCAAGTCGGCGGCGATGATGGCAGTGTAAGCTTTGGCCAAGGCCCGCCAAACTTTGCCGGCAGCAAACTAACTCTTAAACACGTCGAAGATCTTGCCAAACTCGGTGGACCAATAAAAACGGCCGCAGCAGAAAACGACTTGCCTGCATCGGTTTCTTATCGAGGTGAGTCAAAATATACAACTGTCGCTGGCATTTCTGCCCAGTGGAGCAACATGGTAAATATCGAGGTTGGTAAGGGCCGGGAAATAAATGCCTCCGATGTGGAACTTGGCCGTAAAGTAGCCATTTTGGGAACAAGCATGGTCGAGGATTTATTCGGCATCTCAGAACCTCTGGGCAAGGAAATTAACATCGCAGAACATAAATTTGAAGTTATCGGTGTGATTGAAGAAATTGGTACTCAAAGTATTGGCTTTGATATTGATAATTTTGTAGCAATTCCCATAACCGCGTCTCAGGAAATCTTTGGCCAGGACACGGTTCAGCAAGTTATGGTTCAAGCAATAAACCAAGACGAAATCGAGGCTACGAAAGTTGCCGTTGACCGCTATTTATCAAGACAACTGGATGAAAACGAGTACAGTGTAATTGACTCTTCCTCTTTACTGGAAACCATAAATAGTATCCTTGGTGTCATCACCGCAGCACTCGGAGGTATTGCGGCAATCTCATTAGTCGTCGGCGGCGTAGGCATTATGAATATCATGCTGGTGTCAGTTACCGAACGGACACGCGAGATTGGACTGAGAAAAGCTGTTGGTGCAAAACAAGCCGACATACTGACCCAGTTCGTAATTGAAGCTGTTACATTGTCGCTTTTCGGTGGACTTGTCGGAGTTCTTATCGGCTGGGGCGGTGCTTTATTAATCAACCAATTTTTCCCTGCAACTGTCACCTTCTGGTCAGTTGCACTCGCGTTTGGTGTATCAGCGGCGGTTGGTATCGTCTTTGGAGTTGCCCCGGCAATCCGTGCATCTCGACTTGACCCCATCGAAGCATTAAGATACGAATAACTTAAATTACAGCTATACAATTAGGTAACATTCTCAAAAGCACTGTTAAAATTCAAAGTTCAACAAAAATTATCCACTTTTTCCATATTGCATAATCAAACTCCATATTCTCCACTACCTTGTTTTAAGTGTATCAATGTTTCGAAACATTGATACAAAAATCGTAGCAGATTTATTTTTATTATAAAGGCCTTAACCTCTTAAAGCGCGCGGTTCTTCTTTGTTTGTACCACCTTGACCAATTTGCGCCTTTTGATGGTAATGGTTTTATTACTTCAATCATCTCGCCTAATAAATTGTTCAGCTCTTTATTCAGTGCCACTTTATGGATTATTCTCCTATATCCCTCTCCCTGAATTAGAAGTATTCCTTTAATCTTTTCTACGGTGCCAAGACTTACTCTTAGCATTTTCGAAATTTCCCGATAGGTATAGTCACCATGCTCTAAAAGAACAGCAATTGCTATCCTTTTTGAAAGCATAATTTTTTCAGTCTTGGACAATAAATCATTCAAAAGAGCAATTACTTGCTTATCTGTTCGAGTGTTTTTTATCGAATCTATAAAAATCTTGTAGATTCTTTCTTCAACATACACAGAAACAGGGTGTTTGGAGACTTGGGCCATTAATGTATGTTACCATGTTTCGAAACATAGATACAAAATGACAACAATTAAGTAATATTGTGTTTTTATAACATTCCAACCACACAGGCAAACCTTCCCTGATTTCTTTTAGGCAAATCTTTATCCCGAACGTGGGAAAAAAACCTAACATCTTGCGCTGTATCAATACCGCAATCAAAAATATTCTTCGCCAAAACGCCGACATCTACCAACTCCTTCTTACAAAGCCCTACAACATCGATTTTATACAAATCATCGCTAATTTTTTCTAAAAAGGGCTTCCACTTTGGGTCGTCCTTTTGTGAAGGATTTTGTTTGATAAAAGAATCTTTCCGAACCGCCGGACCAATACCAACTATTATATTCGAGTTTGCTGATCCAAACTTAGATTTTAATTTATTAACTGCCACACCAACCGTATTGCTGTCTGCATTTCTCCAACCTATGTGGACTAAACCTACAACATCTTTTTGCTTGTCATACAAAATAACAGGCATGCAATCTGCCACAACCATAAAAATAAGTAAACCTTTTGTGTTAGTAACCAGACCATCTGCTTTTACCGCAGTGTCTTTGTTGATCATTCCACACCCAGCTGAATTGCTGCCCACCACAACAACATCGTTCTTGTGTTGTATCCACAACCCGACTGCCTCTTTTGCTGCAATTCGCATTTTCTTGAAAAACTTGTCTCTTGCCCTAAGTATCTCTTTCTCGTCCAACTCATTCCCCGCAAATGCAAACGACATGTTGCCATCCTCAACTTCCGAAAATGTATGGAAAAGTTTGGAAAATTTAAGAAGTTCTCGAATCTGGTACATATATAAAGTATTATACAGGCGTCTGACGCCACTAAAAAACCACAAGCGAAATTGTATCACTTGTGGTTTTAACTTTTATTTAAGCCATTTGATTCAAGGCAATAATATTACCGTCAGGATCTTTAAACCATGCGGATTTGTTTGGACCCATATTTGCCACACCGTTTACGGTTTTAAGCTCTGGCGTATCGTATTCTTCAAAAGCCACGCCCTTTTCTCTTAATTCAGCCATAGTCTTTTCCAGATCTTCCACCTTAAACCCGGCTTGTGTAAAGTCTGATTTTACGGGACCGCGTTCATAAAGAAAAACCCCCGTTCCATTACCAGCCTCAAGAGCCATACCACCAGCGCCTTCCATATTACCCATTTTCTTTAAACCCAACTTGTCGATGTAAAATTTTACAGATTTATCCAAATCAGCAACTGGTAAAACTGTAAAAACTGGAGTATTTGATAACAACATATTTAATCACCTCCTTTCCAAAATAAACAATATTTAAGTATACTACAGGTATGGAATTAACAAAAAAACCAAGTTATCAAAAAGCCAAAACTCCAAACAATATAAAATTACAAGGTAAAAAACCACAAAATCTTGAGAAAAGACTGAATGAATTCTTCATCAGAAACATTAAACTCTGCAAAAAATGCCCTTTAAACCCAAGAACTTCAAGAATTATCTCTCAACTAACAGCTTCCTCCGGCTCAGTTCCTGCAAACTATGCTGAAGCTTCAGAAGCAATGAGTAAGAAAGATTTTTGCAAATCTATTAAAATTTGTCGAAAAGAAGCAAAAGAGTCGCGTGTATGGCTGGATGGGCTCAAAGCAGCGGTGGATTTTGACGACTTTGAATTTGATTATCTTGTACAAGAGGCTACTGAGTTCATTTATATTTTTACGAGTATTCTTAAAAAGACCGATACAAGATAAATTTTTTTTAAATTGCTTGGCAGTCTGGATTATTTGATTTTTTTTAAGTTTTTTGGAGTCTTTGATCCTTGGATTTTTCGAGTTTTTGTAATATGAAGATTGATATCATTACCCTTTTCCCAAAAATGTTTTCCGGCCCGTTTGATGAGTCAATAGTCAAACGAGCTGTAGATAATAAATTTGTCGACATAACTATCCACAACCTCCGAAAATGGACAAAAGACAAGCACAAAACAGTTGATGATAGACCATTTGGCGGAGGCAAGGGAATGATACTACGCGTCGACGTCGTCGACCGCGCAATTTCCAATTTTAAATTTCCAATTTCCAAAAAGAAACGAATTATTTTATTAAGCCCCCAAGGCAAAGTTTTTGACCAACAAAAGGCACGTGAGTTGTCAAAATTAGACCACCTGATATTTATTTCTGGCCATTACGAAGGTTATGACGAACGCATCAGAAAACATTTAACCGATGAAGAAATTTCAATTGGCGACTATGTATTAACAGGCGGAGAGCTCCCAACAATGGTGATTGTCGATTCTGTGGTTCGACTTCTTCCGGGCGTATTGACCGAAGAAGCAACCCAAAACGAATCCTTCTCCCAATTGAAAACTAAAAATTCGAAAATTGAAAATTTACTCGACTACCCTACTTATACCCGGCCAGAAACTTATAAGGGTTGGAAAGTCCCTTCGGTCTTGTTATCGGGAAATCATGCAGAAATAGTAAAATGGAGAATGCAAAAAGCTAGTCAGAAGACGCATAAGATACGACCGGATCTTGGTAAAAAGCGGTAACGACAAAACGCTTCGTATCCAAAAAGCCTGTGCATGTGTAGAGTGTTATTCGCCTATCATCAGTTTGATCCAAAATACTAGCTTGGGTTGGCTCTACAACTTGGGTGTATTCAACACTAAATTTCTTGACACTTCCGTCAGAGAAAACCACGGCGATTTCTTGACCGGGTTTAATATTAACAATACTACCTAATATACTTGGCCAGTTGTGACCGTAAAAAATGCTATTGCCTACTTCCCCTGGCATAGGCGAGGTTGAAAGATAGGATACACCTTTTGTAGTGGTTTCCCATTTACTGCCATTTTTTTGCGCGGGTACAATTGCTTGTTTCACTCCTAATTCTGGTATCAGCAAAAACTCCGGTTTAGTACTTTGATCGACTGAAGTGTTGCCTTCGCTTGGGATATAATCTGCAAAACTTAACCTGTTCGGATTGTATCGCTCAAAAATTAGATAAGAAGAAACAACAAACAGAATTACTCCTGCAATAAGTAGTATATTTGCAAAAAAATTCTTCATGGAAGAAGTTAATTTTGGTCAGATTTCTTAAGAAGTAATCCAGAGGCCAAAAGACTCAAGCTAGCTAACATGGTTTCAACTATAGCCAAGGCATTTCCCGTAGTAGCAAGCCCCAAAACTTGGCCTGTTCCAGTGCTGTTTACATTTGTTGAAGAGTCTGAAGGCATACAATCATTTACCGCATAGACTTCAAAATAGTAAGTCTTTGTGGGATCAAGCGCATTTATGGTGTAATTTGTAACATTACCTGTGTTGGGTACACCATACGGATAAATACCTATTTGTGTGCCATAAGCAATTACATAATGCGTCGCTTTATCTACTGCCGTCCAAGTAATGGTCGCTGATGTGCCGTTTTTACTTACCGATAATAGCTGAGGAGTCGCCGGCTTTTCTGCTGTACATTGAGGCGCACCCGGGTCAGACGGATTTTTTGGTGTATTTCCACCGCCGCATGAATACGAACTGTTTTTTGCCATGTAAGCTCCTTGGGCAAGTCCCCAAGCAGAACCGTCCGGAACATAAACCCAGCCAAGCTTTTTTAATGTGTCGATTTGATCTTGATCCAATGAGCCCACTTTCCACCAATTGGTTTGAATACCAGCCCCATCGTTTGAACAAAAGCATTGGGAATAGTTATTCTCATCTAGCTGGTAAACCGCATCAGAACCTTCATGAGAGCTCAAATCTCCAGCTATATAGTGATTACCACTATCATATTTAACAATTAGCGTACCCTGGGGATTAGAACAAGCAGGAAATAACGGCTCACTGACCGCATAGATCATTTTCGGTGAAGACAAAAAAATCCCAAAAACTAACAAAAACAATATATTTATTAGAAATATTTTCATAATATAAGGCTTATATTATTTAGTTATAGGATTATAACATTTCGAAGATTACTATTCAAGTATTTGACTTTCTATTCACTCAGTTTGAATTTGTCAGAGTATTCCTTAATTATTGATATCAGCTGGTTATCGCCAGGATCATTGGGAGATACACAAAAATTGTCATCCACATTCAATGCC
>CAYTOP010000038.1:0-2414 GCA_964439585.1 uncultured Gammaproteobacteria bacterium
CCAAACCCCGCCTGATGCACGCCCCCTTGCCTGCCAAGGAATAAGAGACAGCCCTACTAGTGCAGTAATTATTACAAAAAGAATAGCGAGCCTGGATTTTACATTCGATAACTCATTTTTGTAAAAATAAGCTACGGCAGTTAATCCCAGAAGCACCGAAGGAATAAAAATTCTCTGTGAGCCGTATGTAAATATGGAAGTTAAAAGCAACAAAAACGACACGACAAAGATGGTGTTTACTTTCATGTAGGAGCTTTGGTTGTTAGTACCTTTTTTCCCTAATAGTCTTGCTGCGTATAGGATTGCCAAAAGTGCAATATAAGTAAAAACCATTCCAACCTCCACTTCGTGGGCGGTTCTTGAAAGGGTTATGCTCCATGGAGATACTGCAACAAACAGTGCAGACAATAAGTTTATTAATGGGTTTGCAAACACAAATCCGGATAAGAAATATGTGAGTACTATTAATAATGTGCCTGATACAACAGGCCAAAATCTGACAGTAATTTCACTCAAACCGAAGACTGTGGCTGGAATTATATTGAGATACGCAAGTACTGGAAATTTATAGTCACCTATCGAAGAGAAATAAACGGGAAATTTATTGCCATACTCGTCCATCCCGTAATGCAGAAGACTCCAACCATAGTACCCGAAGGCTAGTTCATCACCGTTTGGAGGTAGTGGGAGAGATGTCAGCCGCCATGCACGGAGCACAAAGCCAAGCGCAACTATTGCGATAAGAATTTTTAGGTAGGTTTTTTGTTTGACAGTTCTCGTCATTTGGTTTCTACTAGTCGTGAGATAAAATCGCCACGAAAATCTGTTACATCTTCAATTATTAGCGCATTGGGCGTGAACTGAATATCTTGCTCAGGCAAGCTGTAGGTTGAGCCGACAAAAAGCGTGTTTGCAAGGTCTTTATCTTCTGGCCAATAAATGTTTCTAAAGTGATACTTTCCAAAGTCAAAATTCTTTCTTGGCATTTCCACACATTTTGGGCAGCCGATATTTTTATGATACTGGTTGGGGTCATATTGGGAATAAAAAAGAACGAAAATGTGGGGTTGGGCTTGGCCGGTTTCAAAAATAATTTGATCATGGTTATCTGCGATTGGGTGTATTGCACTCATAGTTTCTCTAAAACCGTATTGCCAGTTGCCTTTCTCGGCATAGGGAATATACATAAAAAGTGTAGTTGCTAGGTTGCCAACCTTGTTGCTATATAGCAAACCGGAAAGGGCGAGTACCATAACAAGCAGAAACTTAGATTTTTTGGCAAAATAGGAAATTGCTTCATTTGCTCCCAGACCTATTAAGATTGCATATAGGGCGAAAATTAACAATGTCCTTACCGGCGAAAACCAATTCCAAGTTATTATTGCAGGCAGGGGTACAAGAAGAATAATAAAAAATAAAATCCTAGGTTTAAATTTTGACTGAAATGTTTTCCAAACACCTATAAGAAATAGGAAAAACTCAAAATTATAAAAAAGCCCGAAATTATGAATAGCTTGATTAGGTTCGTTCGTACCTCTTACAAAAAGATTGATTGGCGAAAAATACGCCAGATATCTGCCGAAGAGGTTTAGTATTAGGTTGTAAACACCATTCATAAAAGTATATAGATTGGTGGCTGGTTGTAAGCTGACAGCTTTTAGAATGCTAGTGCTACCAAGACGGGCAACACCGGCCCCGCCTTTAAGAGTAAGGAGCAAAGCGAAGAGAAGAGGAATAACTAAGACGAAAAACTTATATAACTGACTAAGCCCTAAAGATTTCCGATTATAGATAAAAAAAGTTATAAGAAGAGGCATCAAAAGAACTTTGTTTGCATGGTATGCGAAAGCTGATAAAAACAGAAGAATTATCGAAAGATATAAATAGTGAAGATTATTTTTTGCCTTTAGTGCAAAGTAAATTGCCCATAACGTTAAAGCCAACGCAAGATTGGCCTCGAAGGCGATTCTAGAAAAATGGACAGCCCATGGTTCGAATGCGACAAAAAGAGCTGATAGGATAGCAACTTTTTCATTGAAAAACTTTTTCGCTAGTAGATAAACGGCTAGAATAATTGAAATCCCAGACAATGCTGAAATAAAACGAACTGAGAATTCGGTTAACCCTAAAACAGCTATTGGTAAAATTGTGAGGTATGAATAAAGAGCCGGTTTATAATCGTCGAATGACCGCAAGACAAGAGGAAATTTGAAACCATATTCATCTTTTCCAGTTTTAAGTAGAGAATATGCGTTATAGCCCAATGCTGCCTCATCCCAATTAAGCGAGGGGGGGGATTTAGAAAGCATAAAAAGTCGAATAAAGCTACCCAAGGCAAGGATGGCAAGTAGAATATAAAGATTGATGTGTTTTCTCATTGTTGTTGCATTATTAATAGGTTTTGGCCGTATTGC
>CAYTOP010000038.1:2424-11395 GCA_964439585.1 uncultured Gammaproteobacteria bacterium
CACACCAGTTCGTCGGGTTCAGTGAGTTGGCCTAGCTTTTGCAACGTCTGTGGTAGCGAACGCTTTTCAAGGTCCGTTCCTTTGTTGACAAACTCTCCAGGTAGGCCGATAAAAATGGTTGCCGACGGTTGTGGTTCTTCAGGATAATAAAACTCTTTGAAAATAATATTGTCAATTTGTATAACTGACTTATTAGGGTTTGCTAATGACTTGGAATATGCGTCCCAGTAGGTAGTAGTTGAAACATCAAGATAAACTGATGTCATTAGAGCTGTCGGGCCGAATCTGTTGGTAATTATAATATTTTGATTGCTTGTGTTTGTCCTAACCCAATTTGAGATATCCTGAAAAAATAACACATCAGAGGTTTTATAAACATGTTGGTTAAAGTAGAAAGTGTTTACAAATCTCACAATTCCGATAACTGTAGTCAAGACTATAATGAAGTTGATTATACTTTTACCTGCGATGGGGCTATTTTGATATCTGTTAAGCAAACTAGCAAAACCTGAACACAGAATTATATAAAGTGGAATAATTGCAATGCTGCCATAAATATAAAAATCTCTTTTTAGAAATACAATTGCAGGAAGAATACCAATAAGTAAGAGCGTCAGTATTTTATTCAAACTTCGCGAAAACTCAGGGCTTTTAGCCCTGTGCTGAAGCGAAGCGGTGAACAAACTCTTTGAGCCTGAAAGGCGAGAAAACTCATGCATCTTAGGCATGAGTTGTTTACTTTTATCCTTACTTTGCTTGAGTAGGATTCCAAAACTTACAAGGACAAGGACTATATCCCATGGATACACAAGTGGTAAGTTGCCTTTAGGAATAAATCCACTTAGTCGAACTTCATCATATGATTCCAGAGGAAATGCAAAGTGTTCAAAATCAAAAATGCTCACAACTTGATTAGTTAATTTATTTAAAGCTAGTTCTGGCTTGTTGTAGATAAATTTTCTTACAAGTGCTGGAAGTAAGAATGCCTTATTTGCCGATAGATAGTCAATTTTTTGTCTATCGTTAATTTCTGCGGTTAAGCTTTTGGGGAAAATTGTTTCAACAAAGGTCGAGTGGGTAAGTGTTGTTTTGATGTAAGTTGTATTTTTATACATGGCAAAAACTATTGGAACGAGAGTGATTGTAAATAGGGTTAAAAGCTTGAAGCTACTTTTATAGCCGTCAGTTTTGAATTGCGTGAAGTAAAAAAACGGCAGGAAAAGAAGAGAAAATATAAGTCCTTCGATACTGGTAAGAGCACAGATTATCATCAAGGAACTGACTATGATTAATTGTAATGTGGATAATCGTTTTCCATCTTGCCAAAAGTTACTGACAATTAGGGTTTCCAAAACAATAATTAAAGTTAGGGTTTCGGCTGGGTGGTATGTTGTTAAGTTTATTATCCAGGGAGATGTAGCCAGAATGCACGCAAAATACACGCCGTACCTTTTGGTAGGTTTGAGTAAATAGCGTGATACGGATGAATATAAAAGTGTAAGTAAAATAAAATAGAGCACAATATTGGGCAATCTCAGAAGAAGATAGCTGGGTGGCAGGAGCATACTAAAGATAGAAGTAACAAAAGAAGAAATCGGAAAAAGTAAAAAACCGCGCTCAGTCAGGAAATTGTGTGTATTCAGATCGTTTGTCTGTTTATGTGCGATTGATTTGGCTACGAGCATTAATTCACCCTCGGGAATTGTTAAGGCAAGATTTGCCTTCCAGACTAGGTAAACCATAATTACTGTGGAAACTATGAAAACTATAGCGACCGAAAGTAAACCAGATTTACCTTTTGGCTTTGCCATATGACAATTATACATTTTCCTCTACCTAGTGATTTGACTGATTTTAAAATCTATACTATATATTATTGTGAGTAACAAACTTACCGCGCTTTTTGGTTTTGCACTACTTCTCAGGCTTGTTTTTGCACCAATAGTTTTCCATCCGGATGTTGTTGATACTCTCAATTGGGGAAAAAGTCTTTATACGGATGGCTTCAGAAATTTTTACGCTCGGGATGTGCCTGACGCAGGACCACCTAATTATCCACCAATATATTTTGAAATCTTTTATGTGAGCAGATATCTTTACGAACAGTCGAAGAGTTTCGTGTGGAACGTCAATTTAACTATTCATGCATTCCCGTCTAGGCTTTACCTGTGGTTTGAGTCACCTAACGGGCAAAAAACATTTAACAAGTTACCTGCCATATCGGCAGATTTGGGCATTGCGTATACAATTTACCGATTAGTCAAAAAACTGTCAGACAAAAAGGCGGCAAAGTATTCAGCTACACTTTTTTTGATACTGCCGTCATCGTGGTATATATCTGCGGTATGGGGACAGACTGAAAGCGTTTTTATATTACCATTCGTGTTGGCACTTTATTTTTTCAATCAAAAGCGTTGGGTTTTGACATCAGTCTTTTACTTGGTGTCACTATTGATTAAACCCCAAGCAATTGTTTTGATGCCCCTCTTGGTATCAATCTACTTAGTCTTGGTGGGAGTAAGAAATATAGCACGATCTGTTTTTGCGGGCATAATTTTGGTAATTGTGACTGCGCTACCTTTTTTGATCTCGCTGATGCCAATGGCCTTCGTCGACTTATATAGGAGCAATATTCGAGAAATTAGTGGTTACTTGACGGCCAATGCTTTTAATTTTTGGGGCCTGTTTTATGGCTTTTCGCCCAAGTATGATTCGATGAAAATATTGGGTCAGAGCGCATTTTCCTGGGGATGGACACTTTATATACTACTTAATTTAATACTTATAACAGCATTCAAGAAAACCCCGAGCGTTAGCTCGTGGAATGAATTGAACGCTGACAATGCAAAAGCAGTGCCAAGCTTAGCCCATATGTCATCCTCCTTTAGAGGAAACTCAGCTCGTGAGAGCAGAGAGAACGTCATTAAAAAATTTACAGTCCATTTCAGAACCCATCTTTTTAAGAGGGGTTCTGTGGAGGTGTTTGACCTTGTCAAACCTGATTTCAAAACCTTGCAAGGTTTTGAAATCGCCTCTAAGAATAAAGGGTTTGTGAATATTTTATACTTGTTAACACTTTCTTCGATGGGTGCATTTTTATTATTGACTAGAATGCACGAGAGATACTTCTATTTGCCATATGTGTTATTAATCATTCTCGCGGGCATTGACAAGAAAGTGAGGTTAATTGCTTTACTTGCATCGCTAATCTTTTTTGTCAATCTGTATCATTTTTGGTGGTTTCCAAAAATTCCTATGATGATAACTTTATTGTCATCTCGACCAACTGAAATAGTGCTTATACTTTTTAACTTCTACGTGTTCATGAAATTGTATACGCGGTTTAATGAGTTGGAAGGTGGTTCTTAATAGAGGGCTTCGACATTTAAGCTCCACATGGCTATAATTTAGTGAATGGTCAAAAAACTCCTGATAGCAATTCTTATTGTTGGTGCGGCTTTGAGATTTTTAGGTGCCGGTGTTATTCCAGTTGGTTTTACACCCGATGAAGCCTCTTTCGGTTATGACGCTTATTCAATAATTAAAACCGGTAAGGATCAGTGGGGTGCGAATTTGCCGCTTGTTTTAAAATCTTTCGGTGACTACAAAGCGCCACTTTATACTTTTCTCTTAGTTCCATTGGTATATATTTTTGGGCTTGCTAAGTATGTAACTCGACTTCCTAATTTAATATTTGGAACTTCTGCCATCTTGGCTACTTTTTTATTGGCTCGGACTTTAGCAGACCTGTCGGGTTTCAAAGACAAGAGGCGGGATTTTTTTGCACTTTCTGCCTCGTTTTTACTTGCGATATCACCTTGGCATGTAATGATGAGCAGGGGGGCTTTTGAAGCTAATCTGACCACTTTTCTGTTACCTCTTGGGATTTACCTTTTTGTTAAGGGAACCAAAAAACCAGTATTTTTAATTTATTCGTCGATAATTTTTGGACTAAATCTCTTTTCATACCATGCTGCAAAACTTGTCGTGCCAGTCGTTGTTGTTTTTATGCTTATGATATTTTTGAAAAAACTCGGAAGTGTTAATCGGGGAATTTTGTTGTTGTCAGGGACGATTTTTGCAGTCTTTTTGGTCGCAACCTTTTATACCTTCTCTCTGGGTGCGGGTACTCGAGCTACTGGCGTTAGCATTTTCAATGGCGCCTCAAACGATTCTGCTCAACCCAGGCTTACCGCAATTCAAGCAGGTCTACCCGAAACTTTGGCAGTAATTCTCCACAACAAGTATCAAGTAATAGCCCGTAAATTTATTTCCAATTATTTCCAATATTTCTCTCCTCAGTTTTACTTTACAGGAGGGCCTTCAGAGACAACGTACGGTATGATACCGGGCAGGGGAGTTCTTTATTGGTTTGAGTTGCCATTTCTTTTGGGTTTACTTTATTATTTTTGGAAATACAGATTAACAAAATACCTCGCAATTCCAATAGTATGGCTAATGATTGCTCCTATTCCTGCGGCATTAACATTAGGATCGGGTTACGCAGGAAACCGTGCTGTTGTTATGTTACCCGCGATGCAAATATTGTTGAGTCTTGGAGCTCTAACTTGTTACGAAACTTTGCAAAGCTTGCTTACCAAAAGCCGGCTTAGGCAGTTTACGTACGTCTTTTTTGGTTTTATGCTGCTTTTTTTTATTACCTTTTGTGAGGATTATTTTATCCAGTCTCCAAGGATTAATGAGAAAGGCATGTCTTATGGCAATCTAGAAGTAGCAAATTGGCTGAACGGAAATGTTCCAAAAACACAAAAGGTTATTGTTAGTACCACTTTGTCTGAACCTCATATGTACATCGCATTCGCGAGTCGAATTGACCCGATTGTATATCAGGCTGCATCGAGCAACTGGCCTGTAAATGTGGATGGTGGGGTAAGTTGGGTCGACCAATTGCCAGATTATAGATTAGCAAATTATGAGTTCAAACGATTGTCACTATCTGACTTATCTCAAAAAAATACAACAATAGTGGGTAGGCCGGACGAGTTTCCGACAGACATAAAGCCTATTACTATTTTTAAATATCCTTCCGGTGAGACCGCCGTTTTTGTAGTGGCGAGTATGGATTACAATTATGCTTTCAAAGATAGGTAGTTTTTTACGAAAAAATCCAGTACTTATAGTTGTTGTTTTGGCTGGGTTTTTGTTGAGAAGTTTTGCAACAGAGTCGACTCCACCTTCGCTTAATTGGGATGAAGTAAGTCACGGATATAATGCTTTTTCTATTCTAACAACCGGTAAAGACGAGTGGGGTAAAACTTTGCCATTGATATTTAGAGTCTTTGGTGACTATAAATTGCCTGTTTATATCTATATTACGGCCATCAGTGAGTCGGTGTTTGGTTTAACTAGTTTTGCGGTAAGGCTTCCTAGTATTTTGGCGGGTGCGTCGTTGATTTTACTGACTTACCTTTTAACCATCGAAATTTTTCACAATAAAAAATATGCGTATATTGCGGCTGTGTTGGTTGCAGTTGAACCCTGGAGTTTGTTTTTGTCTCGGGGGGCTTTCGAGGCTAATTTAGCAACTGCATTTTTCTTACTTGGTGTTTATCTTTTTATGGTGGGCGTAAAGCGGTCGCGGCCCGCCTTACTTACTTCTATAGTGGCTTTCGGATTAACCGTTTGGACATATAATTCATTTAGAATTTTTACTCCTTTGATGCTTTGCGTTTTAGTGTTTCTTTACAGGAAGGAGATACTGAGAAATATTTGGGTAGACAAAAACTTTTCGATTCGAGCAGCGACTATTTTTCTTGTGATGTTTCTTCCCATGCTTTGGCAGCTACTGATGCCTGTAGGTCAAGTCCGATATGGAAAAGTTGCAATTGTAGACGCCGGAGCAATTGCCCAAATCGAAAACTCCAGAAATTCCTCGCCGTATCCTGCAGTTTTAAGTAGACTTTTGTTTAATAGGGTAACATTTTTTTGGAAAGGCTTTTTGGCAAACTGGATTTCACACTATTCTGGGGATTTTTTGTTCTTTAGGGGGGGCACTAATTACCAATTTAGCGTTCCAGGTTGGGGACTTATTTATTTAATTGAATTGCCAACAGTCATTCTTGGACTGGCGTGTCTTATAAAAAAAAGAACAAAGGAGGCTGTTTTACTTCTTTTATGGTTTTACTTTGCACCCATCCCTTCGAGTATTACCCGAGAAGCACCACATGTTCTCCGTTCAATTACGATGTTGCCAATGCCAATGATTTTTTCAGCCGTTGGACTCGTTGTCATCTCCGACTGGTTAAAAAAACGTTTTAAGTTTCCCCAAAAACTAGCATATATACTATTCTTCGTGACGATAGCATTTTTGTTGAAAGGCTATCTAACCAGCTATTTTGGAAGCTACCGGGAAACTTACTCGTGGAGTTGGCAATATGGTTACAAACAGGTTGTGGCTTATGCAAAGGTAAACTATTCTAAGTATGACAAAATTTTAATTACCAAAAGATATGGGGAACCGTATGAATACGTTTTATTTTATTGGCCTGTAAATTCAAACGATTATCAAAACGATCCCAACTTAGTTCGGTTTTATAAATCTAATTGGTATTGGGTGGATAGTTTTGACAAATTTTACTTTTTAAACGATTGGGAAATTTCATCAAAAAGTTCTTGGAGTATACCTCGGAGCTTGGATGATGAAAATGTATTTAAGTTAGAAAGTGGTGGAGAAGTGAATTGTCATACAAGTAGTGCAAAATGCCTTTTGGTAACAAGTCCTGGAAATGTACCGAATAATTGGAAAAAATTAGAGACAATAAGTTTTTTGAATAAGCAGCCCGCATTCGAAATGTATTCGAACTAGTATTCATGAATTTTAAAAAGTACATAATTCATAATTTATTATTCATTATTCTTATCATTGCTGCCGTATTGCGCCTTTGGAAATTAGATTCTATACCTCCAAGCTTAACTTCTGATGAAGCAGCTTTAGGTTATAACGCTTACTCGATATTAAAAACTGGTAAAGATGAATATGGAAAATTATTACCAGTTATATTTAAGTCATTTGGCGATTATAAACCTGGACTGTATGTTTACCTGACCGTGCCTTTTGTTGCCGTATTTGGGCTTAATGAATTTTCAACACGTCTTCCAAGTTCTTTGGCCGGAGTTATCGCTGTCTGGTTGTTATACAAAATAGTTATTGATTTCAAAAAGAGAGAAAAATTAGAAGTTGGAAATCGGAAAGCTTCCACGATTACATCGTTGGAAATTCTGGCGCCTGCTATGCTGGCGATCAGCCCTTGGCATATTCATTTTTCTCGGGGAGCTTGGGAGGTTAATGTTGCATTGACGTTAACGCTTGCCGCTATATGGTATTTCATAAAAGCTCTGCGAAATTCAAAATACCTAATATATTCAGCGGTATGTTTTACCTTAACGTTATTAACCTATCAGGGAGCGAAACTTTCGTCTGCAATAGTTTTGGCGTTATTACTCCTTATTTATTGGAAGAAGTTTTGGTCTGCTTTTCGAGCTCATGCAGGTCCTGTCCTTGTTAGCGGGGTTCTAGGGATTCTGATATCTCTCCCGATATTTTTAAGTTTGATTAATGGTCAGACGGGTAGATTAAACGTCTTTAGTGTTTTTTCGTATCCGAGAAAAGATAGCGACATAGTTCAAATCCTCAGTCAAGGTAACGAAACTAATAATAGCTTGTCGTACTATCTCTTTCACTCAGAAACTTTGAATTTTAAGCGCGGCATATTGGGTAGATGGTTCAACCATTTTTCCGGCAGGTTTTTATTTTTTGAAGGTGATTGGCAAAATCCAAGACACTCTGCCCCAAACCAGGGGATGATGCTCATGAGCGATTTTATATTTTTGACCTTTGGTTTGCTATTTATAGCTAAAAACATAAGGACGGGTTGGGCCAAATTTATGGTCCTGTGGTTACTATTAGCGCCACTTCCTTCCGTTTTGTCGCGTGATGCTGTCCATGCTGTTCGAGCATATAACATGGTTATTCCCTTAACAATTGTTACAAGTTGTGGAATTTATTACCTCTTTAGTCTAGTGAAGCACAAGTCAGCTATCTCTAAAGTTGTTGTTACGAAACTTACAGTACTTATGTTTGTCGCGTCGTTTATCTACTTTCTTGATGCTTATTTTGTACATTTACCCAAACACGATTCAGAAGCATGGGATTACGGTTATAAAGAATTGGTAAAGACCATTACGCCACTG
Organism: uncultured Gammaproteobacteria bacterium; assembly: GCA_964439585.1. GTDB lineage: Bacteria > Patescibacteriota > Microgenomatia > UBA8517 > UBA8517 > CAYTOP01. Next base: position 10,636 of record CAYTOP010000038.1, read on the forward strand.
CAAAATCATTATGATGACATTAAAGTTCAACAATCTTTTTCACAACCTTATATTTACTTCCTTTTTTACCAAAAATACGATCCAGCTAAATACCAAAAAACAGCCAAATTAACAGCTAGTGAATATGCAGGCGACGTCGGCTATGTAGAAAAACTTGACAACATTTATTTTGCACCAATCGACTGGCCACAAAATAAGCAAGAACACGGCATACTTGTTGCTGCTGATGAAATACGAATTCCGGATTTTGAGATTGCTGCCGGTGGAGCTTTTGGTTTAATCAAAAGTATAAAGTACTTAGATGGGAATACTGCTTTTAATGTGGTGGAGATAAAATGAAAAATCATTCAAAACTAATCTTATTGTTTGTGTTGATTTTGGCGTTTGCTTTGCGGTTCTGGCAACTTGGTAGCTATCCCGCACTTAATGCTGATGAGGCAGCTATTGGTTATAACGCATATTCTTTAATTCAAACAGGCCATGATGAACACGGCAATTCTTGGCCAATCCATTTCCAATCCTTTAACGACTACAAGCCGGGATTATATTTCTATTTAGTTATACCTTTCATAAAAACTTTAGGGTTAACTACTTGGTCAGTAAGACTTCCCAATGCGATTCTATCTGTTATAACTGTCTATCTTTTATATCTGTTTATAAAAAAATTGGAAATAGGAAATTGGAAAGATTCCACGATTACATCTTTGGAAATTCTGGCGCCGGCTATGCTGGCGATCAGTCCCTGGCATATTCCGTTTTC
>CAYTOP010000039.1:0-5801 GCA_964439585.1 uncultured Gammaproteobacteria bacterium
GTGCCAAAAAATACTTTTATTTTATTCAATTATGAGTAGGATTTTTTATGATCATTTAGTAGTTTTAGAAGAAATGGAAGTTGCCATTAAAGACGTTGTTATTACACCGGAAGAAAAGGAGGAGATATGGAAATTAATTGATGAGATTGTCCATCAAAAGATGTTAATAACACTAATTAATAATCTTCCCAACAAGCATCATGATGAGTTCTTGGGAAAATTCTATCAATGCCCTTATGATGAAAGCTTACTGGATTATTTGCAAGAGCGGACTGAAGAAGATGTGTTTAGTATTATTAAAAACGAAATTGACCAAATCCAAAAAGAAATTATTCAAGAGTTAATAGGCAATGACGACAAGGAAGATAGATGAATGCTTCAAGGAATTACGGAGGAGTTATCTGGACTAATCATGCTCTTGCTCGTTTAAAGGAAAGGGGTATAAATCAGGCGGATGCATGGGTAGCTTGGCGGAGACCAGATCAATCCAAATATGCGAAAAGTCGGGGAGCGTGGATATATAGAAAACGATTTAAAAATCAGGAAGTTGAAGTGGTTGCTAAAAAAAATAAAAAATCTCCAACCCATAGGACCTCAGGTGCGGGAGAAGAATGGTTAATACTTTCTGTTTGGTCACAAGTGACTAGAAGTGAATATTCAAAAAACAGAATTAGTCTCTTAAAATTTATTAAGCGTTTATTTAAAGTAGAGTAATAGAACGAAACTTGTTTTAACGTTATATAATAATCGTTAGAGGAAAAAGTGAGCGATAAGATTTACAAACAAAAAATTGTTACTTTTGGGGGGGGCACCGGACACTTCAATTTATTGAATGGCCTTAAAAAATATAATGATACCTCCTTAATTACTGCAGTCGTTGCTTCTTGGGACAGCGGTGGCAGTTCTGGTAGGTTGAGAACAGAATTGGGTGTATTGCCACCCGGAGATATCAGAAGGTGCGTATTGGCGTTAATGGAAGACCCTGAGCAGCAAAAGGTTGCTCAAAGGCTTTTTGATGATCGTTTGGAAGATGGTGACGGCTTTTTTAAAGGTCATTCCATTGGAAATTTAATTGCAGCCAGACTGGATAGAATTTATCGAGGGCAAGACAGGGGTACTGATGCGGAACGCAAATTGTTTAGAATTAAGGCAAATATATTACCCGCCTCATTATCCGATTTGCACCTTATCGGTGTTACAAAAAAAGGAATTAATATCGAAGGTGAAACTAATCTGGACTATCGCAGTAGGAGATCTGATTTCGACCCCAGAGATCCAATTGTCAGGATTCACTTTAACACTCGAGCCGATGCAAACCCGCGAGTTTTAAAGGCAATTAAGGATGCTGATATGATAATTTTTGCTCCAGGAGATCTTTTTACAAGTATTTTGCCACACTTACTTATTGATGGAGTTAAGGAAGCGATTCAAAAGTCTAGGGCAAAAGTTTGTTTTGTCCTGAATTTAACAACAAAGCCTGGTGAAACTGACGCATTCAACGCATCTGATTATTTAGAAAAACTTATATTCTATCTTGGAAATAAGAACAGACTAGATTATGTTGTTGTTAACAACGGCGGTTTACGCAAGGAAATCGTCGCCATCTATAATGCAGCCGGTCAAGAACTAATAAAAGTTGATGAAAAACAGTGCAGATCAATAGCTCCAAAGGCTAAGGTTGTTAAAGAGAAGTTGGTAAAATATTCTAGAAAAGAGCATCTACTACGTCACGATTCGGATGAATTAGCTAGTACTTTACTAAAGCTATCCTAATATTCAAGTTTGCAAATTTCGACTCAAAACGTTTTTTTAGCCTATATTTTGTGATAAAATTCTTTATTCTAACTTCGTGAATATCCCGCCTAGGGTGAGGATGAAGCGAAGAAGTGAATAAATTTGTCTAACGGTATCCTACCTGTAGCAAATGGAAGGGTAGTTAATATTATAAAAATATGACAATTGATAATCCTAATTTTGTCGAAGGAAATCCTAACAGACCAGGGTCGAACGTTGGGCGGCCGGGAGAAATATGGTTTGTTGCACCCAATGAGATACCCGAAATACTATCAATGTCGAAAACTGAACATGTGCGCCTTGAAGGAGAAAAAACTAACCTTGAGCTTGAAATTCGGATGGAAACTCGTGCCGCTGACATTGCAAGTAGAGTTAACGAGGATGCACCTCCAATAAATATTCCGATGGGAGAAGGAAGAAGATTGGTTGGTGTGTTAGATGGTGCTTCCAGTCAGGCATCAATTCCGGCTCTAAAGGCTAAAGGTGTAAAAGGTGCTTATTACGCTTCTCATTTAACCTATTTAGATTTTCCCGGCTCCAGGGCTCATGAAATCTTAAGCGGGCGAGAACAGCTTACGGCTGGCGATGTAATGCGAGGCATAAATTCTTGGCTGCACGGTAAGCTCGCAAGGGTTGAGGGGGTAGACTATAGCGATGTAACTACCATACCCGGTATGTCTGCTACTTTAGCTCTTATTGATGCATCAAAGCAAGTAATCACAACAGCCCACGTAGCTGATACTTTGGGTTTTGTAGAAACAACACATGGTCAGTTAACGCGCTTTACTCATGATCAAAATGCAAGGTTTGATAGAGAAACACTAGACTACCTTCAGACCATTGCTTACGAACGTGGAGTGACTTTGGCCGAAGCTTTGAAGATGGAAGATGTAAAGCGTTTGAAACATGAGCAACTAAAAGAGTCTTTTGGTAGAAAAATAAATACTCCCGGTGGATGTGGAATTTTAAATGGCATGCCAGAACTGCCCTCTAATGCGCTAATTTACGAAAATCGTGTTCCTGTGACGTCTAAGCTTGCAAGAATTGCGATATTTTCTGATGGAGCCACATTGCCTTACCATCAGCCGGGACTGGATGATGATGATGTAATAAAGGCAATGGCGGTTGAAACTCGAGAATATCCAGTTGGGGAAGGTTTTAAGTTTTTAGATAGAGTTTCTGAATTGTTAAAGGAAGATCCTGGATTCGAAAAACATCCTAGACTTAGGGATGACGACAAAACAGCACTTGAAGTTAGATTTGTTTGATATTCTATTGTTGCGGAAGAGTAAATTCCTAATAAAGTAGTAAACATCAAGTTTATGAGCTTATTAAATATCATTATTTTAGCGGGCGGTGAAAGTAGTAGACTTTTTCCTCTCAAGGAAAAAAATCTGTTTCCATTTCTAGGTAAGGTACCCCTTGAAATCCATCTAGAAAGAGTAAAAAAAGTTAATCCTGGTAAAATTGTCCTCAATATTAATAAAACTTCCAGAAAACTATTAGAAGAGATTCTTAGAAAACATCCTGGTAGGAATATTGAGATAGTTGAACAAAAAGGTTATGGAATGGCTGGTGGTGTATTAACGGGACTTAGTAGAATTAATCCGGATGAAGAACTTCTTGTATTAAATTCCAACGATTTTTATTCTGACTCACTTTTTTCAGACTTTCAAAAACTGAGAAAGGATTTGGTGACTAATGGTTTTTCAATGATTGTTGGTTATGAGACAAAGAATTATTTCCCTGGTGGTTATTTAGAACTTAAAAACGGATTTATCACAAATATTATTGAAAAACCTGGAGAAGGGAACGCGCCATCTGATTATGTAAATATTGTTTTTCATTATTTTCCAAAGGCAGGTATTCTCCAAGAAGCATTAAAACGTGCAAAATCGGTAAATGATGATGTATATGAAGTGGCATTGGCTTCGCTTATGAAAAAACTTCTTAAATTTAAGATGCTAAAGTATTCTGGTGAATGGAAGAGTATTAAGTATCCTTGGCACATTTTAGATGTTATGAATTTTTATTTAGAGCAAATCAAAGGACAGAAAATTAGCAAAAGCGTTCAAATTTCTGGCAAGAGCACGATTAAAGGAAATGTAATCATTGAAGATGGAGTAAAAATATTCGAAGGAGCAGTAATTAACGGTCCAGTATACTTAGGGAAAAATACCATAGTAGCAAACAATGCTCTGGTTCGTGATTCCATAATAGGTGAAGGGTGTGTCATTGGTTATGCTACAGAAGTAGCAAGATCATACCTTAAGAGCAATGTTTGGCTTCACAAAGACTACGTCGGAGATTCGGTTTTTGAAGACAATGTGTCTTTGGGGTCAAACGTTATTACTTCTAATCTAAGACTTGATGAACAAGATATTTTTATTGATATAAAGGGAACGAAGGTAAATACAAATAGAAATAAACTTGGGGTCTTAATCGGCTCGAATGTAAGAATTGGGTCAGGGGGATTATTGATGCCAGGCGTAAAAATTGGTAGCGGGTCATTTGTGGGACCGGGAGTTATTCTTGAAAGTGATGTGGAAGAAAACAAATTTATTAGAATAAAGCAACAAATTAAGGTTAGTAAAAATAAGTTTGACATAACCAAAACATCGAGAGATCAATTTAGTAAAAAGATAAAATAAATATATGGATGAAAGTATCGAAAGTATATCGAATGAAGTTTTGGAGTTAGCTCCAGTAATTCAGAAAACAATTCAAACAGCGTTTTTTAGAGAAAAATCAATCTCTGTTGGCAAAAAGGATAAAAAAACAAGTAGTAAACAACTTCAAGATATAGTACTTGATATAGACCATAAGGTTGGAAAATTATATATCTCGAATATATTCAAAAAATATTCTAATGTGCTTCGAATAGATTCGGAAGAGAAAGGGGAAAGAATAGGAAGAGGCAAAATAACTTTGAGGCTAGATCCAATTGATGGTTCAAAGCATTTTTTTATGGGTTTTCCTGAAGTAGCCTCCACCGCTAGTCTTGTTTTTGAAGGTGTGGTATATTTTGGACTCGTCATCAACGTTTTGACAGGTGATATTTATTATGCGGAGAGGGGAAAAGGTGCATTTCTTAACAATAAAAAAGTTAATGTGAACAACAAAAATATAGATGACAACTTTAGTTTTGTTAATTATGAAGCTCCTTCTTCCGCTCTTCTTTCAAAAGATTTGACCAAGTTCAACGAGTTCTCTATCTTACTTGCCGATTTGACAGAAAAATCATATCGAACTAGGAATATCGGGGTGGGTTCAACATCGATTTGTCTTGTCGCTGATGGTTCAAGCTGTGCATATGTAGACTTATCTGGGACAACTAAAATTTACGATGTAGAAGCTGCTGTATTAATTGCAAAAGAAGCAGGTGCTGTTGTCGGTTTTATAAATGGGGAACAAATTGTAAAAAAATTTAATACGTTTGGTAATAAAAAATATCTGAAAGAAAATCTAGTAGTTGCAAATAAAAAAGCGTTTTCTCAAATTTCTAACCTATTTATTAATGATTAAACCATGTCTAGAGTTGCAATTTCAGAACATAAAGCAAAATCAATAATTTATTCGCTCTTGGGACAAAAATACCAAGGTTTAAGTGTTTCTAGGGATAATATCTATAAAGCAATATTATCCTTATCTTCAAAAAAGCAATACGTTGTTAAGGTCGATGAGGGCATAAAAAAAAGACAAAAGAATAATCTTTTGTTTAAGGATATTGAAAAAAATAAAATTAAAATTTATTCTCAAAAACTTTTCAAGAAAGGTTTTCACCAGCTTCTTGTAGAAGAATACATTTCTCATACGCAAGATGAAGAAAAGTTTCTAGCTATTAACCGTAAGCGAGAAGGTAATATGATTTTTTATTCCAAAAATGGCGGAGTTGATATAGAAGGTAAAATAAGGAGTGTAAAAAGCGTAATATATTCATCTAAAAATTTGTTAGCAATTTCAAAAAGCATTGGAATAGACAGTCAGATTTTAAAAAAGTTGGTTGA
>CAYTOP010000039.1:5811-11337 GCA_964439585.1 uncultured Gammaproteobacteria bacterium
TTTTCTAAAACTATTATTTTTCCTTTCTTGAAAGTAACCCTTATGTTTTAAGAAAAGGGAAAATAATATTTTTGGATCTTGCTATCGAAGTAGATAGTGCTGCCGAATTTGTTTCGGGTGAGACTTGGACTCGAGAGGACTTGATAACACAGACCTCAGGGTTAGCTGAAGAAGAACTTGCGGCAAAATCTCTGGCAGAAAAAAGTTCAGCATCTTTTAAACTAAACGTTTTAAACAAAAACGGCAATATCTTCACAATATTTTCCGGTGGTGGTGCTAGTATAGTTTTGGCGGACGAGATTTTTAGTAAGGGAAAGGCGGGAAGTATAGTAAATTATGCCGAATACAGTGGCAACCCGAACGAGGAAGAAACCTATCTTTTTGCAAAAATAATTCTTTCGCTGGTTAGAAAATCGAAAGCAAAGGAAAAGAAAATATACATTGCAGGTGGTGTTGCAAACTTTACCGATATACGGACAACCTTTCGTGGAGTCATCCGTGCATTAGATAGCGAAAGCGCTATGTTAAAAAAGCAAAACGTTAAAATATTGGTTCGCAGAGGCGGTCCACATCAGGAAGAAGGTTTGGAAATGATGAGCGATTTTCTCAAAGAAAATAAAATCCAGGGAAAAGTTTGTGGTCCAGATGTGGTACTAACAGATATTATTATTTAGACATGATTGACTTTGAAAAGATTAGAAATAGTACTCCAAGTATATTGATGCTTGGCTCGTACCCTCCCATCATTCAGTCGATATTAGATTTTGACTATTTAACCAAAAAGAAACACTCGAGCATATCTGGGATTATCGGAACAAGTGGTAAAAGTCAAAGATATTTTTGGGGTAATGAAGATATATTGATACCGGTTTATCGTAATTTAGAAGTTACACCTTGGGGTTTTAATGAATCAATAAACCTTTTTTTGAGTGTTGTATCTGCAAGAAGAGTACTTTTTACTACCGAGATTACAGTAAATTCTCTTCCGAATCTTATCGGTGGAACGATATTTGCCGAAAATACGCCGGAGATCCATTCACTCAAAATTCAACACATTGCGTCCTCCCAAAAAGTATTCATTATAGGGCCTTCAAGTGTTGGTCTGTTATTGCCCGGCAAACTTAAACTTGGCGCAATTGGTGGAGTTGAAGCAAGACAGTTATTTAACCCAGTTCTACATGAAGCCGGAAATATTGGAGTTATCTCTACTTCAGGGGGAATGACGAATGAATTGTTAAACATTGCTTCATCTCTAGGTAAAAAAGTTTCGTTTTGTTTTTCTTTTGGTGGAGATAGATTTCCAATAACATCACCAGTGGATGCAATTTTAAGCGCTGAAGACGATCCAAGAACTTCACATATCATATATTTTGGGGAGTTGGGTGGCGAAGATGAATATGCTATAGCTGATTTGATTGCCAAAAGAAGAATTAACAAACCTGTCATTGCTCACATTGCTGGTTCTGTATCAGATGCGTTCAAAACACCTACGCAATTTGGTCATGCGAAAGCAATGGCCAAAAGCAAAGATGAAAGCGCAAAGGCAAAAATGAAAGTCTTGGACAAGGCCGGAGTCCTTGTTGGCGAATCCTTTACAGAATTTGTTGGCTTAATCGGTAATATTCCGACAAAGAGAAGCGAAACATTTCTCCTAAGTACCAGGGATAACAGATTACTGACAAAAAGAAAAAAAACCATTTTTGCATCATCGATAACTCATGAAACAGATTTTGGTGTTGAAGTTCTCAATAAAGATTTATTAGAAGTAGCTAGAGGACATTCTTTTACATACATTGCAACCTCAATGCTTTTAGGAAAGGAAATAAAATCAAAGGAAATAGAAGAATTTGTTAATCTAGTCTTTAAATTGCTAGTTGATAATGGTCCATCAGTATCGGGAGCCGTCAATACCATAATTACGGCCAGGGCAGGGAAAGACATGATTTCTTCACTTACAGCCGGGCTTCTTACGATTGGGAATAGGTTTGGAGGCGCTGTAAATCAGGCTGCTAAAAATTGGATATATGGAGTAGAGTCCGGAATTGATCCTAAAAAATTTGTCGAGGAGTTTTCGTCAACTGCGCGAAGAATTGAGGGAATTGGTCACAAGAAGTATCGAGTCGAAAACCCAGACCCTCGCATACTGGAACTTACCAAATGGACGAGCAAGTTAAAGTTCAAAAAGTTTTTAACATTTGCAAAGAGTGTCGAAAAAGTGACTACCAGTAAGAAATCAAATTTGATATTGAATGTTGATGGAACCATAGCAGCCATATTGATGGATATTTTAGTTGAGAGAGAAAACTATTCTTTAAAAGAGCTTAAAGAATTGACTGATGTCGAATTTTTTAATGCGTTTTTTATAATACCCAGATCGGTTGGTTTCATTTCTCATTTTTTGGATCAAAAAAGGCTTGACGAAGGGTTGTTTAGGTTACCGAGGGAAGAGGTTGCCTATATCAAGCATTTCAAAAAAGAGAGGTAAATCGCTAGGCGTTTATAGTATCTTCAATAAATTCCTGTAAACCATTGTCTGATTTGTTTCTGATAACCAATTTAGAGATCCTTTTTATCTTGTAGGGGGAATTATTCATTGCTACACCATACCCAACTCCCTTTATTAGCTCGTAATCGTTAATATTATTTCCTACAGCAAGAACTCTATTAATGTTTATATTGTTTTCTTTGCACCATACTTTTGCCGCGATTAGTTTGTTTGTATTTTTGGGGATGACGTCGAAATAGATTTGTCCGGATTTATTAAATAGAGTATAAATTTTTAAATTGTTTAGAGATCTTATGTATCGGGTTACGTGCTGATTAGTCTTCACAATGGTGATTATTGTAAAAACATAAGAATTTGATGGATTGTATTTATGTGCATTTACTTTCCAGGGATGGTTTCGGACATTGTGATAAATAGACTCACTACACAGATTAATTTGAAACCAGAACCGAAAATTACAGCGCCTCCGAGTTCTTCAACATTTTTAATAATTGTTTTACTGAGGGTCTTATCAATTTTTTTCTGCCAGACGATTTTTCCAGAAGAACGTACAATTTGTGCCCCGCCAGAGGTTATGTGCAGGGAGTCTTTGGGGAAGTGGGGAAGAATATAATTCTTAATTATTGCGTAATGTCTTGAAGTTGCGACTCCACAGCAAATACCCAAGTCCGATATTCGCTTTAACGTCTTTATCATTAAAGGTGAGATTTTACGTCTTGAGTCAACTAGAGTTCCGTCAATATCAAGTAATATTCCCCTGGGTTTGAAGTTTAGACTTGTAATCATTTATGTTACCGCTTTATCTAAGAGATAGATACTATTTTATCACGCATGTTTAAGAATCTCATGCGACTATTGATCAAGAACTTTAGCATCGAATTTGATATGCATTGACCTGGGTTGCTATAATTAAAGTTGAGCGGAACATTGAAAAGGAGTAAAAAGTAGGTAAAACAAAGCGTGTGGCCCTGAGTGATCTTACGGAATCTAAGGGATACGAGGAAGGGGGGTTTCGCCCAAAGGCGAAACGATCGGACTTAGTCAAAAACCAAGACTAAAGTATCAGCGGAAACCCCCAGGTTGTAGCTAGAACCTTAACTATTTTAATCAAAACCAATTGGTAACGATTGGACCAAAGTTAAAATAGATTAGCTTTACTCCATTTTTATATCTGCAAAAGACATTATTTATACTGTTTTGTTGGGTGGGATTAGCTTGATAAAGTTTCCATATGTGTGGAATATACGGATACTCTGGATATAAACGCAACGCAACAGCAGCTGTCATGGATGGACTGCGGCGTCTTGATTATCGTGGTTATGATAGTTGGGGTGTAAGTGTATTAAAAGCTTCGAAGATTCTAACAGATAAACATGTTGGTATTGTTGATGGGATAAAATCAAAACTTCCGGATAGTTCTGTTGCAATCGGCCATACACGTTGGGCGACGAACGGTGCTGTAACTGTTGGCAATGCACACCCTCATTACGCTATGGATAGATCTTTTGTTTTAGCACACAATGGTATTGTTGAGAATTTTATAGAGTTGAAAAAAGATTTAGTTAAAAAAGGATATAGATTCTCATCAGAAACAGACTCCGAAGTAATAGTTCATTTAATTGAAGAGATGAGAAAGGTATCCGCCAACTTAGTTAGCGCGGTTCGAAAAGCTTTTAAAAAACTGGCGGGCCGAAACACTATCGTTCTTCTTGACAATACAGGCCAAATTATTGGTGCAAGAAATGGCTCTCCTTTGGTGGTTGGCCTTTCCAAAGATACACAAGAAGTATATGTATCATCGGATACTCTTTCGTTTGCACCATATGTCGATGATGTTGTCGTACTAGACAACAACGAGATGGTGGTTTGTGATAAAGGGAAGATATCTCTGCTTGAAATAAAAAATGGAAAAAGTATAACTGCCAAGAGAGAAAAAAATTCAGTTGAAGATGGACTTGTCGGTAAAGAGGGCTATAACCACTATATGCTAAAAGAAATTTATGAAGAGCCATTTGTAATAAAACGTGTGATAGATGCCTCGCAAAGTTCTTATGCTGAGTTGGCAAAAGTTATTAAAAAAGCCCGCTCTGTTTACTGTATTGGTTCGGGTACGGCCGGTGCTGCCGCTTTTCAGCTTGCATATTATCTCCGAACAATTTCGGGGATTTCAGCTGTTGGGCTTATTGGCGCAGAAGCTATGGATTATATAGATCTTGTAGATAAGAGGGATTTGTTTATAGCCTTGTCTCAAAGCGGAGAAACGGCTGATGTTATTGAAGTTTTGGAAAAGGTAAAAGAAAAGGGTGCGAAACTGGCGTCGTTTGTAAATATGCCGGGAAGTATGATAACCAGACTTTCTGACTACAAGTTTATGGCCCAGGCTGGTCCGGAAATTTGTGTTATGTCGACCAAGATTTTTGTATCGCAACTTGCTTGGTCGTATATGGTTGCAAAGAGTGTTGCGGGTAAGTATAGTGACGGTCAAAAAGTTCTTACTGGAGTTGCAAAAAAAGTTACAAGGCTATTGAAAGACAAAAGTTTGACTAGACAAGTCAAGTCATTAGCCAAAAATTTATCCCGAGAAAGGGATATTTTTTTGCTTAGCAAAGGCCAAAACATGCAAATTGTGAAGGAGGGCATGGTAAAGCTTACAGAAGGAGCTTATATTCATGCTCACGCAATTCCAGCGGGAGATCTTAAACATTATGCAATTACCCTAATAGAGCCGGGCAAACCGGTTCTTTTTGTGATGTCTGAGGACGAGGCTAAAACTGATATAGTGAGTGCAATTCATGAGGTGAAAGCAAGGGGGGCAAGAATTATTGCAATAGCCCAGAAACCCGAAAAGGAATTTGATGATTTTATTAAAGTTCCTAATGGTGGCGAGGCAAGTGCAATTGTAAATATTGTCCCTCTTCAACTTCTGGCTTATTATTTGGCAGTAATTTTAGGCCATAACGTCGATAAACCCCGTAACATTGCAAAAAGCGTAACGGTAAAATAACTCCAGTAAAAATCCT
>CAYTOP010000040.1:0-11333 GCA_964439585.1 uncultured Gammaproteobacteria bacterium
CTGGTGCTTGTTCTTGTAGTGTTTGTCTTTGTGGTTGGTGTCATCTCGGGCAGAGAATTGTTGGAAATGTTTACTACCTCTGTGGCACTTGCCGTGTCTGCAATTCCAGAAGGCTTGCTTGTTGGTCTTACGGCCGTGCTGGCTATTGGGATGCAACGGATTTTAAAACATAAAGGGTTAGTCCGAAATTTGGTGTCTGCTGAAACGCTTGGGGGGGTTACGACTATTTGTATTGACAAGACTGGAACACTTACTGAAGGAAAAATGAAAGTAGTCGATATTTTGGGTGATGAGGGAGAATTGGCGAATCAGGCTATTTTGGCAAACGACATGGACGATCCAATTGTCATTGCTGCATGGGAATGGGCGGTGGATAGAATATCTAATCGAAAGGTGAAAATCAGAGTCGAAGAACTGCGTCAGGATCACAAAAGATTAGACAGCTTGCCATTTTCTTCTAAAGATAGATTTTTTGCAAGTTTGCATAAGTGGAAAAAAGATAAAAATATTATTTTAGTAAACGGTGCTCCAGAATATCTTCTAAAGTGGTCGAAGTTAAGCGATAGTGAAAAGAAGAAATTAACACAAAAGATTGAGCAGTTGACAGTTAAGGGTAAGAGAGTATTGGGAATGGCTAGCAAGCTGGTTGGAGATAAAAAAGATAAATTGAATCCGGATGACGTCAAGACGAATTTGCAATGGGTGGGTTTGTTGGCATTTACAGACCCGCTTAGGCAGGGTGTGACTGAAGCTTTACAAAAAACCAAAAAAGCTGGAATAAAACTCATTGTAATTACAGGAGACTATGCGGAAACTGCTGTGTCAATTATGAACCAGGCACAAGTCGAAGTTGATGAAAGCTTGATTACGTTAGGGGGTGACCTGGAGGATATAACAGAAGATGCCTTAAGGGAAAAGATTTCGGCTTCACCCATAAGTCTTTTCGCCCGAACCACGCCGGAACAAAAACTGAAAATAGTTGATGCACTAAAAGCTAATGGGGAAGTGGTTGCGATGACTGGAGATGGTGTGAATGATGCACCGGCCCTTAATAGAGCGGACATCGGTATTGTGGTAGAAAGTGCAAGCGAGGTTGCTAAGGAGTCTGCTGATCTTGTATTGCTTGATTCCAGTTTTGACACAATAGTTGCGGCTGTGGAGGAGGGGCGGGGCATTTTTGATAACACGAGGAAGATAATTCTGTACTTAGTTTCCGATGCGTTTGAAGAAATAACAACAGTTGTTGGAACAATTATTTTGGCTCTTCCACTACCAGTGACTGCTGCACAAATTCTATGGATAAATTTGATTTCTGATGGATTACCTAATTTAGCGCTGACTATTGACCCAAAAGAAAAGGATGCCATGTTGCTGCCACCTCGCAACACCAAGGAAATGTTGGTAGCTGGTTGGATGAGACTTTTAATCCTTATTGTGTCACTGTCGGGGGGAATTATTGCACTCCTTGTGTTTATTTGGTTTTTGAGAACCGACAGTTTGTTGGTAGCAAGATCTATGGCATTTGCCACACTTGGAGTGAATTCGTTAATTTATGTTTTTTCGATCCGTACGCTTAAAGAACCTTTTTGGAGAGAAAATCCGCTCGATAATAAATGGCTCAACCTTTCAGTCGTTGCAGGCTTGGTTTTACAAATTTTACCTTTCGTCCACCCGACCTTGAGAGGGTTTTTTAAGCTGACTGCGTTAACTGTCTATAACTGGTTGCTAGTTTTCCTTGTGGGCTTTGTTATGTTTATAATTATTGAGATAGGTAAAGCAGTTTTTAGATTGAAATTGGTTAGTACTGAGTAATATGGTACCGGGGCTAGTCTTTTTAATTTTAATATTTTCTTTTTTGCTGATTAAGTCGGCCGACTTGGCAATAGTAGGTCTTAGAAGATTGACCAAAGGTTCTTCGACTGGAGTTTTTACTTTTTCGGCCATTATATTAGCATTGGGCACCTCGTTCCCGGAACTTTTTGTGGGGATTACTTCAGCCTTGGAAAAAGAGTCCAATTTAACCTTGGGAGTTGTTATTGGCAGCAATATTGCAAATATCGCTTTGGTGGGTGGTTTAGCAGCCTTATTTGCGGGTAGGGTTCGAGTTCATGGCGACTACCTTAAGCACGATGTTTGGATAGCGATGGTGGCTGGTGTTTTACCCCTTTTTTTAGTTTTGGATAAGACATTGAGTAGGGTCGATGGTTTAATATTGCTTGCCATGTACCTAGCGTACGCGACTGGCTTTTTCAGGAAACGATACGAGCAGATTGGCCGTGAGCAGCAAGAAGAAAGTTTTGCCTATAGGTTTTTTAGAAAGTTTAACCATATTGAGTCTAAAAAAACAAAAGAGTTTGGTCGAGTATTTGTGGGAATTGCTTTACTTTTGTTTTCAGCAGACGTAATTGTAAAGCTGTCAACAACACTCGCTACCTATGCAGGGATTCCTTTGTTTGTTGTTGGCTTGGTAATTTTGGCAGTTGGGACATCTCTTCCTGAGCTTGCTTTTTCACTTAGGTCTTTGGAGGATCATGAACCCTCGATGTTTTTTGGAAACTTGCTTGGATCAATAATTGCTAACTCAACGTTAATAGTTGGTGTTGCCTCGCTTATTAATCCGATCAGAATAGTGGCAGTGCATGAATATTTTTTGGCGGTTGGCGCGTTTGCAATTATCTTTCTTACTTTCTGGTTTTTTATTCGGACAAACCATATTCTGGAAAGATGGGAAGCAGGGCTACTGCTTCTCCTTTACGTTGTATTTTTGATTCAGGAATTTTGAAAGCATATTGACCGGTTTGAACTTTTCTGAAATGATTACGATAAAGTATAAGAGCATGAGAGCTAGCTGAGCGTGAGTTTTTGTGACTTACACTCTTCTACTCTTAAACTCTCCTGCTATGGAAAGAGGGTGATAATTATGGCTGAGAAGTCAAGTATGGGTCTTAGTAAAAATACCGCCGGCGCGTTTGCATATCTTTTGGGACCGGTATCTGGTTTGATTTTTCTAATCTTAGAAAAAGATTCTTACGTACGTTTCCACGCTATGCAATCAATAGTAGTGTTCGTAGCACTCGTTGTTTTGCAATGGGTCTTTGGTTTGACTTTGGTGCTCCTGCCACTGGTTCCACTAATTTCTATATTAATGTTTGTACTCTGGTTACTGCTTATTTATAAAGCATGGCAAGGTGATGAGTGGGAAGTGCCGGTATTGGGCAAGTACGCGAGAAAATTTTTAAAGAAAGCATAGTGGAATGAGAGAGTTTGGAGAGTAGATCTTTGTTAACTACCTGCCCGCTAATTAAAATGATTACGCGGGAAAGCTATTTGTTTATTGATAGAGTTGATGCTGGCGTGCTTCTTGCGAAAAAACTCCTTAAATTTAGAGGCAAAAGTGCGGCTGTTTTGGGGATTCCCAATGGTGGCGTTATTGTTGCGAAGACTATTTCTGACAAACTTAATTTGAAACTCGGAGTTGTTGTTACAAAGAAACTCAGTGCTCCTGGTCAACCCGAACTGGCAATAGGAGCTATCGGCCCAGAAGGTGTGTTGATTTTGGACAAAGACGTGGTCAATGAACTGGGTGTGGAGGGTGATTATCTAGAACGCGAAGTGAAAAAGAAAACAGATAAAGTAGTTCAAAGACTTATTAAGTTTGGAGTAAAAGACAGAAAGTTTGCGAAAAAAACGATTATCTTGGTGGACGACGGTATTGCGACGGGTTCTACGTGTGAGGTCGCCGTAAAGTATTTGAGGAAGAAAAAGGTTGGGAGATTGATCTTGGCCGTTCCAGTTGCCCCAGAGGATACTGTTCAGCGGTTAAGCAAGCTTGTGGATGAAATGGTAGTTTTATATAAACCACACTCATTCAGTGCAGTCGGGCAGTTTTACAAGGAATTTGACCAAGTTACAGATGAGGAAGTGGAGAGGATATTAAAAAATAAGCGTACGAAAGATTAGTAGTGTGCTGGTATTATTATTGCAAATAGATAATAAGCTGACGTTATCCTTCTCGTTCTCTAGTAGTTATATATTGGCCACTTGTTCTACCTTTAACTTCAAGACCAACTTCTCTGAGCATTCTTTTAAGTTTACCTCTAGTGACTCTACTTGGACTACTGTAACCCACTGATTCAAGAACTTGGCCTGGAGTAATTTGCCATCTCTCTAGCTGCTCTCGCGTCAAATCAGTAAAATCCTCAGTAACTACATCATGTAGCCTTGCATTCAATTCTCTGCTGTGATCATCTTTTGGCATAACGTGCGTACATTATACAATTTTTATTCTTAGTTTCAAATTTGAATGGTAGAATAGATACTATGCATTTGATAGTAGGACTGGGAAACCCGGGGGAGAGGTATGAAGATACTCGGCATAATGTTGGCTTTATGGTTTTGGATGAGTTGGCGAAAGCGATGAACTTGCCAGACTGGCAATTAGTTAAGAAATTTAAATCAGAGCTGGTTGACAAAAAGCCAGTCGCAGTTTTGGTTAAACCTCAGACTTTTATGAATGATTCAGGAGTAGCAGTTTCCAAACTTGCTACATTCTACAAGTTATCGGCTACAGATATTTTTGTTGTTCACGACGATTTAGATATTAGGCTTGGCGAGTACAAGATGCAAAAGGGGATTGGACCACGGCTTCACTATGGAGTTCAATCTATCGAGGAAAAGTTGGGAAGAAAAGATTTTTGGCGGGTACGCGTGGGCGTTGATTATAGAGGGTCTGAGAATAGAATTGCAGGAGAAGACTATGTACTACAAAACTTCTACGAAAAAGAGGTATTAATTGTAGATAATGTTGTAGATAGAATTGTAAACGAATTGACAAATAGACTTGGTATTAATGTGGCTATTAACTAACTTTTTTTATGCTTGCCTGGCATCTTCCAAACAATCTAAATTTCTTACATCCAAAAAGAAGCGCGCTAATGCCTCTTTTTGTAAGCGGAATGATAAGGCGTGCATCTGTGACGTTGTTGTCTATCTTTTCTCCTATCTATATTTTTCTCACGATGAGTAAGTTTGGAGCTTCGAGAAAAACATCTGTTATCTTTGTGATTGTCTATTATCTGCTATTTTTAGTGATTAAATTTGTTGGTTTGTCGATTGCAGAGAATTTTAGCGGAACAAAAGGATTGAAAAGAACTATTTGGTGGTCGGCGATTCCCTTTGCCCTTTTTATTCCTGCCATTATTTTTGCTTCAAAGGTGCCAATACTTTTTGTCGCGGCATCAATTTTGTGGGGGATGCATGTTGGTTTTTATTGGTGGGGGTACCATGGATATTTTATCAAAACAGGCAAGATGGACCATTATGGGATGAGCATCGCAGAAGCGGGGTTATTGGAAACAGTAATTTCAGTTCTCGTGCCACTTCTCGGAGTGGTGATAATAGCGGTGGTAGGTTTCGAATTTCTTTTTATTTTCGCCCTCTTCTTGATGATCTTGTCACTTTTGTATTTAGGGAAGGATTATGAAGTCAGGCAGCGGACCGATATAAAAATAGGCAACGTGTTCAGGCTAATTCTTAAACACAGAGCTATTTCTTTGGGCTATGTGGGTTCTGGTTTTGACGGCATTATTTATACAAACATTTGGCCTCTTTTTTTATTTCTTTTATTTGGCCAAATCGTTGATTTAGGGGTTATTGTGTCGCTTTCAACATTGATGGCAGCATTTTATGCACTAGCAATTGGCGGCTGGGTTGACAAGAAAGGTGAAAAGCAAGTTGTAAGCCTGGGTTCGCCTATGGTGTTTTTGGCGTGGGTTTTAAAATACCTTCAACGAACGCCTGGTGTATTTGTCGTAGCAGATAGTCTTTGGAATTTCGGTCAAAGAATGGTAGCATTACCACTTAACACACTGACTTACAAAAAGGCACGCGAGTCAAGTATTGCGCAGGCAATATTATTTAGGGAAGTCAATATGATTGTAGGAGCTTTTATAGGACTAACGACTGTTGGTTTTTTGGTGTATTTTGGTCAAGACCTGTCTGTGGCGTTTTTAGTAGCGGCTGTAGCGAGCTTAATGCCGTTGATAATAGTATTTAGAAGGAGAATGGTTGATGACAAAGTCCAAGAATGACAACAGACAACGTGGGTTGGGGTTTTTAACAGTCGGAGATGTTTTAAAAAAATTTGAAAAGGACGAGGACAAATATATAAGTCGGGAATTTCAAAAATATGGCTATGATCTGGCAGAAGAGCTTGGAGATCTCAAAAACAAATCATTATATATTAAGTTGGCTAAAGAAACTCCGAGAGGGCTACTCGAAGCGGCAAAAAATTTTGTAAAAGACGCATATCAAGTTAAATCAAAACCAAAACTGTTCATGTGGAAACTTTCTGAGCTTAAAAAAGCGAAGAAAGTTGACACACAAGAGGAGCATAAGCGTTAATGCCGAGAACTCTTATGTGGAAATTAGCGCAATTGAAAAGTGAATCTATAAGTAAAAAGTAGCGCTAATTTCTACGCAAGTGGAGTTTTCGAAGAAAAACACTTATGTGGAAACTGAGTCGGCTCAAAAAGTAGGTGAAGTTGTAACATAAATAATGTTTTCAAAGAAAACTTACTTGCTGGGTAAGCCTTCATTTAAATGAAGCAGTAATAAAATGAACTTAAACTATCTAAACGGAAATTGGATAGATTTAGCAATTATATTTGTTGCCTTATTTTTTGGGCTTGAGGCGTTCAGGGTGGGCTTTTGGGTAATTCTTTCAGACTTCTTATCTTTTATTCTTTCCCTTATCGTTTCCTTGTGGGGATATCGGTACGTAGCCACGTTTTTAGTCCAGAACTTTTCCTTACCACGGTCTGTTGGAAATGCGTTGGGATTTTTGATAACGGCTGTAATATCAGAGGCGGTGATAGGCTATTTGTTGTATGGTGTGATATCTAAGATTCCATATAAGCTTTGGAAAAACCAATGGAGCAAGATATTAAGTTTAGTTCCTGCTTTTGGTGAAGCAGCGATATTGTCGGCTTTCATTTTAACGCTAATAATCAGTTTACCAATTAACCCGAACATCAAGCAGGATGTAACTAGTTCGAAAATTGGTGGTTTATTGGTTGAGCAGACTTCCGGAATTGAATCCAAACTAAATGATATTTTTGGCGGAGTAGTTGATGACGCTTTAACCTACTTTACTGTTGAGCCGGGAAGTAACGAACTGATTCCCTTGGGAAATGTTGATGGGGATGATTTGGTTATAGACCAAAAAGCCGAAACGGAAATGTTTGCACTGATTAATTCGGAAAGAGAAAAACGAGGTGTTGAAAAATTGAAATGGTCAGATGAACTTAAAGAAGTGGCACGAACCTATGCGAATTTGATGTGGACGGAGCGCTTTTTTGGCCATGTTTCCCCAGAAGGCCAAACATTAGAAGATAGACTTAAATTGGGTAATATTGATTACACTTTTGCCGGCGAAAATCTTGCGCTTGCACCAACGGTGGCTACTGCCCACACAGGACTAATGAATTCTCCCGGCCATAAGGAAAACATCTTAGACCCCAAGTTCAGAAAAGTTGGGATAGGTGTTGTAAACAATGGTTACTACGGCAAAATGTTCGTTCAGGAATTCACAAATTGAGAAAAAATGCTAAGCCTCGTATGGTCGATCTTCGAACGCACAAACGTAGTTTGTGGTAAGAAGCAAGACTCGTGCGGGGTCGTTCAGGAGTTTTAGGATTAGTGTATGGGAAAGTCAAAATTTAAGGAAAGTGTAACCAATGTTGTTAATATGGTCCCTCCTGGAAAGGTTGTGAGCTACGGGCAGGTGGCACTGTATATTGGCGTGCCGCGAGCTGCAAGGCAAGTTGGCTGGACACTAAACCGCATGGAGGGGGTAGAGGATATACCTTGGTGGCGAGTTGTAAATAATGCAGGCAGAATTAGTATCAAAGGCTCAAAGTATTCTGCGGAAGATCAAAAAAGACTACTTGTAGCTGATGGGGTTAAGGTGGAGGATGATTTAAGCTTCGATATTGAAAATTATAGATTTATTCCAGATAAAAAACTTCTGGTACGTTTTGGGCTGGAGAAAATTTATGTAGATTCGATTTCCGTAAAACTCCCTTACAGTAGATATTTTCCCAAATAGCGGTTTACTGAAAGTTCTTGCAAAAATGCTGTATAATTCGGGCAAATATGAAAGAGCAAGGATCGGGCGAGAAGTTACACGGTCTAGCAAATAAATTGAAGGGAATGGGCTTAGATACACTAAGAAGACACCGCGACCTTTACAACCAAGAAATTCTAAATAGAGAATTACAAGAAAATTATGTTGATTATAAAGTCTTTGTTAAGCGGCATACACTTCCCGAATGTAAACTGGAAGAAGTTTTTATTGGTTATGAACCGACTGGATTTGCTGACATAGATGGCTTTTTACATTCGGCTGAAGTGGTGCGTCTTCAATGTACCACTCATGGCGGAACAAGTAGGAAGTATTGGGGCACTATAAGGTAGCGAATATTTCCGCCTTGGCTTATGGATTTATTGTTACTTAAGCTTGGCGTGATGGCTAACTTGAAAAACTTCTTGCTAAAGGGGCATGCAAAATGCGAGAATAGGTAAGGGAAATGAAAAGAGATTTATTAACGCATTTTAGCTTCATGCTAGCTTTGTTTATCTTGATTGCTGTTGCTAATCATTGGTTTACCTTAACTTACATTGTCCCTTTCGCGGTGGGTGGTCTTATTGGAACCTTATTGCCTGACGTTGACCATTTCATTTATGCATATATCACAAGCCCAACCGATTTAACGTCGCAACGAGTTGCGGGTTTGCTGTCTCAAAGGCAATTTTTCAAAGCATGGGATCTTTTGGTAATAACTCGTGCTGAGAGAAGAGAACTTATTTTCCATACAATTTATTTTCAGCTGATATTTTGGGTGTTTGCACTATTGGTAATTACGTCCTCAGGGAGTACGCTAGCCCAAGGAATTGTTACGGCTTTTGCACTCCACTTGCTTATTGATCAGGTAACAGACTTTATGCAAACGAAAAATATTAACAACTGGTTTGACAAGTTGAATATTACTTTGGATATCGAGCAGACTAGGTGGTATTTGATAGGCAATTTTATAACTCTGATTGTCTTTGGGTTCTTCATTTGAGGTTTTTGTATTAGGTTGTCATCCAGGCTATTTTGATGTAGACTTCATTGCATGGAGGAGCTGACAAAAAAAGAAAAACGCCAATTGGCAAAGGAGAAAAAAGCTGCAGAAAGAGAAAAAGGCGAGTTAACTTCAAAAACTAAGAAGTATGTAATTTGGTTTGTGGTTTTTGGTATATTAGCTTTTGCTGGCTATAAGCTATTTGTATTTATTAATACACCAACGGTTGAAAACGCAAGTGTTGCAATTGACTTAACTTCTGAAGACCATATCGAAGGTAAACAAGAAGCAGCAGTTACTTTAATAGAATATGGCGATTTCCAATGTCCGGCATGTGCTGCTTATTATCCGCTTATCAAGCAGCTCCATGGCGATTTTCCCGACAACCTTAAAGTGGTTTTTAGGCATTATCCTCTTACCCAAATCCATAAAAATGCTCATCCTGCTGCGCGTTCTGCGGAAGCTGCAAACTTGCAAGGAAAATTTTGGGAAATGCACGATAAACTGTATGAGCAACAAGAAGAATGGTCAAACCTGGGAGATCCAAAAGACAAATTTGTGGAATATGCCGACTCAATCGGCCTTGACAAAGACAAGTTTTTGGAAGATTATGACTCCCAAACTGTAAAAGACAGAATTGCAGTTGATATTACCTCTGGTGATAGATTGGGTGTTAACGCAACACCGACATTTTACTTGGATGGAGTAAAACTGTCGTCAGTAAAAAGTTATCAAGAATTCAAAGATATGGTAATAAGGGAAATTCAAAGTAAAGCCTCACAATGATTCAATCTGTAATTAAATTTCTTGCCTTGTTGACTTTGGTGACGAATTTATTCTTAGTCTATCTGTTTGTGACCTTCATTCTTTATAAATTAGGATTGTCAAAATCACTTTTTACTTCTTGGAAAAAGCTTTTGCAAAATAAGGCGGTATTGTGGGCGTTTATAGTTGCACTAACTGCAACTTTAGGCAGTCTTTTTTTGTCGGAAATTGCAGGTTACGAACCATGTAAATTCTGTTGGTTACAACGCATTTTTATGTACCCATTGGTTTTTGTGTTGGGAGTTGCGCTTTTTGGGAAAGCGCGTGATGTGGCAAAATATGTAAAACCACTGTCTATCGTGGGTGGGATATTGGCTACATATCACTACTACATTCAAATTAATCCGAATGCCTTAGCTCCATGTACCTCAGTAGGCTTCTCGATTTCTTGTTCGGAGAGGTTTTTTACATATTATGGTTACATAACAATTCCCTGGATGTCGCTTACTGCTTTTTTACTGATCACACTTCTGATGTTTTTGTCTTTGAAGCTGGGGAATAAGAAAGCAAAAAATTAGATTTAATTAAAATTCACTTCTGTAGTTTTTCCATCGTTGATTATTGTTAGAATTCCGGGTTTGGGATAGTCGGGTAAATTCCAAATATGGTATGAGTTTTTGACTACCAGGTGTTTGATAGCAGAAATTCCGGCTCCATGCGTACAGACTAAGATGTTTTGATATTTTTTACTTTCCATATCATTTAAAAAATCGACAATTCGTGTTTTAAATTTACGGAATGCCAAGTAGCCTTCAATATACTCACCAAGCCTTACGTCTTCTGTAAAACTTTTCTTTGTTATCTTTTCTACTATTTCTACGGTTTGTTTGCAGCGCAAAAAAGGGCTGGTGAAGTTGACATCTGATTTAATATCTTTTAGATAATCGGCAAGCCGTTCGATTGCTGGAATTCCTTCAGGAAGGATTTCAGCGGTGTGAATTTTGCTGCCATATGGAATATGAAATTTTGTGGCGAATGTTTCTCCGTGTCGGAAAATATAGTAATTCATGAACTCATAAAAGATTAAAGAATATATTTGATATAATCAAGCAACGAAAATGAAAAGCAAAAGTAAGAATATTCAGAAACTTCTTGAGAAATATCGGGAAATTTCACTTCTTGTAAAAATAAATTCAATTTTGGGGTGGGATATGGCGGTAAATTTGCCGCCAAAGGGTGCAGAAGGTCGGGCCAAGCAAAGTGCCTATCTGACGAAATTGATTACCGAAAAATGGCTCGATCCTGAGTTTAAGAAATTAATAGAAAATAGAGATATATGGAAGCAAATAATTATTGCTTTTTTACCATCTGCTATCTTTGGAGCCTTATTTTATAAACTAATAAAAACATATCTAATTGGCAATTCTTTAGTTGTTGTATTAA
>CAYTOP010000041.1:0-3494 GCA_964439585.1 uncultured Gammaproteobacteria bacterium
TGTCAGACTTCGTTTGGTATAGAACCTTATTTTGCTCTTGCTTATGAACAAAACGTTTTGGAAGGTATGAGATTAAGAACAATAATCCCACTTCTTGTTGAAAAACTAAAAGAGCGGGGGCTTTATAACGAAACTCTTGTAGCCAAGATCATTGAGAATCATGGCAGTATTCAAAATATTAAGGAGATCCCAGCTGATCTAAAGAGGGTATTTAAAGTTGCACATGACATAAATTGGAAAGATCATATCAAAATGCAAGCTGCATTTCAAAAATGGACTGATAATGCGATAACAAAAACAATCAACATGCCCACCGAATCAACCCCTGGTGATATTAGAGACGCATATATATTGGCTTGGAAGCTGGGTTGTAAAGGACTGACTGTCTATCGAGATAAGACTAAGTCAGATCAAGTTTTTGAGTTTGGTGGTGGAAGCGAAGTTGCTCAAATCGCTCAAGTCAAAATGTGCCCCAATTGCGAGATCCCTCTGAAAAGAACTAAGAAATGCTTGGAATGTAGTCGTTGCGGATTCTCTACCTGTGAACTTTAATATAACGAGTATGAGTTGTGAGAGGTAGGTTTTGTGTTAGTACACACTACCCACAACTCATCATGGGGTTTAGCTAGACATAGCTTAGGCTGTTATAACGGCGAATTACCTGATAATTCAGGACACAATATCTGCCATTTATGGACGATGACACGACCTTACAACGGCATAGGCTGTGTCTAATTAAACCTCAAATCTTTTTAGATTAACTTGCAACCCATTAATGTATACTTCAAAGAAATAAATAGTTTTATCCATGAGTACACCGGTGGTTTCTAAGTTAACAAAAGCATCTGTTACAAACTTTTTGTATATTGGAGACTACTATCTTTTTATAATAAGAAATTCAGACTCTTCAGTTATGCCGTCGCAAGTTAACGGAATAGGAGGCAAGCTCAACAAGGGTGAGGATTACGTATCGGCTGCAATTAGGGAAACTCAAGAGGAAACTGGTTATAAAGTAAGACAAAAAGATATTCGCTTTTGTGGGATTATAAAATTCGAAAATTCCGGTGGGGACGATTGGTATACCTGTTTTTTCAAGATCCAAGTGCCGACTAAAAGGATTCCAATAGGCAAGCGGATAAACGAGGGAAGGTTGTTGTGGATCCATAAAAACAAAGTCTTAAAAGGAAAACATGCATGGGCAGATGATTTGAATTATGTTTTTGATGATGTAATTGATGGAAAGAAGTTATTTTTTCTGACAGTCGGAGTCATGGACAATAATTTTAAAATTGTGGAGAGCTGTAAATCTAAAATTTAGTGTTAAATTATTTATGATATTTTATTTTTAGTTCTTCAAAACCTGTTTCCTTATCTAACTCTCTCTTAAAAGTCATATTATCAAATACCAGAATGACTACCTCAGTTGTTATTCTCACAATGGTGTCATAATAAAGGTGTCCTCCCCAAACCTTTCCGTCACCGTCGGAGACTGATATGTGGACATGAAGATCATTGGGTGAAAAGGTTCCCATGCCTGAGACAATCTCTAAATCTTTTTTCAATATCAGCTTGGGTTTTTCGCCAGGTTTTCTCGGTTTTGTGAGAGTTGCTTTTGACAGGCCTCCCACAATTGATGCAAGAGTCCCTGCTTTAACCTTATTTTTGGAGGCAAAGTTTTCCAATTCTTTCCTAAGATCCATTCCCGGTTTTAGTCGTACTGCAATCTGGCGCATGGAAAAAATAGTTATTTTAAATATACACTTTTTTTCTTAAAATTCATGTATATAATGTGATATGCCAATTGGACCAAATATACTTCTCAAACTTGTTAAAAGTAAAAAATTGGTCGAGGGTTTGGCAGAACGCGAGCTGACTAACCCCGAGGGTGCAGGGTTTGATCTCCGGCTTGGAGAAGTTTACAAACTTGTTGGCAAGGGTTTTTTAGGGCTTGATGAACGAAGCACTCCTGAGACTAAACTATATAAATGTTTTAATCCAAAGAAGGTTGAAAAGGTTTTGATTAGGCCGGGTGACTATTATGTCGTTAAAACTTTGGAATCCGTAAATATCCCGGAAGATTTGGTAGCTTACGTTTATATGCGCTCAACTCTCCACAGGTCGGGTGTTGTGCTTTTTTCCAATCAAGTTAACCCAGGCTACATTGGCGGGCTTTCATTTGGCATGACGAACTTGGGAAGAAGCACACTGGAAGTTGAACTTGGTGCCAGGTTTTGTCATATTCAATTTGAAAGAGTTGAGGGTGGTGGAAGTAAATATCGTGGCCAATGGCAGGGAGGTCGCGTTTCCGCTACAAAAAAAGAAAAGCAGGTATAGACTAGCTAAAAGACTTATGGCAAGACCACGTCATCCCGAATATCAATATTTAGACCTTCTGAAAGAACTAGTAGAAAGTGGAGTAGAGCAGATCGATAAAGGTACGGGAGTTAAGACATACAGTAAATTTGGCAGACATTTTCGTTTTGATCTTTCGCAAGGTTTTCCTCTTCTGACCACTAAGCGTACTTGGTGGAAAGGAGTAGTCTTTGAGCTTTATTGGTTTTTATCTGGTCAATCCAACATTAAATACTTAGTGGATAACGGAGTGCATATTTGGGATGATTATCCGTACAAGTTATACAGGGAAAAGGTTGCCAGGGGAATTGAACCAGATATGACGAGAGATGAATTTATTGAAAAGATTAAATCAAGTAAAACTTATGCCAAAAAGTATGGCGAACTCCCTCGTATTTATGGCGAACTTTGGCGAAGCTGGCCAACAAAAGGTAAAAGAACGATTGATCAGGTTAGGTGGTTGGTTAGTGAAATGACGGAAGACCCCGATGCACACAATTTAATTGTTACTTCGTGGAACCCCGAGTATTTGTATAGAATGGCGAAACCCGAGGAAGCATCTAGGTTTCCAATTTGCCACAACATGTATCAGGTAAATGTTGAAAATGGGCGTGTTAATTTACAGCTCTATCAACGAAGCGCGGACATCTTTTTAGGCGTTCCATTTAACATTGCAAGTTATGCCTTACTGACAGCGATATTTGCCAAAGTTACTGGCAATAAACCTGGGGAATTTATCCATACTTTTGGGGACGTTCATATTTATGAAAATCACATCGAGCAGGCAAAAGAGCAGATTAAACGTAGGCCTAAACCTTTTCCAACTGTAGCAATCGATAAAAGCGTAAAAGCCATTGATGATTTTAACCCCGACAAGGTAAGCTTAAGCAACTATAATCCACATCCTCCAATACAAGCTGATCTTACCGTTTCGGGTGGCTATTTTGATGAAAAAAGCAAAAAAAAGAAGTAAACCCTCCATAATTAGTATTATTGCTTCGGTGGATGAGGGGCTTGGCATCGGCTATAAGAACAAATTGCCATGGGATATTTCGGAAGACAGAAAATGGTTTAAGGAAAAAACTTTGGGACATGTTGTTGTTATGGGAAGAAAAACATACGAATCTTTACCGGAAAAATTT
>CAYTOP010000041.1:3504-8706 GCA_964439585.1 uncultured Gammaproteobacteria bacterium
GGGAAAACCTCTTTCGGGCAGAGAAAACATAGTCATATCTGGCAAAGGCGGTGACTCCTACGAGGGTGTGCATTTTGTAGATTCTCTTGAGCGTGCACTAAAACTTGCAAAGAAGCTTGAGCAAAATGGGGAAATATTTTTTATCGGAGGAGGAAGAGTATATGCTTCTGCTATTTCCTATACAAAGAGATTGTATCTAACCTTGGTTGCAGGTATACATAAAGTCGATACCCTTTTCCCTAAATATAGCGCCTTTGATAAAGTTGTTTACGAGAAGACTGGAAGAAGTGGAAAGTACAAATACACTTTTAAAGTATTAGAGAAGACTAAATAAGTCACATACGAAGGCTTGTTTACTTGAGGCTAAATGGGTTTTTCTTTGAGTATTCGAGGAATTTCTTGATTACAGGTGTTTCTTCTTTTGTGAATTCAAGTTTTGACAACTCTTTTATTTCGATCCACTGGCGACTTTCAATACTGGTTTCTTTTTCCACTCTTTCTTTGTTGAATAATACTCCGTGAGAATAAAATCCAATTCTGGCCAGTGCGACAATTTGTTGCAACCCTCCCTCTTTTTTGTAAATCCAAGTATAAACATGGAATGGTTGGCCAGGAGTAATAGTGATTCCAGTTTCTTCTTTTACCTCGCGGATAAATGATGTATCTGGTTCTTCGCCAAAATCCAATTTCCCTCCCGGGAGCACATGTTTATTTAGCACTTCCGGCGTGAACTTCGCGTTTCCGTATTTTATGGTAAGAAGTTTTGTTTTTGTCTTGTCTAATATTAAGCCTTTTTGTGCGAAGGAAATTAGTTTATCCATTTTATTACTTACTTAGCTATTTCTGGTTCATCAAGTAATACTTTCAGGTACGGATCAAGATCTTGCATCTGCTTTGCCTCTTCAATAGTGACCCATCTGTATTCCGTGTGCTCGTCACTTAGTTTAACATCTCCTGTTGCCCTTGCCTTATATGTGAGCCTGGTCACTTCGGGACCTCCGGGTTTTTGCGGAAATTTTTGTTTACCTATGAACACTGGTTTTTCGTTTTCTGTGATTTCAAGCCCTGTTTCGTTGCGAACCTCTCTTTTTCCGCCATCCCACACAGTCTCTTCTTTGGGAAACATTCTACCACCCGGGATATCCCATTTTTCACCCAGCCCGGGATACTTTTCCGGATTTCTTTTGATAATTAAAAAATTGCCATCAGGATTAAAAAGCATTAATTTGACCCCAACTTGTACTTCCTTTCCCCTAAGTAATATTGTTTCCCTATCTTCTTCAGGCATGAGTTTGTTGTGGCAGATGTAAAAGAATTACACTTTTATTTAAGTGCAATTATAATACCATTATGGTCGTGTATACAAAAACAGGGGATAAGGGGGAGACGGGGCTTTTTCGGCCAGGTGCCAACAAGAAAATCAGAGTTTCAAAAGATTCAACCAAAATTAATGCACTTGGGGCGGTTGATGAGCTAAATAGCTTCATTGGAGTAACAGTTGCTGCATCAGCCAATAAGGAACTAAAAAAAACTCTGAATAATATTCAAAGAAATTTACTTACACTTGGCTCAATCCTGGCTGGCTCCAAATTGCGGTTTTTTGCTTCCAAAACCACTCAACTTGAAAAGTTAATTGATAAAATGGACAAGGAACTTCCGCCACTTAATAACTTTATACTTCCCGGCGGGTCGGTAACTGCTGCGAATTTGCAGTTTTGCCGCTCGCTCACGAGGCGTGCAGAAAGAGCATTGGTGGCACTTAACAAAATTGAGCCAGTCAAACCACAGATCTTAAAATATATAAATCGGTTGTCAGACTTTTTCTTTATGTTAGCAAGGCAGGCAAATTTTGACGAAGGTGTTGCCGATGTGGTTTGGATTACTAAAAAGAAAAAGTAACTTTGTTGTTTTGCTACAATTAGGTGAAAACTTTTGCCATTTCCATAATTTTTAATAACGATTTACAATGAAGTGATATGCCAACCCCCGAAGAAGGACCAAAAGATATAGAAGTGAGACCAGAGCAAATGGATATTCCACCAGAGGTGGAACGTGCGACTGGTGCGCAAACTACACAATATACTCCTCCAAAGCCGCCTACTGATGATGCTGGTCAGCCTTTAGTCCAGCCGACTGATGACCAGGGTAACTCGATTGTAATCCCCGCCGATCAAAACCAGCTCACTGCCTGGAGTAAGGGTGACCCAGACGACTCTTTAACTTGGTTTGGGGCTTTCTGGTTAAGGCTTATCCGGAAAGCAGTGCACTTTGGCTGGCGAGTATTTCAGAGAAAGGAAAAGGATGCAGATTGATCTGGGAGTAGTTTTATTTACAATAATTTTTTCAGGCTTCTTTATTTTTTTAATTGTTGCAGGTCTTATCTACTTGATGGGTTTCATGCGCTGGCGAGGACGCGAAGATGACTCAATTGATTCCGTTTTGTTGCAAGTTGCAGTGCCAAAAAGTAACGAGGTCAAAATTGATGCGATGGAGCAAATGTTTTCTGCACTTTTTTCCATTAAAAAGGGAGGTTGGAAACAAAAGTATTCGTATCAGCCGACCATTTCGTTTGAAATAGTTGCTAAGTCAGAAGATATTCGCTTTTACATATGGACCCCTAAAGATTACGAAGATTTAATTGAAAAGCAAATCCACGGAGCATACGCCGACGCTGAAGTTAAAGAGGTGCCGGAGTACAACATCTTTTCCGAGACTGGCAAGGTGGCTTATAAAGCCTTCCAGCTTCGAAAAGAAGATTTTTATCCGGTAAAAACATTTAGAGAATTGCCAACAGACTCACTGTCACTTTTGACTTCGGCTTTGGCCAAGATGGGCAGGGGTGAAGCGGCTGCGATTCAGGTTCTTATATCTCCAGTTGAGGGGAGTTGGCAAAAAGCCGGATCAGCCTTTATTTCATCAACTAAAAAACAGGAATCTGATCCAGAAAAGGCAAAGTTTTCAGTTGCCGCTAGGACTTTGGAGGCGGTTGAAAATAAGGTTTCAAAACCTGGATTTGAAACCTCAATTCGAATTGTTGTAGTGTCACCTGATGAGCACTCGGCAAAGGCTCACTTAACTAACATTGCAAGTTCATTTGAACAATTTTCCGGCGAACTAAATGGTTTCAAGAGTCGGACTATTAGACGCAAGGGAGGTTTTGTAGAGGACTTCATATATCGCTACCAACCGATGTTTCATATTTGGGGCAATCGCGCTTCGATATTAAATTCAGAGGAATTAGCCACAATTTTTCACTTTCCCAATAAGATGATAACTACTCCTCATCTTCACTGGTTGTATGCAAAAACTGCGCCAGCTCCTGCTGAAATCCCACTTGAAGGGCTTTATCTGGGAAAAAGTGTTTACCGAGGTGTTGACAGACAAGTTTATATTTCAGAAGAGGACAGGATGCGCCATATGTATCTTATTGGGAAAACTGGTACTGGTAAGTCGAAATTATTGGAAGATTGGATACTGCAGGATATGCGAGCTGGAAAAGGATTGTGTTTTATTGACCCTCACGGAGACGCTGTTGAGGAGCTTTTACAGCTTGTTCCACCTGAGCGGGCGGAGGACGTAATTTACTTTAATCCGTTTGATACAGAACGCCCAATAGGCTTAAACCTTTTAGAAGCAAAGACAGAGGATCAGAGACATTTTGCGGCTACGGCCGTAATTAATATGATGTACAAACTGTTTGATCCATACAAAACTGGAATTGTGGGTCCAAGGTTTGAACATGCAGTAAGAAACGCAATGCTTACTGTAATGAGTGAGGAGGGCAATACTTTTGTTGAGGTGATGAGAGTCCTGACAGACGCACGCTTTGTTCAAGAACTGTTGCCGAAAGTAACAGACCCGATAGTAAGACGCTATTGGACAGACCAAATAGCGCAAACTGCAGATTTCCACAAGTCAGAGGTGTTGGATTACATCACTTCTAAATTTGGCCGGTTTGTTACAAACCGCATGATTAGAAATATCATTGGTCAATCTCAATCTTCATTTTCTCTTCGGGACATCATGGATCAGGGAAAAATATTGTTTATCAATCTTTCTAAAGGTGAATTGGGTGAAGAAAACTCAAGCTTTTTGGGATTAGTTTTGGTGCCAAGAATTCTAATGGCTGCTATGAGTAGGGCAGATGTGCCGGAAGACCAACGCCGTGATTTTTATTTGTACGTCGATGAGTTTCAAAATTTCGCAACACCAGACTTTGCCCAGATTCTCTCTGAGGCCAGAAAATATAGGCTTGCTCTTTGTGTTGCAAATCAGTTTATTGGTCAAATTGAAGAAGATGTCAAAAATGCAATATTTGGTAACGTTGGTACCCTTATGTGTTATCGAGTAGGTGTATCGGATGCTAATTATCTTGCTCACGAGTTTACACCGGTTTTTGGCGAAGACGACCTTCTCAATATCGAAAGATATCATGTGTACATCAAAACGATTGTTAATAACGAACCGGTTCCGCCTTTCTCCATGAGTATTACCAAGGATATGGCAGAGTGGAAAAAGCAGATGAATCCTAAGGTTTCCGAGATAATTAAAGAAATGAGTAGATTAAGATATGGCAGGGATGTGCGGCTTGTCGAGAGTGAAATCGCGAGGCGGGCAAAGCTCTGAAGAATGAATTTTGTACTATGAATAATGAAGTATGGGGAAAAATGAACAAATTCTAAAGTTTAAGTATAAGAATTGGAAAGGGGAAACTCGTACAAGGGAAGTTAAACCGGTAGAAATATGGTTCGGTTCCACCAAGTGGCATCCCAAAAGGCAATGGTTTATGAAAGCACTTGATGTGGAGAAAAACGAAGAACGCGACTTCGCAGTAAACGATATCCTCAAATTTCTTTGATACTAAACCGTCAGCTTTGATATAATATCCTCACTTGGATGCGTAGCTCTATGGTCCGATCAAGTCGGCTACCGAAATCTAAGAGCATGTGTCTTATAGCAAAATTTTGGACCTGTGGTTCAACGGTTAGAACAATACTCTTATGACAAACGCAGTTTGACATGTCAATAAATTTAGAGGGCTGATAGCTCAGCGGTTAGAGCACTACTCTTATAAAGTAGGGGTCGATGGTTCAAATCCATCTCAGCCCACCATTTACTGAGGTTTTGTCCTTCGACCTGATTTGGAACTACACTTTTTAGAATTACAATTCCGTCAAATTTTGTTTTTTGCCCGGATCCTTT
>CAYTOP010000041.1:8716-11136 GCA_964439585.1 uncultured Gammaproteobacteria bacterium
AACCAGAAATAGTAGATGACGCAGAACAAGCGGGTAATTTGATGTATAGGTTAGATGAAACAAGAAAGAGACTTATTGCTTTGAAGAGCTCGGGAAACCCCCGAGGAACAAACTTTGCAGACATAGCCAAAGCCGCTGCAGTTGACGAAGTGGGTGGAAGCTTGAGAGATAAAGTTTCTCTACAATTCACAAAACTAAGAGGGATACAGGTGCTCTCAGAAGAAGAGGTGAATTACGCTGAGCAAGTGGGTAGAGGGTATGCAAAAGACGGTCGGCGATATAACGAAATAAATGACAGACATCCTTGACTGAGAACTGTTAATTGAGTAATTAATTGAAGGTTTGGAGTAAGTTACAATTCTGTTAAATTTTGTTTTTTGCCCGGATCCTTTACCTGTGCCAGCTCCAGGTATCTTTCAGTTGTAGATAATCTTTTATGTCCTACAATTTGTGAAAGTAATACCAAGTCGACACCTTCTTTTAGGTTTTCGACTATGAAGGTTGTACGAAAATCATTGACTGAATATTGGGGCATGTCTGCCCTTTGAAGATATCTGTCAATCGCTGCTCTGATGTTTCTAACCGCAAGTGGTTTGCCGTTTTTACTGACGAATAGATATTCTGAATTGGTTTTAGGTCTAGTTTGTAGGTAATTGTCAATCGCTTGCTTGGCTTGTGAGTTTAGAGGGATAACTCTTTTAGGTTGTGTGGCGTATGCGTCAACTTCCAGTTCACCTTCTTTAATATTCTCGATTTTGATGTTGGCCACCTCAGAGATTCTTATGCCGGTTTGTAGGATTAGCTCAACAATTGCTGCAATTCTTTCGTCGTCTCGTACGACATCTCTTAGTGCTCGATACTCAAGCGGGGAGAGATATTTGGGGATTGCAACTTCGATATGTGGATGTGCCACCTGTTCTGCAGGATTATCGGATATAATTTTTTCACTGACAAGCCATCTAAAAAAGGTTTTCACAGCATTTAATTTTCTTGACACTGATTTCGGAGTGTATTTATCATTTAATAAATTGTCCCGAAAAGATTCAATATCACTTGTTACAACCTGATCGATCGTAACCTTGTTTTTCTTGTTAAGGCTTGCAACAAGCTGCTCAAGATCAGCTCTATAGGCTAAGATTGTCGAAGGAGAACGATGTTTTTCTTCAAGTGATGAGATGAACTTAGGCAGTAACTCATTAAGGGTTTCGTAAGCCATTTTATTATTAATAGTGGTATTCTTAGTATAAGTTAAGCCTTATAAAAAAGGGGCCTAAGGCCCTTTACTCTAGGCTATCGGTTGTAATGATAACATAGAGTGAGTAACAAGGTCAATATATTATGAGATGATTTTTTAGTTATGAAATTGAGATATAGCTTGTAAAAATGTTAAGAAACACTAACAAGGGAATTAAACCTACAACATCCGGCTCTCCAAAACTTGCAAAATGGACTGTTTTGGGGCTTTTTGCATTGCTTATTTTATCTTTGGTGAAAAATATTCTGAAGCTACGTGAGGTTAATATGCAAATTAAAGAGGAAAAGGAGCGAATAATAAATCTAGAAAAGGAAGGCAAAGACCTGACCGCGGAGCTCAACTCTGTTCAGTCGCAAGTGTATATAGAAAAACAATTACGGGATAAACTTGATATGTCCAAGGAGGGGGAGATAGTCATAGTTTTGCCGGATGTTGCTACTTTGCGAAAATTTGCACCTAAAGATGAGCAGGAAGAAGATGTTCTTCCTGACCCGTATTGGATGATGTGGTACAAAACATTTTTTTAAATTGGCCAGAGTTAGGGTTATTTGATATAATGTCAGAGCTTCGCGCGGGGTAGTGTACGGCTGCACGGAAGGCTCATAATCTTCCAGACTAGGTTCAACTCCTAGCCCCGCAACAAATTGAACGTAGTGAGGTTTGTATGGGGCCAAGCTCTGCTTTAGAGATAGTCGCAAGCTCTGCTTTAGACGTAGTAGCAAGCTTTGCTTATCCTCGCAACACGTCGCGAATAGGTATATGTTTTTGTCGCTTGTAAACTCGCGACTTTAGCTTTATTACCTTTCGCTCCTTTCAGAATTTGCATTATGCAAATTCTGAGCAAAGCATAAACTAGAATATATGTCAGGAGAAAGAATACTAACATTGTATGGAGGAATTGGTTTATTTGAAACCGATGGAGAAACGGGGGTTAATACAAATTTAAGTGCCTTCCAATTGAGACGGTACGACATTGGCGGGCAAAGAGGTTTACAGAATTGCTCAAGAACACCACATAAGTCCTTCAAGTTTGGTTGATGTTCTTAGTGGTGGCTTGACAGTAAGAGTGCCTGCGACAGAGGACGCCTCCTTTAAGAAATAAGCGACACTTTGAATGTTGGGAAAAAATGGCAAATTTGGTTGGGAACGGATTATAGCTTTAAAT
>CAYTOP010000042.1:0-10784 GCA_964439585.1 uncultured Gammaproteobacteria bacterium
ATACTATGTCTTTTGCTAAAGTTTTGGCTGACGCGGGATACCAAGTGGATGTTCAGTGGAAATCTGAGGCAATAAGAGAGAAACTGGAGAAACGTTTTGGAATAAAATTATCTAATATTAGCTTCAAAAAAGATGTGCTAAGAGGTGATGGTTATGACGCCTGTTTTTGGGTGTCTGATGGTAGCATACCAACACTTCATGCCAGAAAAAACTTCTTACACTTTCAAATTCCATTTATTGATGTTAATGGAAAAACTTTATTGAATCGAATGAAACTTTTTAGGGTCAATAAAATAATTTGTAATTCGTTTTTTACAAAGACAAGTATAGATAGCGAATACGGAGTGAATAGCATTGTTATCTATCCACCTGTGGATGTCGCGACTATAAAGCCCAAACGAAAAGAAAATGTAATTCTTTCAGTAGGGAGATTTTCTCAATTAACTCAGGCTAAGCATCAAGATATTTTGGTAGAGGTTTTCAAAAAGTTTGTAAAAGCTGGACACACTGATTGGAAGTTAATTTTGGCTGGGGGAACTGAGATTGGTTCAGAAGATATGGTAAAGAAATTGAAAAAAAATACCAACAAATGGCCTATCGAGATTATTGAAAGCCCTGATTACACTAAAATAGTGGATCTATATGGTCATGCAAAGCTTTTTTGGACAGCGGCGGGCTATGGTGTGGATGAGGAAAAGTTTCCCAAAAATGTTGAACACTTTGGGATTGCTTTAGTAGAAGCCATGGCAGCAGGGTGTATTCCATTTGCATATAACGCGGGTGGTCACAAAGAAATTATCGTTAGCGGGAAAAATGGTTTTCTTTGGCGTAAGAAAAGTGAGTTTTTAGATGATGTTAATAAAATCATTTCAGACAAAAAACAATTGCTAGGTATTTCGGAGGCGGCCAAGATTGCCAGTCGCGTCTATGAATATGACAGATTTGAAAACGAAGTATTGGATCTTTTGTAGGAATATTTGGCCTTTAATTCTAATAATTGCTTTAATAGTTCTATTCTTCTGGAAAGTATTTATCTTAGGAAAAATAGCTATTCCTGCTGATTTTGTAGTAGGAACTTATTATCCCTGGTTGGATTATAAATGGGGATATGCAGTCGGTGTTCCCGTGAAGAATCCAATAACCACGGATGTCGTATCGTTCAGTTATCCTATGAGGATCTTGGCAATTCGTCTTATGAAGTCAGGACAATTACCCTTATGGAATCCTTATATTTTAACCGGCACACCCTTACTTGCAAACTTTCAATCTGCACCCTTTACTATTACTAATTTTCTATATTTTTTCTTAAGTGAAACGCGCGCATGGTCGGTTCAGGTTATACTTCAACATTTTTTGGTTGTTATTTTTACATACACCCTATTACGCCACTGGAAATTATCTAAACTATCTGCGCTTTTAGGCGGTTTTATTTATGCATTTGCAGGATTCAATCTAATCTGGTCGGAATGGAATGCGCACACCCTTACCGCAGCTTTTTTGCCGATGATGCTTTTGTGGTTAGACAAATATTTAGATACCGAAAAGATCAAATATGGCTTATTTTTTGCACTCTCTCTTGCTTTACAAATATATGCAGGCTATCCGCAAGTAACGCTGTATTCAGCTATTGCCGTCTTTTTGTTCTGGTTTCTGAGGATATGGAAATCCCAATCAAGGATAAGAAAGACATTTGTTCTCACATTTTGTGGTGTACTGGGGATTTCCTTGGCGGCCCCGCAAATATTACCCGGTGCGGAACTATTAAAACTTTCTCAAAGATCGGTTGAATTAAATCCGTATGATTGGGTGTTCCTACCATTTGTTAAAATAATAACTTTTATTGCTCCTGATTATTTTGGCAATCATGCAACAGGGAATTACTGGGGACCACAAGACTATACTTCTAATGTCGGATTTGTTGGTATCATTGCAATTATCTTAGCCGGCGTAGCTCTTACTAATGTGTTGAATAATAAAAATGTGTACTTTGCTGCAACTTTGTCTATAGTTACTTTAGTTCTTGCTCTGCCGACACCGCTTTCGTATTGGATATGGAACGGCGGGTTCATAGGACTTAAAGCGGCAGCGGCACATAGGGCGTTGGTT
Source organism: uncultured Gammaproteobacteria bacterium (assembly GCA_964439585.1). Lineage (GTDB taxonomy): Bacteria > Patescibacteriota > Microgenomatia > UBA8517 > UBA8517 > CAYTOP01. The sequence goes on from CAYTOP010000042.1 coordinate 2,107, forward strand.
TTATGGAATTTTTCTATAAGTATCATGGCTGCATATGGCCTTGATAAGTTACTACGCGGACAAAAGTTTCGGATAACAGCAGGTCTCTTTCTTCCCTGGTTCATATTATCGGCATATATGTTGTCAACACTTTATTTATTTAGCGTTACCAGGAATAATCCTACTGACATTTTAGCTTTAGGGATGAATAAATATATGGTTGGTATCAGAAACCTTATTTTCCCTCTTTTTATACTTTTTGCCTCGAGTGTGATATTGGTTATGATTGCAAGGTTGAAGATGTTTAAAAAATTAGGAACGGTTTTGTTGGTCTGTTTATCGATTTTTGAACTTTTTCGATTTGGTTGGAAATATATGCCGTTTTCATCAAAAAACTTGATGTATCCAAGTACGCCGGTCTTGGATTTTCTGGTAGATCAGCCTCAGCCCGTAAGAGTTACGGGTGCAAACGTGATCCCGATGAACATGCGAATGGTTTACGGTCTTGAATCCCCCGAAGGATATGATGCGGTATATTCGCAAAGAATTGCGCAATTTTTAGCGTCGATGAGCAGTTCTGACAGTCGAGCAACAACAGCCGGAAGGTATGGCTTTGTGGATAACCCGCGATCGCACTTGATGAACCTACTTAATACGAAGTTCGTATTAGTAACGAAAAGTGATTTAAATCACAACCAAAACCCCTTAGGTCAGATTCCCGAAGAATACAAAAATAATAGATACAAGACCGTATTCGAAGACAAAACAGTTGTCGTTTTAGAAAACACTAATGTCTTGCCGCGAGCATACATGGTTTATGATTGGCAGGTTATTTCGGACGATAAAATTACGTTAGACAATCTGCTCAAAAAAGATTATCGGATTGAAGACAAAATTGTATTGGAAGAAGATCCTGGGATTAAGCAACAAAATAAAATAGCGAGCGGATCAGTTAAGTTTATAACATACAAAGAAACAGCCAGTTCTCTCGAAGTAGATACTTCTCAAGAAGGCTTTTTATTTGTCTCGGATCTGGATTATCCAGGTTGGGAGGCGTTTATTGATGAATATAAAACTAAGATATATAGGGCAGATTATGCTTTCAGGGCTATTTTAATACCGGCCGGAAAACATACTGTAGAATTTAAATATCATCCGGACTCATTTTTTAATGGCTTAAAAATTGGTTTAGGTGCTTTAACCATACTAGTTATAATACTTATCGGGACAAAGGTTGTTGGCAGAGAGTGCTACTTAAACTATACTAAACAAAATAAGTCAGAAATTACAAGGTAAAAAGATTATGGCTAAACATTCAATGCACGAGGAAGCTGAGCACCTTCATGAAAACGTTCCTGATGGTTGGTATTACACATCTATAAGAGAAAACATATTCCAACGGTATTGGCATAAAAGGAGATTTGAAGAGATTAAGAAATTAATACTTCCTGTTGAGGGTGGAGATGTTTTGGATGTTGGGTGTGCCGATGGTATGTTTACTAAAGTTGTATTAAATAATACACATGCTAGTAAAGTTGTTGCAGTCGATGTTTTACACTCTTCGATTGCCTGGGCAAAAAGACATTGGAAACGCAATAAGAAAATCAGGTTTATGGTGACTGATGCTCACGATCTACCGTTTGCAACAGGAACTTTTGATGCTGCCTTTGCTCTTGAGATGTTGGAGCATGTTTTTAAACCGGATCAGGTACTTAGGGAGATAAAAAGAGTATTAAAAAAGGGAGGTTATGCAATTTTTTTGGTACCAAGCGATAGCGGTTTGTTTAAGCTCGTTTGGTTTTTGTGGAGTTTTTACCGTGGAAGAATATGGAAGCATACGCATATCCAAACCTACCGCAACGACTATTTGGTAGAAGTTTCAAAAAAGGTTGGTTTTGAAGTAGAAGTGAGTAAGAAGTTCCTACTTGGTATGCTTCATGCGGTGAGAGTTAGGAAAAAATGATATGGCCAAAAGCACTTCAGCTGAGTTTTCTATAGTTATCACCAACTTTAACGGTAAAAGACTTCTTGAACGTAATCTGCCGACTGTTGCTAAAGCTTACGAAAACAAAAAGAATTGCATTTATGAAGTTATTGTGGTCGATGATGGTTCGACTGATGATAGCTGTGAGTTTATTAAATCTTCTTTCCTGTTTATCAAACTAGTAAAACACAAGATTAATCGTGGTTTTATATCGGCGACTAATACTGGCGTGCGTAGTTCTAAATCAAAATTTGTAGTTCTTTTAAATAATGACGTTTCTGTAAATCCAGACTTTTTGGTTCATGTTTCTAAACATTTTAAAGATCCTCAAGTTTTTGCTGTGTCATTAAATGAGTCAGGATATGGTCCAGCTAAGGGAAATTTCGAAAATGGATTTATAGTTTATTCTGCAGAAAAAGCAAAAAGTAAAAGTTCCGAGTCGTTTTGGGCAAGTGGTGGTAGCGCTGTTTTCAGGCGAGATATGTGGGTTAGTCTTGGCGGAATGGATGAGAAGCTCTTGTCCCCGTTCTATTGGGAAGATGTTGATGTAAGTTATCGTGCACAAAAACGTGGCTGGAAGATTTTGTGGGATCCGAAAGCGAAAGTTGTTCATAATCATGAGTCGACTGTTTCTAAAATATCGGTAAAATATCGCCAACGGATTCAAGAAAGAAATCAACTCATCTTTATTTGGAAAAATCTCACCTCAAATAATTTATTCAAAAAGCATCTTGCTGGACTTTTGGCCAGATTGACCAAGCATCCTGGTTATATTGTTATAATTATTATGGCTCTCGTAAAGTGGAGAAATATCAAAAAGGCAAGGAGATTAGAAAAGAAAGAAAGCAAAGTTTCAGACGAGGCCATCTTTGCGTAGTTTAACTAAATGAGTGATGTTTCGGTTGTTATTGTTAGTTTCAACACCAAAAAGCTAACATTAGATTGCATTGGGTCTATACAGAAAAGCTCGATCCTTAGGATTGAGCTTGTTGTGGTGGACAACGGTTCCGATGATGGGACGGTAGCAAGCCTAAAAAAGCTAGCTAACAAAGGTGTTATTAAACTTATTGCTAACAAGTCTAATTTAGGTTTTGCCAAGGCTAACAATCAAGGGATCAAGGAAGCTAGGGGAGAATATGTATTGCTTTTGAATTCCGATACGGTTGTCAAGAAAAATGCGATCGATAAACTTGTTGAATTTGCTAAATCAAAGACCGATGCTGGAGTTATTGTTCCTAAGTTGTTGAATATTGACGGATCATTACAAGGCTCTGTGTTCCGTTTACCTACGCTTTCTCGCGCAATTGCACAATATTGGTTTAGCAAAAAAAAATTGCTAGACAAATATTCTCCTAAAACCAATGTACCAATTATAGTAGAGTCTGCAGTAATGGCAGCTTTCCTTATATCGCCACAGGCTTTAAAAAAGGTAGGCTTTTTGGATGAACGATATTTTATGTATTACGAAGATCATGACTATTGCCGTAGGCTACTATCCTCAGGCTTAAGGGTATATTTTATACCAAGTGCTGAAGTGGTTCACGTTCATGGTGCAAGTGGACAAGGTATGGCAGATGAAGAAAACCAATGGAGGCGCCTAATACCATCAAGCAAGCTTTATCATGGCATTATTATGCATTCCCTAATTACATTTGTGATTTGGAGCAGGAGACAGATGAATAAATTTTTTAAATAAGGTTTTGTATGTTTGAAAAAAAAGTCAAACTTTGGTTATTTTTGATTTTGATTATTGCGAGTATTTTGCGTCTTTGGAAATTAAATACTGTTCCGATTTCACTTTATTCAGATGAAGTAGATGTTGGTTACCAAGCTTATTCTATTTTAAAAACTGGCAAGGATTATTTTGGAAATAGCTGGCCATTCTTTTTCCAATCCTATTCTGACAATCGCACACCGCTTTATATTTATTCAACTGTTCCTACTGTTGCACTTTTTGGAATAACACCACTCGGAGTTCGTTTACCATCTGTTTTTTTTGGAGTTCTTGGCATTTATGCATTTTATTTATTGATAAAAGAGATGACCGACAATAAAACCATGGCGTTATTATCAGGAGCTGTTTTAACAATATCTCCTTGGGACATACAGTTTTCAAGAATAGCATTTGAGGCCACAGAAATGCTATTCTTCTTGCTTTTGGGAATGTATTTTTTCTTTAGAAGCATTAACACTGGCAAGAACTATATCGGTATGTCTTTTTTATTTTTTGGATTAACACCTTGGGTGTATAGTACAGCAAAATTTTTTATTCCTATATTACTTATTTTTTTAGCTGTTATGTACAAATCGGAATTATTTAAAATTTTAAAAGATAGTTGGTCTAAGACTTTAATTGTAATTTTAGTTTTATGGTTGCCTCTGTTGTATCTAACAGTTTTTGGGAAGTTTAATTCGAGATTCAATTATATAAGTATTTTTACAAATCCGACTACGATATCAGATACCGGTTACGCAAGGCAGGTTGATGCACAATTTCTTGGTCCAGACAGATTGCTATTATCCAAACTAGAGTCGCGTATGGTCCATAACAAATATATGATATGGGTTGCTGAGATAATACATAATTATTTGGAGACATTCTCTACACAATTTCTGTTTTTAAGTGGAGATCCCAATCTGAGGCAATCTCCACAAGACGTTGGACAGCTTTATAAAATTGAGTTTGTAACATTAGCTGCTGGTTGTTTCTTTTTCTTTACGAAATATAAGGATAATAAAATAAAATGGCTAGTCTTATTTTGGCTTGTAATTGGTTCACTACCATCTGAATTGACAAGGATAGGAGGTACTCATGCAACGAGGTTAATACTCATTCTTCCTGTACTCGGATTTTTAATAGCATTCGGTATTTTAGAAGGATCAAGTTTTATGAAAAGGTATTCGAAATTTGCATTAAGTGTATATTGTATATTCCTTTTCATTAATATTATTTTGTATGAACATAATTATTTCGTTCATTATCCCTGGTATTCAGAGAGGGCGTTTAGTTCTGGATATGAGAATGTTATTTCTCATATAAAAAAATATGAGAAGGATTTCGACAAAGTTATTATAACTAACTCGCTTGATCAGCCCTACATTTTTTTAGCAGCTTATTACCCAATTGAACCAAGCAGATGGCAAGCTGGTCTTGCCGATGTGGATGTAAATGGTTTTGGCAAGCTTAAACACTTCGATAAATATTATTTTGGTCAAATGGGTGAGGAGGGAACAGACTCACTTCCTGGGGTACTAGATGGTACCACTTTATACATCGCCGCAGCTCGTGAGTTTAAAGACAATTTGGTTCTTAATTCAGATAAATTGCCAGCGGGTCTTCATTTGACTGAAGTGATAAGTTATCCGTCAGGTGAACCAGCATTTTATTTTTTGACGAAGGACCTTGATTACATTTCTACAGTTCAAGAATTATGAAAACATTAAAAACAAACCAGAGAATTATTATTTTATTAATACTTGGGCTTGCTTTAAGGCTTTTTCTTAGCATTCAAACATATAGTGGGGATGTTAACAATCACGTTTCCTGGGGTAAGGACATGATAACCCAGGGCCCATCAGGCATTTACGAGCGAGAATTTATGTCGCGCTATGGGACATTAACTCCAACATATCCACCTATACCACTTTATCTTTTTACTGCGGGATATTATTTATATGATGTGACTTACAAAACGGCATGGAAACTTAATTTATCGTACAAAATATTTCCTTCGCGTTTTATCATATTTTTAGAAGATCAAGATACTTTACCCGCCTTTTTAAAATTGCCTGGAATATTAGCTGATATCGCGCTTGCCTACGCAATATACTTGTTTTGTAAAAAACTCTATCCAGGCAAAAGGGAAAACTTGGCTTTGCTTGGTTCTTCCCTAATTCTTTTTAATCCTGCCTTTTTTTACAACAGCGCTTATTGGGGGCAGATTGAGGCTATACCACTATTTTTTGCTGTAGTATCCTTTTATTTTTTTTGGTATTTGGACAAACCGCTTGAGGGTGCTTTGTTTTTTGCCTTAAGTCTTTTAACGAAGCAATCGATGATAATTTTTATCCCAGTTTACGGTTTAACGTATCTCAAAAAGTATGGTTGGAATGTCTCCATAAAAAGTTTCCTTCCATTTCTCACAACCTTTGTATTGTTGTTTTTGCCATTTTACCCTGGGGGCAACCTACTTACTTTCCCCTTTACAACTTATTGGAACAAAATCCAAACTGGTTCCGGCTCAGATTATGTTGTCGATCACGCATTTAACTTTTGGTCTTTGACCACTGGTTTAGGAAAGATTCACGACTCACTTAAACTCATTGTATTATCGTATCAGACTTGGGGATACTTGCTTTTCGGTATAGCGCTGTTTGTGATAGTCTACAAGCTTTTTAGATCTAAAAAAATAAATGCTTACATATTCACAGCCGCTTTATACTTATCTGGTTTTGCATCCTTTTTGTTTTTAACCAGAATGCATGAACGCTATCTTGAGTATGCTTTGCCGTTTTTTCTTCTAATTTCCGTAAAAGACAAGAAAATGCTTTATGGATTTTTATTTTTATCGCTTTTTAATTTCTTGAATTTATACCATAATTGGTGGTCTCCAAGAATTGGTATTGTGGAAACAATGCTGTCAAATGTGCTTGTAGTTAACGTGCTAACGCTTGCAGCAATTGGCTTGTTTGTCTCAAATCTCTTAAAATATCACTTAGGGAAACTAAAATGACAAATAGAAAAATAGTTGCGCTGGCTGCCTTTGCTTATGTGTTTCTTGCTCCCTTTTTCTTTCACCCTGATCTTAAAGTGATTTTTTATCAGGCACAGTTTCTTACTAAGGGTGTAATAAATATATACCAATTTTTAGAGGCTAATCCACAAAATGCATTGCTGGGTCCGTTTGTCTACCCCCCTTTGGCTTACTTTTTCGTGGGTGTCCTTTTCCCTATCGTTAATTTCATTGCCGGGCCTGGATTTACCCAGTGGCTTGCGATGGGAAACGATGCGGTTACTGTACCCCACATTTTCAGATATATATTTGCACTCAAATTACCATTCATCTTGTTTCACTTTATGTCGGGTTTTTATTTGTCCCGATGGTTTGTTGAAACAAAAAAACAAAGAAACTTTTTGCTCTTGTGGTTTTTCAACCCGATAAGTTTATATGTTGTTGCACTTATGGGTCAGATTGACGTTGTTGCTGTTTTTCTTACAATTGTTGCCATTGAGTTTGCTCACAAAAAACCAACTTTGTCTGCCGCATTACTTGGTCTGGGTGCTGCGATAAAGACATACCCTCTACTACTGATACCATTTTTAGCATTTGGTGTAGAAAAAAGTTGGCAAAAAAGACTGAAGCTTTTGCTCATTGCTATGGGAAGTTACCTGGTCTTTGTGGTTCCATATTTAACTACGCCTGCGTTTTATAGCGACACACTAACATCAGGTTTGAGTCAAAGATTATTGTTAACAGGAGTAAATATCGGTTATGGGGAGACTTTGGTGTTGGTGCCACTTCTTATTATTTTGGTTTTTATAGCTTTTTTAAAATCTGTTTCCAGCAAAGGTAAATTAATCGGTTACTTTTTCGTTGTGACGAGTTTAGTTGTGGTTCTTACCCACTTTCATCCCCAGTGGGGAATGTGGTATCTCCCTTTTTTCTTGTTTTTACTCATTAAAATGCAAAGTCTTTCAACAGATCAAAAATGGCTATTAGGATTTCTTTTTTTTATCGGTTTTTTGGCGACGGTGGTATTGTACAACGACCTCTTTTTAAGCCTAGGCCTTGTCAGTCCAATTGATTCCGGAGTTTTGTTTTTATCAACTCCCTCGGCTATTGTACAAAAATTTTTCGAGTCATTAATAATACAAAGTCTTTTTCATTCTGCATTAGCTTCCGGTGTTTTTTGGTTGTCATATAAAGTGCTTTCAGACAAAAACATATGAGCGTAAATATAAAGCTAGCGGTCTTTGTAGTCATTACCTTTTTGTTTGGTAGCCTATTTCTTAGTACAGTTATAGTTAAAAATCGGTTGGATTCTACTAATTTTGGCAATCATTTTGTTCAACTGGATTCAGCTTATAAGTTTGAGTTAGAACCTCAAAATGACAAGCTAAATATTTTAATCCTAACTTTCAAAAACCCTGGACTGGGCAATACAAATGATTTCGATTTAACGCTTAGCCAGGATGAAAACGTTATTCGAGAAGTACCGTTTTCGGGGCGAAATATTGGAGACCCAAGTGATCTAAGGTTCCAGTTTGATCCGGTTATCAATTCCAATGGTGCTAAATATATAGTAACTCTTACCTCTGACAACTACTCATATCCAGTAAGCATATATGTCGATAGCAGCGGAAATCCTTCATATCGTACGTATTATCGATCATCAAGTTTTGCTGGATCGCTTTCCAGAATGTCCACTTTTTGGATGAGTGCTCTAATTAATAACTTGAGCTTTTTCATAGTTTGGCTAATACTTCTTGGGGGGATATTATGGTTTGGAGAAAAACGGTAAAGTCATACAAATTTTGGTTATTCGCAATACTTTTTCTGGCAACAGTTTTAAGGGTTGTCGGCTTGTCAAAAGTACCACCAGCTCTATTTGGAGATGAAATGGATGTTGGGTATCACGCCTATTCCTTACTTAAAACTGGCCATGATTACTATGGTCAACTGCTGCCTTCATATATTCATTCTTTTTCTGAATG
>CAYTOP010000043.1:0-569 GCA_964439585.1 uncultured Gammaproteobacteria bacterium
CCGCTCAAGACCCGCCACCGCCTCACAGACCTTCTGATAACGAAAATTCAGCAGGCAAAAAAATAGTATATGGCTTTTTGGTAGTTTTAGTTCTTTTTGCAATTGGCAGTATTTCCTTTATTATCGGCAGACAAGATAAAAGCGCCAAATTAGCCTCAATCTCGCCCACTCCGCAAGTGCTTTCAGCCCCTACAGCTTACAATGCTGCACCCACTACTACTCTAACAGTGCCTACTACAAACGCAACTCCTACTCCCCTAGCAACTCCCAGCCCAACTTCTGCTCCAGTTTCAAAAGTGTTGACATCACAAGCTTCGCTTGATGGTTTTCGGTCAAGTAATAATGGTGGAAATAGTGGATTAGATATCAGAGCAGGAAGAAACGTTAATTTAACAACCCGCGGCTTTGTAAGTTTTAGTCTCGCTAATTTGCCCAGTGGAGCCAATATTGTCCAGGCTACCCTAAGGCTTTACCAAGTCAAAGTTATCGGAAGCCCGTATACAGCGGGTGGCATTTTGAAAGTAGATCATCTAAATTATGGTGATTCACTCGAATCGTCCGACTACTCG
>CAYTOP010000043.1:579-1157 GCA_964439585.1 uncultured Gammaproteobacteria bacterium
TGAGGCCTTGTTGATAGGTGATTCTGTCGTAATGCCATCTTTAGTAAAAATAGACCCGTGTGATAACGCACCATCCTCAAACGATATAAAATATTTAGAGGAATGGAAAAAAGAATGGAAAGAAGTTGATGTAACAGCTGAGGTTAAAGACGATATCGACGCAGCCCGCTCACGAAGCCAATACAGACTCCATTTCGTAACTGAAACCACAGGAGGAGATGTAACTGGTGACTTTGTATACTTTGAGTCAGCCGACAATTCCGAAGGAACAGGCAATACGCCACAGCTAGTGGTTAAGTATAATTAGCAATTTACGAACAAAAACCTGAAGCACCCTTGCTTATTGATCACCTTCTACTTCAATTAGCACAATATCATCGTATTTTTCTTTACCAACATATTGCACGCCACTTGGAGTGGAAGCATCAAAAAGATCTATCGGATCAGTTCCAGCATCAAGAAAAAGCCCTCTAGCTTCATCACGAGTGGATTTTTTCTTGGCATCACCTTCAGACTTACCCTTAGGCGCTTCCAAAACCAAACCCATACCAGCCAACAATGCTCCTGGTGCCATATTT
>CAYTOP010000043.1:1167-3348 GCA_964439585.1 uncultured Gammaproteobacteria bacterium
CAAGCTTTAGCCTGAGGATGATCCGGATCCAAACGTCCCTCAAAAAGGTCCTTCTTTCCTTGTCCATCGCCTCCACCGCCATTACCACTATCTTCTCCCGGTTTAGGATCAGCAAAAGTAGGAGCGAATGAATGAACATTTTCTCCAGGTAAACCTAATATTTTATCTATTTCGCTCATATCTTCACATCCTTAAGACCAATAAGCTCCCCAATGTGAATATCCATCGGAAAATTAATTGGAAGTAAGGTATTTTAATAGATTGTTAGCCTCCCTGTCAACCCTAAAAAACGAAATTTGATGTTTTCAACTTGCACCCGTCGGGAATTTACTTTTGAATTATTAAGCTGCAACTGTTAGAATGCCTTATGGCAGAAATTCACCAGGGTGGTAAAAATCTCGGGACTAATGTATCTGGAGAGACATTTTACATAATCCCAACTCCCAATAAAGAAGGTCAATTCGTCCGCCTACCAAAAGATGCTCTTCGAGAATCAGGTTTAAAAAACCTTCGTGATCATACCGAACAGCTACAACAGTCTGAAGCAAAATCAGAATTAGTTCAAAACTCCATAACTTAAACCTCACGTATGTTACATGTAACATACGTACATGAGTTCCATTTTTGAGGTCGACATTGACGAAGAAATTACTGCAAGGAAGTATTTTTAAAGAATTAAATCCAATAAATTCCTGTTAGTTACGGATCTGTCGGCTGAGGTATACAAGCAAAGTCACCAGGATTAACAAGTCGTGCTTTATCTCCCATACCTTTTACAGTTTTATTAACTCCTGGCTCAAACCTACTCCTTTGTCCTGGCACTAGTTCATAAGGCCCATCTTCAATAACACCAGGTATCCACGCTTCGTCTACTGCACTATAAAAAGTTCCGCCAGACTGAATCTCAACGCAGTCATATCCCTTTGCTCTCAAATCATTCACTGTATTGTCAATAAGACCACGAACATTTAGGTCACTTGTATAAACCTTTGTTGTTGTCGTACCATTTCCACCAGAAGAAACATCGAAAGTTGTAGTCGAACTTCGCCCTTCCTTTCCGCCACTAATAGCCCACGCAACTCCACCGGCAACAAGGACTAGTGTTCCGACGAGCGCCGCTTCTTCTACAAAACCAATTTTTCTTTCTGTCATTGTCGTATTTTACTACAGGATATTGATTTTTGAAAGTGATTTAGTTGAAGTTATCTGCTAAAATACAATTTAGGTGATGATATGATGCACGTTATAAAGCTCAATTCAGGTATGACTGAATTCACTTTAACAGCATCCTTAAGGGAGGGGGCGATTTATTATGGTCATCGTCAAAAAACAAAAAGGGGAATCAGACGACAAACTTATAATGCGTTTCAAGAAGCAAGTACTTTACTCTGGGATACTTCAGGAAGTGCGTGACAGGCAACGTCACAAGACCGAGGCAGAAAAAAGAAAAGAGAAAAAGTCTCGGATAAAACATCAAATTGAGATAGACAAAAAAAGAAATCATTAGTTTTGGTTTTTTGCCAAAAAGGTGGAAACGAATTTTTTTCTGTGGTATCTAGTTACTCCATATCGTAGTATTGCGTCTCTATGGCGTTTTGTTCCATAACCCTTATTCTTTTCCCAACCATATTTTTTGTAAAAAGAACGCATTCCAATACTTTCCATCAAACTGTCGCGATACACTTTTGCGATAATACTTGCGGCAGCAACACTCAAGATCTTTTGGTCACCTTTTACAACAGCCAATTGCCGTGCATTCCCGTCGTTACGATTTCCGTTCTTCCTTGCGGTTTTTATTGGCATACGTAAACCATTAATATTACGGATATAAAAAGCGTCAATGAGTAAGTAATCTATTCTAGTTTGTGTTCGCTTATTAGCATTCTGAATAGCCCGACGAAAAGCCGAAGATGTTACTGCTACTATTCCGCGGTTATTAATTTCCGCCACACTTCCCACCCCCACCCCCCAAGAAATTGCATTATTTTTAATCCAGATAGCGGCATCATACCGTAGCTTCGTAGTGAGTTTCTTTGAGTCATTTATATATACTCCGTTGGTAACCTTTATTTCCTTTGGAAATACCACACACCCCGTGACCACCGGCCCGGCAAAGCATCCTCTACCCACTTCGTCCACTCCACCTACAAAATTAAAACCCCGTTGCCATATCTCTTTCTC
>CAYTOP010000043.1:3358-10659 GCA_964439585.1 uncultured Gammaproteobacteria bacterium
ACTCAAATCTGGTAATAGCATAGTTAAGATTATATATTATCCGAGTCGACACCCTTAACCTTACCTAATATTGTAGAAATACTATGATTTGTGATACAATTTCAACTCGTGAAGGCTGCTATTAGTTATCTCAAAGATGTTAGGCTAGAACTATCAAAAGTTGTATGGCCAAAAAAGGAAGAGGTTATAAAACTTACATCAATAGTTTTTATAATTTCTGGTGCAGTTGGATTGTACGTCGGAGGTCTTGACTACATCTTTACAAAACTCTTAGCGGCATTTGTTGGATATCAGTAAAAATGGACGACAAAGCAAAAACTCAAACAGCAGTTGATGAGCGCGGCACTGGCAAGAAAAAAATTCCAGGCCATATTATCATTAACGAAAACGCTCCTGAGGAGGCAAAATGGTACGTGGTTCACACTTCTTCAGGCCACGAAGCTAGAGTTGCAGAAACTTTAAGACAACGTGTCGAAACAATGGGGCTTGAGAACAAAGTTTTCGAAGTACTAGTCCCCACCCAAGACAGAGTTGTAATTCGAAGTGGAAAAAAAGCAACCGTAAAGGAAAAGATTTTCCCAGGTTATATGATAATTAAACTTGTAATGGATGATCCAACCTGGCTCGCCATCCGAACAACTCCAGGGATAACTGGCTTTGTAGGCGCAGGCAAAACTCCTACTCCTTTGTCAGAAGCAGAAGTTAGCAATATCCAAAAATTCGTTTCTACTCCGGCAAAAAGGTTTAAAACACGATTTACCACTGGTGAAGCCATCAAAATTACTGATGGTCCTTTTTCCGATTTCTTGGGAACAATTGATGATATTGATGAAGAAAAAGGCAAAGTAAAAGTCCTTGTATCAATCTTTGGCCGCGAAACTCCAGTGGAATTAGATCTGCTTCAAATTACAAAAGTTTAATTATGGCCGAGAAAGTATATCCCTATTGCAAAGATACCCTCAATGGAAAATGCTCAGCAGTTAATAAAAACTCTTGGGCTGATTATCAAAGCAGTTTGGCTACCGAAGCAGCTAAACAAGGTGAATACGAAAAGGCTGCCGAATATGAAAAGGCCGCAAACGAAACTAGAGCAAGCATCACATACTGCGAAGTTTGCCCACTCAACGCTTCGGGTTTACTACAAGCTTAATCACCGGCTATAATTCAGTTTGCAAAGCTCTTTGATTAGTATATAATATTGTTACCTCATTAATTTGAGGGAGATACATGCCCGCCAGGGCAAGGGTTTAAAAAACTCGGTATCGAATAAAGCATATACTTTCTTCATACCATTTCCTCCTGGCGGAATTACAAATTTACAATTTCTAATTTTTTAATAAATTCTCTAATTACTAAATTCTAATTAATAAGTCATGGCTAAAAAAATAAAGACGGTCATCAAAGTAAATCTAAAAGCAGGCGAAGCAACACCGGCTCCTCCGCTTGGTCCGGCATTGGGTCAGCACGGAGTTGCCATTATGGATTTCGTCAAAGCTTACAACGACAGAACAGCTAAGATGAAAGGCGAAGTTGTTCCTGCAGTTATTACCATATACGAGGACAGAAGTTTTACTTTTGAGACAAAAAAAGCTCCAGTTGCTGACATGATAAAAAAGGAGCTGGGTCTTCCAAAAGGCTCTGGCACCACACCTCGAGAGATTGTTGGAACTCTTAAAAATGACCAACTGGAAAAAATAGCTAAAGATAAAATGGATGACTTAAATACTGAAGACATCGAAGCCGCTAAAAAGGTAGTTGCCGGCACAGCTAGGTCTATGGGAGTTAAGACGGAGGAATAAGCACACAAATTCAACTGATAGTTACAGATTGAACGAATTCGTTAAATTTGTTTATTATCTACTTAATTCGTGTTCTTATGAATACTACTGAAAGGAGTATGAATGGGAAAAACTAAAACAGCATTCGTAACTGGCATCGGCGAGGAAGATTTGTCGGGCAAAGCCAAGTACGAACAAAAGAAAAAGCAAAAAGAAGCTCAGGAAAAAGCTGCACAATTGGGCGGAAAACCCGAGAAGGTTCATATTGCCGGTCTCAAAGGCGGTCAAAGAATTAAGACTATTGAAGCTGAACCTATACTTACCGAGGAAGAATCAGAGTCGCCTTCAGCCAAAAAGTCAAAAGGGCCAAAAATAAGAAGCAAGAAATATCAGGAAGCAAAAACAAAAATTGATAAGTCAAAAGCATATTCAATCAACGACGCAATCATATTATTAAAAAGTGTATCGTACACCAAGTTTGACTCAACTGTGGAGCTGCATGCAAAAGTCAAAAAAGAGGGTCTAAGCGTCAACATTGCACTTCCCCACTCGGCAGGCAAAGCTAAAAGAATTGAAGTTGCAGATGCCAAAACTTTAGACAAACTAAAATCCGGGAAAGTAGATTTTGATGTGTTACTAGCAACAGCCGATATGATGCCAAAATTGGTTCCTTTTGCACGGCTTTTGGGACCAAAAGGTCTTATGCCAAATCCGAAAAACGGCACACTCATTAAATCTGCAAAAGATGCAGAGAAGTTTTCAGGCAATACAATGACCATCAAAACGGAAAAAAGTGCTCCCTTGATTCACACGACCATAGGCAAAGTCAGTCAAGACGAAAAAGAGTTGGAGGAAAATGTAAATGCGATTTTTGACGCAGTAGGTCGAAAACAGATTGAGAGGGCTTTTATTAGCTCCACCATGAGCCCGTCAATTAAAATTTCATTCTAGTATTAACATTATTAAAATGGCTAATTCATACCCCATAGAAGCTATTCTAGATAATGAGTACGCTTTTGCTCATAAAGCATTGCTTGCAGAGGTTGTCAAATTTAAGAAGTTACTTTCGCAAAAGAAATACGCACTTCTCATCACCCACCCCAACCCAGACCCTGATGCACTAGGTTCACTTGTATCATGCAGCTTACTTCTTAACCAGCTAGGAATAAAAACACTCCCGTTGGCCTTTAACAATATACTTATTAAAAAGAAAATTCAAAGCTTAAACGAATTAAAGTTATATACGAGAATCCGGATAAAAAAATTCATTAATAATCCACAGGATAAAGTAATTCTAACCCTGGATCTCGCTGACCTTAAGCGTATTCCAGACTACGATACTATTGTGAAATCTGGAATTCCGATTATAAACATTGATCATCACGAAAAGCTAAAACAGCCTGGATATAAGATCAGTGTAAATATCGCAAACACAAAATTCGAATCAACAACAGAAGTTCTTTTTTGGTTATCCAGGAAATTGAATTTAAAGTTAAATCAAGATTTTGCAACAAATATTCTAATGGGTATTTTTGCAGATACAGAATTTTATCAAGATGTGAACTTACCAAAGCGAGTGTTTCTTTTGATTTATTACCTGCAATCAATTGGGGCAGACAATAATCTGCTGGTATACGAATTTCTCAGATCTAAGCCAATCGAAGAACTTGTGGCCATAAACTTTTGTATGCAGTATTTGACAGTTAGAAAAAACTACGCCTACATAGCACTTCCCTACAATAAATACTTTACGGCTCAAAAAAAATTGGGCAAGCCCTTTGATAAAGGTATGCTAACTGAAATTTTGAGGAATATAGAAAAAATAGACTTTTGCTTTGTATTAATTGAGTCCGAGCCTAATTTCGTAAGCTGCTCTCTTAAAGCAAGGACCGACAGGGTAGATTTAAATAAAATCGCTCAAGAATTCGGTGGAGGCGGTCACAAAACAGCATCCGCCTTTAGAACACATGGAAATTTTTCAGTAATAACTAAAAAGCTTATTGCGCAAATTGATAAGCACCGCTCGCATAATTAAGTCTAAACTGCAAACTTTTCTCTATTAGATTACGTGCTAACGGATCTCCGTACATCCTCTCACCCTTTTCTCCCTCCCTTTGCTTTTGCAATTCTGCCATTAAATCACCAACACAATTATTTGTAGCCAAAGTTGTCAAAGCTCTAAAAATACTTCTATTACCATCAAGATTCTCTCCCAGAGGAGTAGCACTTTCAACTACATCTAACCAAAAAGGTAGTTGTTCTGTGGAATCCCAGTTACCCTTACCTCTATAACTAATAACGGGTGCTTTGATACTCGTAACCCCCTCCTCTACACTCTGCAAAGAACTTTCGAAGACATTTTGATTCATTACATGTAAATCAACTAAAACATAATTTTCAGGAATGTTAGTGTCAACTCCAGATAGGAAGTAGTCGATAGACCCCCGAATGTCGCTGTCTGACACCCTCACTCCCAATGATTCACATGCCGCTGAAACTCTTGCTAGATTGTCGTCAGTAGTTGGCATCACAACAACCATATCCACATCAGGGACAGCCTTGAATATGTCTCTAGGTTTAAATTGTACCCTATTACATGGCTTGCACAGTGTTTTCAAATCAGGCAAGTTCCCGGCTTCTTGACAACCAGTACACATCCAACCATATTTTCCATCCTGGCTGATGTGATGATCTAGTTTTTGCTGAGTTATATCAGTAAACTCTTCATAAGTCCTCAATTCAAACTTATTCGGCATTTCAGGACTTAGCAAGTAAAATGGGTACCCCAAACCGAAAGCCGCATAAGGCTTCAAGCCACTTTTTGCATGAATACCATCAACGATACGATTTGAGTACTCAACAAAATTTTGTGCATGTTGCTTCGAGGAATAAACTTCTCGTGTGCGCCTCAAAGCTTGTGATAACTTTTCGTAAGGATAAAAGTCCAAAATATCCTCGTGTTTTGGTTTATAAAATAATTGTTCGGACATACTTATAAATAAAAAGCCTCCTTTAAAAGGGGTGTCAAATATGGCAAATATATGACACTCCCTAAATCAGGAGGAGATAACAAAACCAGAAACTAGATGTTACTTTTATTACATTCATGTGTATATTTTAAATTACTATAAGATATATGTCAATTGTATTCCAGGCATTCAGTCCAAATTTTGTAAAACTACTTTAATTCTCATAAAATCTAATGTCAATAAGTAGTGGTCACAAAGTGGCATTAAGTCGCGTAACATCCAAAAAGTTTAAACACGCAGGCGAATGCTAAAATTACGAGCAATCATTTACTTACTTATAAGAAGTCGGTTGGAGTATAATTTGGAACATGCATCAACACATACATCTAGCAACTTCTCATCTTCTGCACTCATAGCTCCATCACCCAGGTATTTTCTAACCCTGTTTCCCAAATTTTCCAAGTTAGGTTCCTTACCGTCAACATTGTTAAATCCAGACATTGACCTATCTAACTTGTCAGCAAAAAATAAAATCTTAGCACGTTCGCTGGGTTCCGAAGTTTCTTTGCGCCGCTCTGGACCATCATAACTACTTACGTTTTCGCAATTCCTTGGATAAGGAGTCTTTACATTTCCAAAAAATAGGATGTCTTCGTGGTGTTGCATTACATCTTCCAATATTACGGCTTTCAAACTTGGTTCTAAGTTTGAATTTTTAAGCCTCTCCCTTGTACCTTTTATATGGCCATCTCGAATAGTAGCTATCTGCTGGGGAGTAGGATTATGAAGAGAAAGTAATCTTGCATCCACATCACGCTTACCTACATCATGCACTGATGCCTCATAAATTAGAAAGTCTGTATTTTCTTTGCTCAAACCCAAACTTAAGCCAGCCAAAGCTGATATTTCCACAACCCGTAAGGTGTGAGCTGCAGAGGCTTGATGATGCCTTTCCAGTAGTTCGACACATTCTTGCGCAAAAACTCGTGGATCTTGATAACTGACTATTTCTAACTGTTTCTTCTGTTCGTTAAACATATTTTAAAAATAAAAAGCCTCGAAAAGAGGCAAAACTAATTTATTTTTAATCTTTAAAAAACGATGGCGAGCTTCAACCTACACGACCAACAATTCCAAACTAAACAAGAATATTATACTCCCAAAAGATAACAAAATATACTATAAGATATACATACGCTGATTTACTCAAAGGGATAACCGAAATCTACTAATATACAGGGTAAGGTGTAGGAATGGGTCTAATAGGGTTTAGAAGATAAACCACAAGAAGGCCCACGCCAAGGTAAATTACCAACCAGAAAATTGTCATTAAAATCGTAGCCATGCCCCAACCTACTCCGCGTTTTGCACCCACATAGAGGGCTGGTCCGAATAGTAAAACCGAGTAAACGCAAAAGGAAATCACAACTATAAAAAGCACAAAAAACATCTCGTATTGATAGCCAAGCAGTCTCGACAAATTAGTGGATGCGAAGATAAGTAAGCCTGTATAAATCGCCATAAAAAGAGATGATGCGAAGCTCAAGCCCAAACTCACCAATAAATTCCTTGTTTTGGAAGGCATCGCCTGCTCCTGGTCTTTGGTATCCACACCTTCATCAGCGTTTATCTTTTTCTTGCTAAACTTGCGTAACATAACTTTAAGTAATGCAATAATGAGTACAGCAACTACAACAATAATCAAAGCTATGGTTATAAGTTGCTTTGCATAAAGCTGCAGTCTTGATTTGGCATAGGAACCTGAAACAGAGTATGACTCCAAAACAGACAAATTTGAGGCTGATTTTGAAATGGTCCCGCGACCAATTTGGGCAACATAACTATCCATTTGAGTGCTTGCTGCTGGTACACCAAGAGCCACCGTACCACCAACAGCAGCGAAATTTGGCGCTTCAACTCGGTAGTTCACACTGCCTTGTGCATTTTTTAAAACAAAATCGGAATCAGTACTAATACCAACTGACAAATTAGCGATCTCATCTTCAGTTTTCAAACTCTCAAAATCAAAATCATAGGCACCAAAAACATTCTTTTTGGCAAACCCGAAGGCTCTAAAATACACAAAGTAGCTGCCCGAAGAGTTAGCTGTAATGGGCACTGGCAAAGCAATAGTTAATGTATCGCCTGTAAAGTCGCTATCAGCTTTTTGATATTTATAACTGCCATAACCCGAGTAATAATCAATCGGCTGGTATTGCTCACACACCGGTGGATTCAGTTGGATGTAGGTTTTACTAGCCGCATCGTACTCTTGATATTTATATCGCGAACATGACGAAGTTCTAAGCATTTGGTAAACGGAAATGTCGGTTGGATTGATATTTGGCAATCGAAGGTTAATTTCTTTCAAATCATCTGAGCCTTTGTTGGTCAAGGTCACTTTCAAACTAACCACAGCTTCGCCATTGCCCCTAAAGACAACCGAATAAGCGTGGTTCTGACCTAAAAAACTTGGAGTTGTATTGGGATCAGGATAAGATGGATAAAGTTGAACAGCGTCAACTGCAGATTTATCTATTTGCGCCAATTCTTT
>CAYTOP010000044.1:0-10641 GCA_964439585.1 uncultured Gammaproteobacteria bacterium
AAAGACATCGTAACAGGGAACCCGGATGATTATGGATATGATGCATTCAGGTCTTTTTGGAGAGTTGCATTAGATTACTATTGGTTTTCGAGTACCGATGCCTTCGCTTATTTAAAGACTGCTGAACCATTTTTCACTCAGCAATGGGGGAGTGATAACGGTTTTGACGCAATTTATGCGCTTAGCGGAAAGCCGTTAACAGATTATTCATCAAAATCAACAATTAGTGGACCACTTTCTGTATTTTTAATAACTAACCCGAAACTGGCGCAAGTGGTTTTTGATAAGGAATACTCTCAATTTGTTTATGGCAATAACGAAAACGACTCATTGGGTTATTACGATGCAAACTGGCTCTGGTTTAGTACCGCATTGTACTTGGATAAATTGCCTAATCTTTGGAAGAATTCATAAGAGCGATTAGCTTTTCTTTTCGAGTCGTTTTTCAGACGACCCTTGTGCTGTCTTTTTATTTTTCAACCCCCATTGCCAGCGGGGAGATTCGCCCTTCCAGTAGCCGATAACAATGACTCCGAGAACTGCAAAAATGAGAGTTACTAAATACTCGAAGGGATTATTGCTTGCAACAAGCCTGTGGGCTGTCCAGATGATGATAAGCATCAACCCTAAGACTACCAACCACCCCTGCCACGTTACTGGCGTCCACCCCCAGCCATACAACTTTCTTTTAAACCAATAACCCTTGGGGTTATCTTGCAAATACGAAGAATAGTCCTTGAAAGTAATCATTTTTTATTTTATCACGTTACCTATTGTTCGGGATATGTTTGGTTGTTATACTAAAGTATGAACCAAAAAGATAAAGAACTATTCGGCTTTGTAGATAGAGCCGGCAAGGCAACATACGCGGGCGATGGAAAAGTGGAAAAAATTCCTGAACGGCCGGGGTTTATTGAACTGACTTATTCTGAGAACGACTTAACCTATCGTGACAGCTATACCGGTCATTACCGCTCACGTGGCATGGAAGTTGTGAGAAAGAAAGGGGTGCCAGTTTGGACTTCAATGTACGGCGGTGGGATGGTTGGTGGTAAAGAACAGCTAGCTGGCGAGACATTCGATTTTCTTAAAAGAGCCATGTCTGCCGGTGAACCAGGTTTTGCTTCTTTCCGCGGTCCGCATACCTTCCAAGACGGTGAGTGGAAGTATACATATAAGCAGGAAGGTGACGTCAATGAATTTAGCGGTTACGAAGAAATTTATTACAAAGGCGAATTGGTCTTTTTCCACAGGGTGATTGGTGGGCTTGTAAAAAATAGATAATAACCAAAGAAGATGCAATTTGAGGATTAGGTCAACAACTCCTAGAGTTAATTAGCCAAAATTAAAGCGACCCTCGAAATGGGGTAGGAGAAATTTTATAATTGGCCCGAATGGGAACTGTATTTATCTCCTTGATTTGTTCGTATTGTAAATACTCTAGTAGGTTAAATTCACGGATATCTAAACTCTGATATTTTTCCTGCAACCTCTCGATTTTGTAAAGTAAAACATTTAAGCCATTGTCGGATGCAAGTTGCTTTTCTTGGGGTGTCGGAGTGGTGGTATTATTATACGTTATCTTCATAAGTAATTCCTTGTAGGCCAACGAGTCGGGGTTCAGCCTTGATAAATACTCATAATCGACACCTTGGCCGGTTGATGGTTTTCGCATATGGTAAATTAAATAATCAAAGTTAACTAGATTAACGAGAATAAGCATTGTGCCTGTAAAAAACAAAGACTGGATGAAGAAAATATATCTTGCCCGCTTTTTTATAAACTTGTGCATATAGAGGATAAATATGCCCAATATCCAGGTTGCAACAAAAAGGCCATAAAGGCGTTTGTACGTCAAGCCCCAAGCCTCTATATAGTCAAAGTCGCTTTTGAAGGCCATAAAGGTAAGGAATACACCTTCGATTGAAAGCACCAAACTCAAGATTTTATTGTTGCGGGTTTTCCCTGTTTCAAGATAAAGAACTGCCAAGACAACTGCGGCAACTGCCGAAAGCTGAGCAAAGACTTCGTTAGTGTAGCGCGAGTAAGTGTAGCCGAGATTTGTTAAAGCATTAGCTGATGCAAAATATAATTTAAGCTGGGTTACAAAAAAGACAGCTAAAACAACTGCAACAACTATCTTGGGAAAGGCCATGTTCAGACCGAGGTTGGCTGCTTGGCGATGGGTTTTGTTGTTGGTAAGGGATGCAATTCGGGGTATAACTAAAGCCAATAAGACGAAGAAAACTGCTCTCATAATCCACTGGAAGACTGCTTCACCTAATTTAACATCCGCCAGGCCAAAAATCGTTAAAATATCAGTAAGAATTTTCTTGAAAAGGGGATTGGCTGATGCTAGAAGTGGCAGAATAATAGCCAATATAACTATGGTTGTGACGCCTATCAAAGTTGAGTTAACGAGGCTTTTTTGTCTTGCTTCCTTGCTTGACGGTTTTTCAAACTCCAAACGGTAATCACTTGGGGTAATAAGGCTTCCAAGGACAAGTGTAAGCGGAGCAAAAAGTACTGCCAGAGTGTCTTTGAAATCATCTTTTGTGTTGGTAATTAGGAAAATTGAGCCAAGATAGCAAATAGCTATAAGGTTTAGAAAAAGAACCGACGGTTCACTCCTTATTGTGAAGCTTACCGATAACAGCAAAAGAAGAACTGCAAGAGCTTTGGTAAGCGGCGTCTTGTTCGTTTTTATGCTATATGCAAGAACGATAAGAAAGATGAGTGAAATGCTCAAGCCCAGAAATGGAAAGAAACCAAAAGTAATTGATAATATAGAAAAAATGGCAGAAGCAAGAAGTATACGCGCAAAAACTGTACCATTTTGTGTTAACTTCATGAGCGTAAGTGCGTTTTAATTATACAACACGAATTCCAGTTGGTATAAAATATGACGCATGCAACCCTTGCAGATCACTTCAGTTATAGTTGTCTTAAAATGTCAGAGAAAATTTTTGCTTTTTAGGAGAGATGAATATGATGATATTTTTCCCTGCAAGTGGCAGAATTTGGGTGGAAAAATTGAATTGGGCGAAACTGTAGAAAAAGCTATCGCGCGGGAGGTTTTTGAAGAAGCGGGTCTAACTATTAACCAGCACCCCGTCTTTTTGCAAAGTTATTCTTGGAAAAAAAATGATGCTTCACCTGTACGCTTGGGCTTAATTTTTCTTATTAACCTAGAAGGCGAGCAATCAGAATATAAAGTTAAGCTTAATGAAGAACTTGTAGATTATGGTTGGTTTTCGTTAGCCGAGGCCAAAAAAATGAACGATACTGATAAATTAATTAGCCCTAAAAGCCCTACAGGAACCTTTGCTCAGCTTACTTTAGCCCACAAAAAGCACTAAGTATTGTGATTTAACTTCAACAAAGCTTCTTAAACCATTATACTTTTGGTGTGAGCAAGAAATTAACAATTAATAATTTTTTGGAAAAAGCCAAAAAGAACTTTAACGAGCAAGCAATATTGTTAGTAATCCTTCTCGTTTTTGGATTGTTTTTACGCACAACTCATTTGGACGTTGTCCCGCCAGGACTTGCTAATGACGAGGCAAATATTATCTTAAACGGCCAATCGATTGCTGTGACAGGGAAAAGTATTCCCGGAGTGGTAACTGGGGTGGTGGGTCAGCCGACCGGTAATTACATCGGCGGAGTTCACAGTGAGATAAGTTCATTCTTACTCTCTTTAGTTTATCGGCTCGTTGGCTTTTCAAATACCACCGCAAGATTGCCGTTTGCATTAGCAAGTGTTGGTGTAAGTGTTTTTATTTACCTGCTTGCGAAACTGCTTTTTAATCGCCGAGTTGCAAATATTGCTTTTGCGCTTTCTGTTATAAACCCCTGGCTAATCCATTTCGGTAGAGCAGGCTACGAGGGAATTTTGAGTTGTTTTTTTTACTTGTGGGGAATATACGTCTACGTTTCGCGCAAGGATTGGAAAGTTCTATATAGCCTGCCTTTGTTTTTCGCGGGATTTTTAAGCTACTTTGCTGCAAAGACATTACTTTTGCCGATTACTTTGGTTTTGGTTTTATATTCCATCTGGTTTGCCAAAAAAGCGTCTTTCAAGCCGCTAATTGTTTTTAATCTTATTGTGGCTTTATTTATCGCAGGTTACTTTGCAGTACTTCGAAATGATTTCTCCGGCAGACGAATACAGGAACTGAAGAATACGAGTCTGGCACCAATTGTGGATGATAAAAGGACGCACGCGATCAAAGCGCCTTTTGTGAACTTGGTTGAGAATAAAGCTGTCGAGAATTTAGATACGAGAATTAAAAATGCACTTGGTGGAGTTTCTGCAAATTTTCTTTTCGTCAACGGCATGCCTGAACCGAGTGGGCACCTGTCAATTCCGGAGCATGGTCCACTTTATATGATTGATCTATTACTGTTGGCGGTGGGGCTAGCTTATCTTGCAAAAAAGCATACTAAGAAGCTTGTTATCGTGGGCCTTTTGGCCGTAACAACACTTGTCCCTAACTTTTTGGAAATAGACAATAGCACGTATTCCATGCGGCCGGTCATTCTTATTCCGGTTCTTTTAATTGTTATTGCGTTCGGTCTTTATTTTATTTTGTATCAGATGAAAAATATTAAATATAAAGTGGCAGTCGTGGTTGGGCTTTGTGTGGTGTATTTATTTCTGTTCGCACGCTTTTCCTTTCAGTATTATTTTCGTATGCCCATTGTTTACAATTCCGCGTGGTTTTTCCAAGATAGGCTGGCGACTCGGTATATTACAGATATGGAGAAACATTATCCGCAGGAAAGGGTCGTTTGGGTGGCGCCATCATTTCATTACACCTTTTACCGCTTTTTATTTTTCAGCGAGTTATATCAAAAAATAGACGACATACAAAAGGCGAACAATTTACTGGAAAATAAAACTTATACCATTAACAACTTATCAATTGTTAATGAATGTCCAAAAGATTATTCGCCAAATACTGTTTATATTGTTGATGTAAATTTGCACTGTACAATGCCCAAGCCTTTGGCAATTATTCCCAACATCGACGATGCGGGTGCGAAGTATTTTTTAATAAACGATCCCTTATGTAATCAATATGGTTATGAACGCTATCCCTTAATTCAAGACTTTCGTTTGTTGAATGTGGCGGGTTTGTCCACAAGTGAGTTTTGTCAGAGTTATATTACTAACAATGAAAATTAGTGGTGTGACTAAGCTAGGCTAAAACATCTCAAGCTTTTCTTTTGCTACATTTAGATTTTTGTTGTAATAAACTGCTTTTTGATATTCTTGCAGTGCGAGCTCTGAGTTGCCCTGAAGTTGAAATATATCACCACGAACAATATAAACTTCCGAATATGCTCTGTTACCGTTTTCGAGTATCCCATCTGTTATAGCAATAACTTTTTCATAATTGCCGACTTTGTAATAAGCCAAAATTGGCTCAATCTGATACCACAGAGTTCGAAAGGGGAGTTTATTTTCGATCAATTCGTATTCATCAATGGACTTTTGGTAATTTCCCAAGTGATAGTAAGCAATTGACAGATTAAATCTTGCGTCGATATCCTCGGGATTTGTAGAAAGTTGCGAGAGGGCGTTATCTTTTGCTATTGCCCACGCAGTCTGCTCATCTAAGTTTTCGCCTAAGATTGCTTTTGCAACACCAGCCTTTTCGGTTGGCACGAGAACCAAGTATTCAAAGTTAAATACTTTCCAAAGAAGATAAAAGTTATCATACGTATATTCTAAATTTTTACCCTGCAGCGAGTCGTCTTGAATCAAAACCCTATTTACGTCATCGTAACCTTTTATAATTCGAAAATGGCCAATATCCTCGGCAGGTTTGGTAGTAGTTCGGACAACAATTGGCATTTCATAAGTTATGAATTGCTTAATGAGCTCGATGTTGCCATTAGGTCGATGATAGGTTGTAAAACCAAGCTCTGCTGCTTTTTTGGTAAGCTCTTCGAGTGTAACCGATTTATCATCATTGTCACCGTTGGGGTTTTGGAATGGCCTAAGCTCGTCGCCAAGTATTTTTTGCGAGATGTCTACTCCGAAGTACGACAGTGCCATAGATAACGATGCAGGCCCGCAATTGTTATAAGTCTGAAACATTTGGATGCCGCCCGAAAGCTTTTTACTCTGGGGTGGTGGTTTAAGAATTATTGTGGGTGTTGGACTAGCGATTCTGGTGGGCGTTAAATCAATGAGTGTAGTTTCTGCTAGTCTTTTGGTTCCCACCCGGTTGCTCGAGAAATTAAAATTAAATCCAATTACGGCAATTTCCAAAAGGATTACGAGGATGGATAGTTGGACTATTTTTTTCATGACGAGTTAAGCAGGCCTTGGAACATAAGATAATCCATTATGCCGTTTACTATACCCCTGGCTGGAACTTCAGGATTGTAAACAAGTAATTTTCTATCCCGTGCATTTGTTAGAAAACCTGCCTCCAAAATTAGCGATGCGGTCATAGGATGAACTGCATGTTCATATCTCCACCACGCAAAAGCGTAATAACCTCTCATGTTTCTGGAGATGTTCGAATCTTTACCCAAATTTGTGGCAGCTTGATAATTATCTTCAATAAATGTTAGAAGTTTGTCTGCTTTTCCCGAAAAGTCACGTCGGGGTGTAGCAGCCTTAAAACCCGAGGCAATGGGTGTCGTTGAGCCGTCTGCGTGAATTGCAACAAAAACGTCTGCCCAGAAGCGTGTGGGAATAGTTGAAGGCAAAATTTCAACAACAACGCCTTGCTCATGTAGTAGTTTGGCTGCTTCTTGAGCTATTGCTAAATTAACTTCCCACTCTGTTTTTCCACCTCCATTAGAGCCCGTGTTACCCTTAAGTCTTGACAGCTCGTCAGGTAGTTCATCATTTTTCCAGTGACCAACCTGTAAACCAACCTTCGGTGGACCATCTGGTCTCTGCCAGTCTGCCATCCAGTCATACAAGTTCTCGGGCGGGTTTAAATCTTCTGCTTGATATGGCGGAGCTCCCCTTCGGGTGCTGTTAGCAAGCTGGCTTCTTACCAAAAGAAAGAATATTGAAAATAGAAAAGCAAAAAGCAATAAACGAATGAGTTTCTTCATTTTAATGTAAACTTTAAGTATATCAAACGGAAACCAGGACTAGACTGGGGAGACCTCTTTTTAAAAGATTTGACAGTGTCAGGTTATGACATCCTCCCCGCTCTTACGAGCGGGACTTCCTCCTCTAAAGGAGGATGACATATCAGGCTCGATTCATCCCGCCTAAGGCGGGTTTTCTCGAGACTGCTATAATATATTTTATGTTTCAAAAGGGTCAAAAAAGAAAAAACTCCGGATTTGCTAATTTGATTTTGGTTTTACCTTTGATTATTGTCGCCTCCGTAATTTCGTACTTCGTCGTAATTAGACAAAAAAGTAACGATATAAACCCGGTCAGTAGTGTCTTGGATAACAACAATTCAGTAACTCCCACGCCATTTCCATTTGAAGAGATCACAATTCCATATTTGCGTGAAAGAAGTTACAGTAGCCATCTTGGTCAGCTTGATAAATTAAGCGAAAATTCAAGTTACACAAGCTTTGTCACAAGTTACACTTCAGACGGTTTGAAAATTAATGGACTTTTAACAATTCCAAAGTCAGATGTTCCCAAGGACGGCTTTCCGGCTGTTATCTTTGTCCATGGTTACATCCCGCCTATGCAATACAGGACGACTCAAAATTATGTTTCGTGGATTGATGATTTAGCTAAAGATGGTTTTGTAGTTTTTAAAATTGATTTGCGCGGGCATGACAATTCTGAAGGCAATGCAGAGGGCGCATATTACTCGGATGCATATGTAGTTGACACGTTAAATGCCTACGCGGCACTACAAGATGCCGATTTTGTAAATCCGCAAAAGATAGGTCTGTGGGGCCACAGCATGGCGGGAAATGTTCTCTTTAGAAGTTTTGTGGTAAAGCAAGATATCCCTGCGGTTGTTATCTGGGCGGGAGCGGGGTTTACGTATTCTGACTTGACTGCATATAGGATTAACGACAACTCCTACCGGCCTGCGCCAACAGGCTCGGAGGTAACCAGGAGGCGCAACGAGTTGCGTGAAGCTCATGGCAGCTTTGACCCAAATAATTCGTTCTGGCAAATGGTGACACCGATAAATTATCTTGACGGTGTGACAGGGTCACTCATGGTTAATCATGCGGTAGATGATGCTGTAGTGAGTATTAATTACGGCAGGAACTTGATGAAAATACTTGATGGCACAGGTTTATCCCATCGGCTTTACGAATACCCAAGTGGTGGCCACAATTTAACGGGAGAGAGTTTTACCACAGCAATTCAGCGTACTATCGACTTCTTCAAAAGCAATTTGTAACTCATACTCTAAAAAGAATTAATTAGTGTTTGGTATAATGACGCCGTGGTATCATGCTATCTCGGTGGAGCAATATGATAGAAAATAGGGATTTGTATAATATCCCTGCCTCAGTTGCTATCAAACTTGAGCAAGAGCTTCCCCAAGTAAATGAGTTTTTGAAGTATAAACCTGATTTTCCTCACCAAGAATGGCATATCCAAGGAGTAGTTCGAGATGTTTTATTTGCAGCAGAAGTTATGGGATTGGATAGGGAGGAAACGGAACTTACACGGCTTGTTGCAGAAACCCACGATGAAGGTTATAAAGCAGTGCAAGCAGGATTACTTAAACCAGAGGAACATCACTTTGGAAGTTATTTGGTTGCTAAAGCCAGATATTCTGAGGAAGTAGCTCTTGGCGCTTTATTGCACAATAGTGACGTGATGCCCAATGGTGTGCCATATGCCTACAAGCTGGTAAGAGATGTGGATAGATTGCATTTTCTTGGTTGGGGAGGATTAGTACGAGCGGCATATTACCAGGGTTTTCGGCCCTTTGGGATGGTAGAAGGGGATACTGAAGCGGCTGGCAAGGCAGCAGCGTTGTTTGAGACCAGGACACCAGCAGAAGAAAATGCCAAAGTCGAAGTTCGAGCGGACCATTGTTTTCCACATCCCGTTAGAAACTACGTGCAAGAAACTGACTATGAGCGACGAGTAAAAGTATATGCTTGGTTGCATGTCTTTCCCTCGCTTTCTAAAGCCGGAAAATTGGAAGTTTTGGAAAATAACTTACGTGAGTTGCATTATGTCTGGGAAGCGGGCGAATCGTACTACGGGACACCGGGTAATAATTTTGTGCCAAAAGGTGAAGTGTATAATCCAGCAAAAGTAGTTTACGCTGTCGAGCCGATTGCTGATGACTTGCAGGTTATTTTTGGCGCTAGACTCTTCAATTCGTACGATGCAGTAAGGGCGATTGATGTTTGGAAGGATCGACATCCGGGGGGTATTGCAAGACGGCCGAAGTTAGAGCATCAATGGGCAAAAGAACCCTATTGGCACGAGTGATTTATTTTGCGAATCGATACGAATTTACTGCTAGTGTTCGTTGAGGAAATCTTAAAGTGTATGCGAATTTCCTGCGCCTGACAGCCAAGATCTCGACTCTTTTTGCAGTATGACTTGATTTCGAAAATCGTTGAATTTAGAGTAGAGGAAAACTAAAAAAGTAGATAGGCTACATTTCAATAAAAGACAAAAGGGCAAGAGGAACCGGTGTGGGGGTAAACTGAATTGCAAGAATTTTGACCACCCCAAAGGATACTTAGATAAGTTTTTAAAAATGAAGTAAGCAATTAGATGAGGTATTTAAGAGATATGCCTTTTGGCGATTTGGTAACTCTCCTTGATAATAAGGCCCGTGAGAAATGGAATGCATTGAGCTTAAAAACCTGCAAAGAGGAATTAGCACCGCAATATAAACTTATTAGGAGTTTTCTGTGTGAGTTGAAATGAGAATAATGGAAATTGTTACAACAAGTTTATGAAAAATCAGGAGAAGAAATATAAAGTCGAGTTGTTTTAGAAGATTTTGAAGTTTCTTCTTTGACAGATTTCTTCCTCCGTACTCC
The DNA here is from genome assembly GCA_964439585.1 of uncultured Gammaproteobacteria bacterium. Classification (GTDB taxonomy): domain Bacteria; phylum Patescibacteriota; class Microgenomatia; order UBA8517; family UBA8517; genus CAYTOP01. The sequence goes on from CAYTOP010000044.1 coordinate 9,979, forward strand.
GGTCGTTTCCATTATTGTTTTCTATCATTTAGAGAAGAAATATTATGCTAATATTGTTGATATATGGATGAACTAAAGAAAATGATACGGGCGGTTATCAATGGTCAGAGTGCTTTAAAGCAAGAGCTCCTCATAAAACTAAAAGGCCTTGACAGTAAAGTTAATAAATTGGATGAAAAGCTAGATAGGGTTGAGTCCAATCTAACCAAAAGAATAGATAAAATAGGAAAAACAGTTGCTTATATTGAAGATGACGCACCGACCCTTGAAGAAATTGATAAGCTGCAAAAAAGAGTTGAAAAAGTCGAGAGGAAGGTAGCTTCAGTATAATATTTCCCCGTGCTTCGAACAAAAAGGTAAGTTTTTGATTAATACAGTACCTTATATTAGAATGTGGCAATGGCTGGGGAGAGACCACAACTTATTAGTGACTTACCGAAACACAACAGGCACGATGGTCAATCTAAATACCTAACCCGTGAGTGTCCTGCATGCCCAGGTTTTTTGCAACTTTCTGATGGTGAAGTGTGTACATTGGGTGTTGCGTGGAAGAAACTTTCTGATGAAAAGATTCGAAACACGTGTGAACTAAAAAGAGAAGAATTGAGCTAACCTCAATACCCAAAATACCTTTATTTACATCTAAAAAAGTATTTTGGGGAT
>CAYTOP010000045.1:0-2764 GCA_964439585.1 uncultured Gammaproteobacteria bacterium
CAACACCCTCTATCAATAAAGTGAATGCTGTTGTTGTACCAACATTCCCCAAGCCGATTATTGCTACCCTGTCGGCATTCGTATTAATAGATTTCTTAAACTCCATGGATCTTAAAATATTTTCTCCTATTAGATTAAACGATAATAGGTGTTATAGTCAAAAGTAAGTTAAAGTTAAGTTTTTACTAATTATTTTGGAATGTATATAAAAATACCCTTGACCTACACCCTAGAGGGGTATATAGTATATTAACTATGAAATCTTCTGATAAAAGAAGCAAGGTTGCGTCAGACGACGTTAAAAAACAAGCCGAAAGGCGGATAAATGTAATTAAAGGGCAACTTGATGGTCTTTATAAGATGATTGACGAGGACGTGTATTGCCCGGACGTTCTCGATCAGTCCCTCGCAATTCAGAATTCCCTCAAAAGCCTCGACGGACTCATATTGGAGCGCCACCTTAGAACTCATGCCAGTGATCAGTTGAAAAGCAACAAAGAAAGAGCTGTTAAGGAGTTACTTAAAATATTCAAGAAAAAGCAGAGAAACGATTAACTATTTAAGAACTTCCATCTATTGCAGTATTCTGAATAAAGAGGTGAAAAAGTTCATGGCAAAACTTAGTAAAAAATTACTATCAAAGTTTGGGTTTCGAATTGAAAATAAAGGCAATGAAGTTGATTTGGTTTGCGGAATGGAAGTTGACGCAAGCAACTCTAATTTTAAAATTAAACATAAAGGCAAAGAATATTTTTTTTGCTCTGAAAATTGCTTGGAACATTTTAAAAATGACCCTAATAAATATGCAGGATAAGCACGAAAAACACAAAACCAAATACTCTTGCCCGATGCACCCGGAAATTGTTTCGGATAAGCCCGGAAAATGTCCGAAATGTGGGATGCCCCTCGTCGCTAAAGCTATGAATGGTAAAGATTTGGTTAAAAATGGTGGCCAAATAGTACATGATCACTCCAGTATGATGGCTAGCCCGGAAGCAGCAGCGAACTTCCTAAAACGTTTTTTCATTGTTACAGCTCTTTTAGTTCCTCTTGCAATCTTCTCTGAACCTGCGGTTAGCTTTTTAGGGATGCCAGATTTTGCCCTTAGACCATATCTGGAATTCGGAATCGGTACGATTATCTTCTATTTCAGTTTAGTTTTTTTTCAGCACGCCAAGATGGAAATACAAATGAAGCAATATGGTATGATGACTTTGGTCTCCCTTGGAGTCGGAGCAGGGTATCTTTTTTCAGCAGCTTCAACATTTATCCCAGGTATCGAAGTCGAATTTTATTTGGAGATCGCTACTTTAATTTGGGTTCTGCTTTTTGGACACTTTCTTGAGGCCAAGTCCTCTACTGCGGCCGGGGATGCACTTGCAGAGGTTGCAAAACTTTTGCCCAAGGAGGCTCACCTCAAAACAGACAATGGTGTCAAGGAAGTTGAAATTACATCGTTAAAAGAAGGTGATATTGTTATTGTCAAAGCTGGAGAAAAAGTTCCGGCAGACGGAATAATTATTAAAGGTGGAGGTAATTTCAACGAATCTCATATCACAGGTGAAAGTAAACCGGTAGAAAAGTCGGTAAATAGTGAAGTGGTTGCGGGAGCTATTAATATCGATGGATCGGTTGAGGTAAAGCTGATGCGAGTGGGCGAATCTTCAACTATTGGTCAGATACAAACTCTTATAGCTTCAGCCAAACAAACAAAGCCTTCAGTGCAAAAACTTGCTGATCGTGCATCGAAATGGCTTACCTTTTCGGCATTAGCAGTTTCTTTGACGGCGTTAATCGTCTGGTCGCTAATCGTAGGACAACCTCTAGTGTTTGCTGCAACGCTAGCAATTACGGTACTAGTTATTGCTTGCCCTCATGCATTAGGGCTTGCTATCCCTACGGTTTCTACCATTGCTACAAAACTTGCCGTTAACAACGGAGTTTTTATTAAAGACATGGGCAAGATTGAGATTGTCAAAAGTGCCGACTATGTTGTTTTTGACAAAACGGGAACACTTACAAAAGGTGAGTTTGGAGTTACTGATGTTGAGGTATTGGAAGGAAACGAAAAAGACTTACTGTCGGTCACTGGAGCTATAGAAAGCGTTTCATCTCACGTAATTGGTATGGCGATAGTTTCTTATATCAAAAATAAAAAAGTTAGTTTTGGCGAAGCAACTAATGTCAAAAACCTAGCGGGTATGGGGATGGAAGCGCGAGTCAGCGGAAATAAGTATCTGGTTGGAAACAAGCGACTGATGGAAAAGCAAGGACTTTTGAGTGAGAAGGCTAAGAAGGTAATGGATAAGCTGTCATCTGATAGTAAAACTCCGGTGTTTGTTTCCGATGAAGAAAAGATAATTGGTATCTTTGGTTTGAGTGATGAGATTAAGGATGAGTCGATTCAGGCAGTTTCCGAACTTCATAAATTAGGTGTAAAAGTTGCAATGCTAACAGGAGATACAAAAGCGGCCGCTGAACCTATTGCTAAAAAGCTTGGCATAGACACCGTTTTTGCCGAAGTTTTACCTGAGGATAAGTATAAGTATATAAGAGAACTTCAGGACAAAGGAAATATTGTTATAATGGCTGGAGACGGAGTAAATGATGCGCCCGCCCTGACTCAGGCGAACGCGGGTGTCGCAATTGGTGCAGGAACTGATGTTGCTGTAGAAGCAGGAGATATTGTGCTTACACAAAGCAATCCTCAACACCTAGTAAGACTTATTATTTTGGCCAGAAAAGTTTACAGGAAAATGCTTGA
>CAYTOP010000045.1:2774-9996 GCA_964439585.1 uncultured Gammaproteobacteria bacterium
CGGACTCTTTATCCCATTTGGATTTAGGCTTACCCCCGCAGTTGGGGCACTTCTTATGAGTGCAAGTTCTGTGATTGTCGTAATAAATGCCATGACATTAAGAAAAGCAAAATTGCAGGTCTAAAAAATATGAATCACCAAAAAAATCTCATCCTTTGTGTTGCCTTAGTTGGGATTTTCGGAGTAGCGTATCTTTTTATTCCTCAAGTAAGAAGTCTGGGATGGTTTGGTCTTGTAATTTTGGCTTGTCCACTGATGCATATTTGGATGAGTTCTGGTGAGGATAGCCGAACCATGAAAGATCATGATGAACACAAACACTAACAACAATCGCCTAACTTTTCTATATGGTTTTTTGCTCGGTAGCGGAGGTTTAAGTCTTTTTTATTATTTAATGCTTATGGCTGTTACAAAAGATTCTGGGCATCCACTTGATCAATTTATGCTTTACCAGCCATGGATGAGCATATTAATTATTGGTTTTGGGTTGCAGGTTGGCATATATCTCCTGCTTCGTCGGGGTTTTCGATTAAATCTTAATCAACGGAAAGAAACCAAATTAGCAACTGGTGCTGGTGGTGCAATGAGCGGTGTATCTATGGCTGCTTGCTGTGCACACCATATCGCTGATGTTACTCCTATTTTGGGGCTAACTGGTGCAGCAGTGTTTTTAACAGAGTATCAAAAAGAGTTTCTGATATTAGGAGTTGTAGCAAACCTTATCGGAATAGGATATATGGCTTGGTTAATAGTTGGCAAAAAACATCCCAGAGAAATATTGCAATATGCTTTAAGTAGAAAAGAGGCGGTATCATGAACTCAAAAGCACTAATTATTGGTGTAATAGCAGTTATAGTTCTAGGCGCTTTCATCTATGGAGGGAACAAAAATAACAATAAAGAAGTTGAGGGAGTACAAACACAAGCTACTGATCTTGTCCAAGAAGAAAGGGGTAGTTCACAGGAGAGCAAATCTCAATCGATGGGGGAAGTTGAAGTTGAACTAACACCTGTCAAATTAGATCCCGGACAAAATATGGTCTTCGGCTTTTCCCTAAATACTCACTCAGTAAATCTTTCCTACGACTTTACAGAAGCGATTACCGCTGAAGATGACAAGGGAAACACTTATAAAACCTTGAGCTGGTCAGGTGGTGAGGGAGGTCATCACTTGAAAGGTGAAATTGAAATGGAAAAACTCTCCAGTGGTGCCCAAAAAATTATAGTTAAAGTCAAAGAAATAGATAATCAAAAGGCAACTTTTGAATGGGAATTATGAACAATTCATCCAATAAAAGTATGTTTCTTGCACATCCCAAAACACTGGATTTGCAAGAAAGAAAAGGGGGTGAGAATATATGAGGCATGATCCTAAGGCAACTGCCAATGCGCTCGCAGTATTTATCGGCGTATTATACTTAGTTTGTGGATTTTTTGTTGCTGTTTTTCCCGGAATGACAAGAGCCGTTACAATAAGTTGGTTCCATGGAATTGACATCGGAAAAATTTGGTCAGCTAAGCCATTTCCGGGAAATTTCTTGCTGGGCTTAGTTTCCGCAATTATAACAGCTTGGGTTTCTGGCTGGGCATTTGCATCAATTTATAACCGCTTTGCTGCAAAGCAAAGTTAGATTTCAAGCTTTGCTTATAATTATTTTGCAAAAAGGTGAAACGAAAGATGTATGCAACAAGAAAGAAGTAAAACTAAAGGAACATTAGTAATAGTAAGACATGGACAGTCAAGATTTAATGAGCTGAATATATTTACTGGTTGGCTTGATGTTCCACTGTCTGCGACAGGGATTATGCAAGCCCACAGCGTATCTGACCATTGCGAGAATTTTGATTATGATGTAGTTTTTACATCTCGTCTCAAAAGAGCTCATGAAACTCTATCTGTCATTCTTTCAAAACAGAAAAGGATCGGGGTGTTTCTGCATCAGAGTAACAGCCAGTACAACATTCCTGATGACTTGGATCAAGAGTTATTAAAAAATATCCTCAAAGTTTATACAGATAAGGCCTTAAATGAGAGGTCGTACGGCTCACTTCAGGGAAAAAACAAGCAAAAAGCACGAGCTACTTATGGCGAGGAACAGGTATTCAAATGGCGCCGAGGTTATTCTGACAAACCACCCGACGGAGAAAGTCTCAAGGATGTATACGCGCGAACTATTTCCTATTTCAAAAAGGTAATTCTGCCATATCTTGAAAAAGGAAAGACATGCCTGATTGTCGGGCATGGCAATAGCCTAAGGGCATTGATAAAGCATTTAGAAAATATAGAAGACAATAAAATTCCCTATATAAGCCTTCCTTTGGGTCGCCCACTTGTTTATGAATACGACAACGGAAATATTAAAAGAGTCGAAGGAGAATATGAAGAAAAAGGAGGTGAGAAAAGATGAAGAAAATATATTACTTTTTAATCGCTTTGGTTGCGTTAGTTCTTATATTGCCGGGGAGAGTCGCTGCACAAGGAATGATGAATTTTGGGTCAAGTGATACAGAGACGAACCAAAATTTGAGTGACGACGAATACGAAAAGTTGGGTGAGCAATGGATGGAACTGATGATGGGAGACAACCATGAAGCCGTCGACGAACAAATGAGGACCATGATGGGTGAAGATTTCCTAAGGCAGATGCACATAGCCATGGGTAAAAGAGCACAAAATCCTGGCACTTACGGCATGATGCCAATGATGGGAATGCTTGGCGCAAGCGGAGCCAAAGGGATGGGTTACGGTGGATACGACATGATGGGTGCTGGCGCGAGATCTGGAAATTATAGTTGGCCTCTTGCTGGCAACACACAGTTTAGCGGAGTTCACGCGTTTCTGATGATCATAACCTGGCTTACTTTTATTGCATTCTTATTAACTGGAACTCGTTGGTTCTGGAAGAGAGCCAATAAGTAATTGGAGGTGATTTATATGTCCGACTGTTGCGGAGATCACGGTAAACATAAAGGTGGAAAGACCAAAGAAGATAGTACTGAAAAACTGCCTAAGTCTTTTTTAAGCAAAGCTTTTAAAGACGAAGGGTTTATTGGGAAATATTTATATAACCTGGGCAAGAAAGATCTAGAGAAGGAAAAACAAGGAGGTAAACGTAAGGGTGGTTGCTACTAAAATAAATGCCATGGGATATATGTAAAGCTTGGCCATTAAACTTAAGTACATTGCACGGCAAATCCCTGTCCCGCAGCAAAGTAAGCGCAGCGCCCTTTGCAAGGGCAGGGACAAAGCGGAGTCTTCGAAGGAGTCAGGCAATCCCTATCCCATAGCTCAAAATCAAAATTCACTGTTAAAATTTCTATAGTACTGAAAAATATCATATACTAAATTGAATATATGAAAATAAATCCAAATTTTGCAGTTTTTATATTGTTTTTTGGGATAGCTTTAGTCGAGGCTCTTCAGTCAAGAAATTGGCTACTTTCAGGATTATTCATCCTAGTTGGGTTTGTATTTCTATACAGTGATAATCCAAAAAATAAGTAAATATTTAGGAGTCAATTTTAGAGTCTCAAAGTTGGAAAATATGTTCTAACTGCATCCACAGTGTGTAGCTTTAGGCAATACGTTGCCGAGACTGCAGTAGTTTGAAGAAGTGGTATTCACTCATGGCCTTCGGCCATGATCTTTAAATCAGGTGGTAAACGAGCTCAGCAAGTCGAATCAAAATGTATTACGTTTATATCCTCCGTACATCTTCCAATACACTCTATGTAGGACAAACAAATAATTTAGAAAAAAGATTAAACGAGCATAAAAACAAGAGCTCAAAGGCAGCTAAATACATTCGCTACTTTGCTTCTTGTGAACTTGTCTATTCGGAAACACATAACACAAGAAGAGAGGCTATGCAAAGAGAATATCAGCTTAAGAACTTGACTAAAACAAATAAAGAGGCGTTAATATCGGGTAATTTAGAGTTATTAAAGAAGTTTTAGCAATAGATTATTATCCTAAGTTTATCGAATAGATCCCCCGCAGCCCACTTTGTTATAATCAACATCATGCGGAAAATTTTGCCTTCAAATAAAGTGTATATTGGTAAATCAAAACTCCAAAATGCTGGCAGAGGTATTTTCGCAAACCGCAACATCAAAAAAGGTGAAATCATCGAAACTTGTCCTACAATCGAAATTCCGGATCATGAACTCTCACATATCGAAAATAGCGTAGTTGTAACTTACATTTTCTTCGCCGGGAAAAACAAAGAAAAAATAGTTTTAGCGTTAGGATTCGGAGCAATTTATAACCATTCATACTCCCCCAACGCTACTTACAAAGTAAATTTAAACAGCAAAACTATTGGCTTTATAGCATTAGCAAACATTCAAAAGGATGCCGAAATCACATTTAACTATTACCACACAAGCCAAAAAATTAAGCAGCACCCGTTATGGTTTGAAGTATAAATTACTCGATGTGCGATTGATTAGTTGCTTAATTTGAGTATTTAGAGTATACTATCCTTTCAGCAACAGATTGAAGCAATACATCTGCTTAATAGTTTAAGTTTTTTAAGTATTTAAGATATAGAATCTTCACAAAGTAACCACTTTTTTAAATAAGGATTTGTATATCTTCGCAGTTTGCAGTGCGCAACCGCAAAAGTGGAAAAGCATATTTGGATATCCAGTTATTTAATTTTATTGATATCAATATTGTCCGCTACTTAATTTAATTTCAAGTTTTTAGGCAGTTTTATTGCCTTCATCTGTCTGCTGTTATAAGCCATGTCAAAAAAATATAGTTATCAAAAACGAAATCGTCGCGACAATCACCGCACAAACGGTAAAGGTAGACGTTTCCAAAAAGTTAGAAGTTTTGACCCGACTTCATTCATAGGCTCCAGTTCACAAGAAAGTTATTCTGTCAAAGAAACTGAAATAATAAATACCTTTAATGATTTCAAAATATCCGATACCTTACTTGCTAACATATATAGCCGTGGGTATAAAAACCCAACTCCGATTCAGGACAAATCAATCCTTACAATACTAGCAGGGCAAGATTTAATTGGTATAGCAAATACAGGAACAGGCAAAACTGCAGCATTCTTAATTCCCTTAATACAAAAAGTTATTACCACCAGAAACCAAAAGGTTCTTATAGTTACCCCAACCCGAGAGCTTGCAATCCAAATCGAAGATGAGTTATACCATTTCTCAAAAAAACTGGATATAAATTCAGCTTTGTGTATTGGTGGAGCTAGTATAAATCGGCAAATCGGCGAGCTAAGGAGAAATCCAAGTTTTGTCATCGGAACCCCGGGAAGACTTATCGACTTGATCAGAAACCGAAAAATTCAGCCAGCTTACTTTACTGCAGTTGTTCTGGACGAAACAGACAGAATGGTTGATATAGGCTTTATTAAAGACATTCAGTATATCGTTTCTCTTCTTCCAAAAGAAAGGCAATCGCTTTTTTTCTCGGCAACCGTCGACGGTAAGGTAAAAGAGATCATACAAAGTTTTGTTAATAATCCAGTAATTGTTTCAGTAAAGACAGGTGAAACTGCCGGTAATATTAGTCAAAATACAATTCGTGTTGCACATGTTGGACAGAAGGTCGATAAGTTACACGAACTTCTGATTCAAAAAGAATATGAAAAGGTACTCATTTTTGGTAGAACAAAACACGGTGTTCAAAGACTTTCAGAAGAACTCAAAGACAGAGGTTTCAAATCTGGTGCGATTCATGGCAATAAAAACCAAAATCAAAGAAGTAGAATACTTGAGCAGTTCAAAAGAAACCAGATAAGAATATTAATTGCAACCGACGTTGCCTCAAGGGGCTTAGACATTCCAAATGTTTCCCACGTAATAAATTTCGACTTACCGGAATCGCAAGATGCGTATGTTCACAGAATTGGCAGAACCGGCAGGGCCGACAAAAAAGGTGTCGCAATAACATTTGTTAACTGAGTCATTAAAGTTAATCGCTGCATATAAAAAGCGTCGATGAATAGATTTGATATAGCTTCAAAATACGTAGTATAATACCACCATGGCAATTATAGAAGGTGATTCACCAGCATCTAAAGCTGATCTCGAAGGACTAGGCGGAGAGAATAGTATTAAGGTTGATGTCCCATTCGCTTCGGAAGCTTACCAAAATTATTTAAACTCACTAAAAGAAATGGAGAGGCAAAGAGAAGAAAGCGGAGGACCCACAGTAGCTGGAATTCAAGGAGTCCGAGAAGCTGCTGCAGGGGTAGACAGAGAGGCTAAAAAAATTCTTAATAAATCCAGATCTGGTTAAAAAAACTTTAAGTATTTCATCCAAGTAATGAAGCTGCTTCCTCGTCAATAATATAAGTGACATTCGGGTGAAGTCGTAAAAATGAAGCTGGCGCATCCGGACCGATTTCCCCTTCAAGTGATCTTTGAATGCCCTGTGCCTTACCCCCTTTTGCTAAAAGAAATATCCTTTGCGAATCAAAGACAATATCTGCTACCCCTTGAGTTATAGCTTTCGGTGGAACGTTGTCGGGGTTATTGTCAAATGTTTCACAATTTGCATTTCTTGTCTCTTCATCTATCTGCACAACTCGAACCCGAGAATCAAGGGTTGATCCACGTTCATTAAAACCAATATGACAGGTTAACTTAGGACCGATCCCCAAAACTGCCAAGTCCCTCGTTCCGATTTCGTCTAATACTTGCTGATATCTTACAGCCTCTTCGTCTGGGTCAGGAGCTTCACTATTTGGAATGTGTCTTTGCTCAATAGGAATATTTACCTGGTCGAAGAAATTTCTTCTCATAAACGAATAATAGCTTTCCGGGTGGGCTCTTTTAAGCCCAACATACTCGTCAAGGTTAGTAGTTGTAAGATTACTCATATCAAGGCCTCTGTGATTATAGTCCACAAGAATTCTATACATCCCGATAGGTGTGGAGCCTGTAGGAAGAGTAATGACAGAATCTGGTCGGGCATAAATTTGTTCAGCTACAAGACTTGCTGCATAAATATCTACTTCCTTTGGAGTAGGAAGTACGATTACGTCAGGCCTGTAACTCTTTCGACCTTCGTATAGTTCAGCCTGGTGAGTGTCTCGTGCGATTTCAGTTGCCATAGTATTAATGTTTCATCCAAATTATCGGAAAAGCAAGCTATTCTAGCACCCATAGTGTACCAATTTCAACTGACAGGATTTTTACTGGAGTTATTTTACCGTTACGCTTTTTGCAATGTTACGGGGTTT
>CAYTOP010000046.1:0-9162 GCA_964439585.1 uncultured Gammaproteobacteria bacterium
TTCTTCGCTCCAATGATTGGTCAAAATTTAAACCAAAAGTCATCGCAGTTGAATTTATTTGGGAAAAGGATATCTTGGGAGTAACTAAAAGCCCGCTCTACAAGTTCCTGAGAGCCAAAGGCTATAGTTTGATCATAAAAACAGTTAACTGCCTATTTTTCGTGCAAAAGGACCTTAAAATCCCAATAAGAAGCTACCATCTGTGATAAAATAACGCTATGCGGGATTAGTTAAACGGCTTAATACCACCTTCCCAAGGTGGGGAAAGGGGTTCGACTCCCCTATCCCGCTCCATACCGGGATTAACCTGATTTTTCTCCATATTTAACCTCAAAATTATGCTAAATTTGAGTTCGAGCCAAATATTTTCTACCTGACTTAAGAACCATATTCCAGAAAAGGAAATTGAACTCGGGGATTAAAACCTACTGACTTTGATGGTAAAATGGGCCACCGCGAGGCTTAGGAAGACTATTCTCTTGCTTCTCAAGCTGTTGATAAAACCTTTTCATCGGACCCCGCCTTGACCAAGTTTCATTGAGACCGAGGTTGTCAATAAGCCAGGCAGAAAGGATGATTGAGACAATAAAGGCAACAAGTATCAGTAAAAAATTCCTTTTGTAGGAAAAGTCGTATTTTTTAAGTAACCATATTCCAGAAACTGTTCCTGCTATGGCAAGCAATGGTACCCACCAGGGGAAAGCTTCTAACATAATTTGTAATCTCCCAACTCCAGGGCCCCGCTTCCGAAGCAAAAATAAAGTGAGGTTAGTCAAAAATACGGCCGCAACACTTAATCCAACCAACCCAACGATCATCAACATAGAGCCAGCAACAAAATACCATTTTGGCTTCATGGTGATACGGTCCTTGGAAATTTTTGCCATAACTTCTTTTTCGAGATTGACCTTTCTTGGCCCAGCTGTTTTTATTATTTTGTTCTTTGACATATTTTTCTCATTAAAATTTTAGCACGGCTAATTCTCGTTCCTACCGTACCGATGGGAATTCTTAAAATGTCGCTAATTTCTTCATATGACTTTTCTTGCAAAAAATACAATGACAACGGCTCACGGTAACTTAAAGACATTTGGCTAAGACAAAAGTGAGCGCGAGTTTTTAATTCCTTCGTTATTAGCTCATCCTCCAAGCTTATACCACTGTCAAAGTCTATATCTTTGTTTAAGGGCAACTGTTTCTTATGCTTATTCAACAAATTTAATGCTTCATTGTGAGCAATTCGGTATATCCAGCTAGAAAACTTTTTCTTGACATCGAAACCATTAAGGTTAATATAAGCTTTAATGAATGCATCTTGGACTACATCAGCCGCTTTATCGTCATCCTGCGTTATATTTACCACATATCTCATAAGTTTCTCTTGATAGCGCTTGATGATTTTGGAATAAAGTTCTTTGTCTTTTCTGCGAATGATTTCAACCAATTCTTCATCTGTAACTCTTGAGTAATCTTGCATATCACAATTGTAGTACAATCAAAGCTTCTCTATTCTTTCATTAGTTTCTTGATACGCCGAAACCCCGATTTCAAATCGGGGTGGCGTTTGTTAGGTGAGCGCGTTATTTGTTCCAGTTTTCGCCCATTCCCATTCTCTGTCCGTATCCAACACCATTACGAAGGCCAAGACCAAATTCCTCTCGAATCTGATTTGCTTCATCAATTTTACCTTCCTCTCGCAGTTGGTGCATTTCTGCAAAACGATTGAAGTTTTGCTCGTTAATCACTTGGGTTACCCTACCTCTGCCCTGCATGAGTTCCTTCCAACCATTGTAGTCTTTATTCTCAAAGGCCGTTTCCATGGCCTCGTGCCTTTCGGGTGAGTAGTTGGGACCCTGAATATTTGGGTCACCGCGGTATGCCAATGCGCTTGGCGCTGTGGCAAACAATACTCCTGCACCTAACGCTAGAGCTGAGACTGCTAAAATTGCTTTGTTCATGTTTTTCACCTCCTTTCTACCTTTAATACAAAGAGTCGGCCAGTCTTCTTTCAAGGAAATTGGAAGTGAGAAGAAAAACGCTTACCCCTACGGAAAAATTCCAACTATAATTTCTTATGCAATGTTATCGATGCCAACTTTATTTTTCAAGGCTAAAAGCTAAACACTAAACTCATGTAAGATAAATTTAACAAGTTTGACTCTGGTACGGTATCCAGCTCTAAGTATGGTGATGAGTAGAACGAGGAAATTGACTACAGGAACCTACATAAGATTAAATGAGTAAACTCACAAACAGTCTGTGTATTGAAATTAGTTTTTAGCTGTCTCATAATGATTTTATGGATACTAAAAGCAGAATCTATATACTTCTTATTATAATGACTTCGTTTTTAGTTGCCTGGGTTTTCAATTCATACCTCCGGCCAACTATTATCGAAGCGGGTTGCGGTGAAATAGCACAAAAATCAAGCGATCTATATAATACCAAAAATCCAGATGCGACCTCCGCTTACAATTACGACAACCTCAAAGCGCGCTGTCTCGAAGAGGCAAGTACTAAGTAATGCCCGTACCAATGCCATTAATTCCCACAGCTTCCAGTGGTATAATTACAAATATATTAAAGTGTTGGATAAACCCAGTAGATTAACCATGCCGAGATAGCTCAACGGTAGAGCAACGGTATCGTAAACCGTAGGTTGTGGGTTCAAGTCCCACTCTCGGCTCATAGCAAAAACAGGATACAACCATGAAAAGATATTACTCACGACGAGCCTCAACCGAAGAACGTAAAAATGTACGGAGTGCAGTTTTATTTGTAGTCGCAACATTTGCACTTATATTTGTTCTTTTCTTCTTTGGGCTTCCATTGTTGGCCAAATTTGCTGGTTTTTTAACAGACTTGAGAAAAAGTTCCTTGCCTGTTGAGACAACCGACACAACCCCTCCACCACCACCCAAATTTAGCGACTTGCCAGAGTCAACCAACCAAAGATCAGTCGATATCAAAGGTTCTACTGAGCCCGGTGCAGAAGTTATTTTAACATTAAATGGTAATAAAGATGAGTTGGTTGCAAACGCTGATGGAACATTTACTTACACTTTCTTGCTCCAGGGCGGGAGTAACACTATCTATGCAACTGCCAAAGATGGTTCCGGCAACGTAAGCCAAGAGTCGGAAACAATAAGAGTAAAATATGACAACTCACCTCCAGAGCTCACTATAACCAAACCAGACGATGGGTCAAGTTTTTATGGCTCACGGCAAAGACAATTGGTTATCGAGGGTAAAACCGAAGAAGACGCACACATTAATATTAACGGTCGGCTGGTTGTGGTAAATTCAGATGGCAGCTTTACTTATGCCACATCACTTTCAACAGGTGAAAATAGTTTCACCGTAATTTAACAGAAATCTCATTCAAGGTAACTTTTTCTGAATAGTTTTCGCACTAGCGGTAGCCAACAGAAGGAACATCCAACCCATTACCCACGGATAAAACATACTATTTACAAACAAACTACTGATTATTACTGCTACTGACGAGGACATAAAAATCTTTGCATAAATTGAATCATCAACCGACTTTACAATTTCATAAATCAAATTCAAAAAGATGACAAAACCAACAACTCCAGTAGTTGCTAGTACCAATAGAAGCGACGAATCGGCACCCGAGCAAGAGTGTGACAGAGTCGTTGAGGGTTCAAGAAAATGCATCCGAGCAGCGCACATCATGTTATAGCCCACACCAAAAAGCGGACTTTTGGAAAATACTATCAACGTTTCCTGATAGTTTGTTACCCGTGCAAAAACACTAAATAATCGCCACAGTTGTACGCCAGAGCTCGCCGGTTGCGGCAATAGTAGAATAATAATTACCGATACTGCAACAATGCCAAGATATAGTTTAGTTTTCTTACCCACGATTACAAGTGTGGTCAATAAACCTCCCAAAAGAGCAAGATAAGAAGCCCTTGAGTAAGTATAAAAAGTTGTGATAAACAAAAAAAGGGAAACAAGTGCATAACCAACTTTTTTTGTAGTCAAGTACATAGTTACAGCCGAAATAGTTCCCAAAGCTAAAACTATCCCAGTAAATCCCGGATCAAATAACGTTCCCACAAGTCGACCCAAATGATCATCCCAGCCAAAATACTTCATTGGCCGTAGGTCAAAAAAGAAGTGGTATTGTAACCAGCCAAAAAGTGCTACTCCAACACAAGCTAGCAATAACGAATTAATTACCAACCGTTTCCGCTCTAGTGTTACGCAATAATTTGCAACAAAGATAAAAAATACAAAATAAGAGGCAAGGCGAATTAAATAAAGCGAGCCAACCAAAACCTGACTTAAAGGTAAATAGGAAAGAGCAATGCAATCTGACAAGATCATCAAAAAGATTAGGGCCTTAAAAGTTTTATAGAATTTGGGTTTGACCAGTTTAACAAACGGAAAGAGCAATAAAAAAAGAAGGGGTATTATGTCTATCAGGTTAATGGTCAATCTACTTCCCAAGGTGAGAAGATCAATTCTCCCTAACTGGCCAAGTGGATAAAGTATTAGATATAGAAACAATAGTTTCGGAGTTAAAAATGTCAATCTTTCTTCTTTTGTAAAAGCCATAACTTTCCCCATGCCAAAAAAGAGTGAAAACTCATAACCATTGCTACAATAAAGCCTTGAGTACCATCTAAAAAGCCTAATTTTAATAAGTAATTATTTAGAAATTTTCCAGCCGGCCAAAACATCACTTTTAACAAGCTCGACCGCTTACCTTCAGACAAATTCGCTTCAGCATGCATAGTCGATTTAAAATTCGTCTCGGCTACAAACTCACCAAGAGTTTGATGTGGATAGTGAAGAAGTGGAGTAGACAGCTCACCAATATTTCCTTTTATATCCCATACTTCATGGACTTTTCTAGCCCAAAGGCCAGCATCTTTTTTGGCAAGTCTGAGAAGTCTGACTGCTCCGATTTCACCGTGTTTAAGCTCTTTTCCCCAAAGCCGGTCATATCTTTTTAGTTTGTAGCCACTCACTCCCTTAGCCGTCTTAAGTCTGTGTAAAATTTCCGCCTTAAGTTTAGGGCCAACCACTTCATCTGCATCAACAAAAAGCACCCACTCACCACTGGCTTTCGATAAGCCAAAATTCCTTTGACTTGCAAAGTCTCCGGCAAGTTGCCTTGTATACACATTTGCGCCATGTTTTTTCGCTAATTTGACCGTGCTGTCTTGCGAGCCATCATCAACCACAATAATTTCGTCGCAAAATCGCAGCGCTTCCAAACATCTACCTATATTTTTTTCTTCATCCTTGGTCAAAACAATTGCCGTTAATTTCACTTAACAATCTCCTTTCGTACTGCAACATCGCCTATCCACACAATATCGTTGTCCGCTTTTTGTAAAGCACTGGTGTTTTCATAAATAGTATACTTCAAAATCGGTCGATCAAGAGCATTTATGACCTGCTTACCCACACTGACTGGCTCGTTACCCATTAACCACAGCAGATATTGATAATTTTGTGCAAAATCTCCGTCAAACTCGTCATTTTCTCCCACCCGATAAAGGGCATACGGAAAGCCGACGCTGTCACTGTATATAAAGCTCGAAACTGCCAACTGGTCTTCGTAGGGTACATTTTTCGCCGCCAATGACTTGTGTGAAAAACTTATACCATTTCTTGATTGGACCACAGATACAACACTCCCGACAAATAAAACCGCTAATAACAAATAAGTGCAAAGTCTTACTATTAAGCTGCTTCTTGTTCGCATTAACCAGTCGGCAAAAAATAAAAACGGAAACGGACTTATTACTAGATAGTAATGAAGCGGTGGGTTGCCATGGACAAAAAGCAGTACCAATGAAAAAACAAAAAGTGTCAGCAACACACGATTAATATTATTACTTAGTCCCCTTAAAACTCGCCGAAAGTAATCAAAAAATAGTAAGCCAAACAATGCAATAATAAGAATTTTCAAAACATCATAACCTCTGGGAACAAAAAGTAAGCCAATAAAATCGATTAGCGACTGTAGAGAAGATACAATATTAAAGCCTCCGCCGCCAGAAATTGTAAGAATACCAAAAAAACCAAACAGTCGGTATGGCAACCAAAGAAGTAATTTAGAAATCATTACAAAACCATTCTTGGCATCGTTAATAATAAAAGTAGTTAACGGTAGCAAAAAACCTATTAAAATATAACGACCATCTCGCATGCTAATATTTTTAAGGTAGCTAAAAGATAAATACAAAACCGGAGGAATAAAAACGATGGGAGTGTAGTGAAAACTAAGCATTAAGCCAATAATAATAAAAATCCACAATAACAGAAACCTTTTCTTTGCAACTAGCTGTGTAACTAGGTATAAAAATGGATAAATCAGAAAACCCACATAGGTATAAAACCTTGCGGTTTGTGAGAACAATATAAAGAAAGGTGAAATAGCAATTAGTAGAGTTGTCAGAATAGCTGCTTTAGCTGTCCAAAGCTTTCTAACCAACAAATAGTTGGCGGGCAAAATTAACGAGTTAATAAAAGCCCCAAAGTACGCATGGCTTAGCGGATTAAACTTTGAAATTACTAATACTGGTCCATATAGCCAATAAAAAAAGGGTGGGAAACTTAACCATGGGTGTGAAGTCGGAGGACCTACCAATGGCAGTCTTCGGGAAATGTAATAATTTTTAATGTCCAGCAAATTATCACCGACCTCCGCATCTAGGCTGAACGCTTCAGCCAGTCTATAAAAACGTAAAAAAAGGCCAATAATTAAAACTCCTACAAAAAGTGCGTCCCACTTTGAAAATCTGGTAAATAACTCAACGCAAAGTGCTTTTGGTAAACCATAGTGCTTTCTAAAGTAATAAAACCTACTTGTCTTAAAAGCGGATTGCAATATTTTTGATTTGCTATTTTTCCCCCGCCAAAAGTGTACAACCCTAGATTTGGGTTCTATAAATAACTTATAACCAACTTTTTGTAATCTCTTACACAAGTCATTTTCCTCAAAAAAAAGGAACATATTTTCATCAAACCCGCCTACAGATTCAAAAACTATTTTCCGTATCATAAATGCCGAACCGGGAACCACTTCAACCTCCAGAGGTCGTTCAGTATCTGATCTGAAAGACCAGTAATCTTCAGATATTTTATTTCTCGGCAGTAATTTAGCTAAAAAAGACTGACTAAAAATTGCCCTTAAGGGCGTAAGCTCTCGCCTACCCAACTGACTATACACATTACCGGTCTTATCCACGAGGTTTGGGGCAACTAGTGCAGCTTTTTTTTTGCTGTCTAGTAAGGAAACTAAGTTATCCACCGTTTTTGGCAAAAGTAACGTATCTGGATTCAGAATAAAAATATATTCACCCACGGCTTGTTTAACTCCCAAATTATTCCCCGCACCATATCCAATATTCCCCGGACTAGTTGTCAGATGAATAGACTTAAAGGTGCGGTTCAACGTTCTACTTAAATGTTTTTTAGTACTATTGTTTACTACAATTACCTCATAGCCTGTCTTAATTTTGCTTTTCGTTATTGAGGTAAGACATTCGAGAAGCCTTCCAATGCCGCTATAAAAAACTATTACTATCGATACCTTTATTTTTTTTGACATACTGCAACAAAATATTCAGCAGATTCTACACTATCATTGGTAATTGGAAAGTCACCTACATTTAATTCCCGTTGTTTTTTTGCACCAAAGAGCATGCCCAAAAAACCCCATACTTTTTCTTTAAAGTTGCGGGGAAAAAATCTTCTCAGTCCTAGTAAATCAAAATTCACCAAACTTTGCCTAGTATCCTGAGAGTCTAAGAAAGTTAAAAACGCATCTTGGGCTTTTTTTGATTTGCTTTGTCCGTAGATCTTAACTTTCGAAAAATATTTTTCAAGCATAGTTACTAACTCCTCATACCCATATTCATTTATGTGATACTGACTATCTACTGCACCAACAGCTTTGGTAAAGTCCTTATTGGGTGTTGACATGATAAACACACCTTTACCAACTAACACACGGCTCGCTTCTTGCAAATACTTTCGTGAGCTTTTCAAGTGTTCCATTACCTCAAAGGAACATATAGCATCAAAACTCATGGCTTTAAAGGTCATGTTTTCTACGTTGCCAACGTAAAATTCACCGTAATTGCCGTAATTTTTCCTTGCAAAGTCAATCGCCTCATTGTTTACATCTACACCAATAAATTTACCCCTTGGCGCTAGCACTTTTGCTCCATACCCAGTACCACAACCCATATCCAAAATCTTTGCATTTTTATCGAGCAATGTGAACGCGAACAAATAACGTGCCAGTGCCTCTTGATATAAAAAGTTAGAGGATATACCGGGGATAAGCCGTTCATTAAAGTCCATCATGTCCATACCCTTCAAGCAGCTTAAAAACGTAATAGTAAACAAATGGAGTTGTAATAACCGCGCTCAATAATACTGAATATCCAGCACCCATAAGACTAAAAGCTTTAATAAAAGGAATAAGTGTTATTGCCATAACTATTATATTTACAAGTGTCGCTGCTGTAATCAACTCTTGTTTTTTCATGGCTAAAAACAAAGAATAACAAGGGTGGGTAATTGCTCGAACAATTCCAAAGACAGAAAGTATTTTTAAAACTGGCACTGCAGCAAGCCATTTATCACCCAATATTATCAAAACAATTTGTTTCGAAAAGAAAAAAATTAGTAAACCAAAAGGAATGACCAGCAAACTAATAATGGAAATTGTTTTTATGAATATGCTTTTCAGCTCTTCTTTTTCTCTCGTTAACTTAGAATAATATGGAAAAGTAACATTCATAAAAACTTGAGAAACTTCCGTAATTGGCAAGGTAGAAATTTTGTAGGCCATCTGGTAAACACCAAGCGCGCCCGTGTTTAAAAGTTTGCCAACAACCGCATCGTCGCCATTTTCAAAAAGATAATTAAAAAAACCATAAGCGGTTACCCACTTCCCACGGTTGATCACTTTTGTTATCTTTCCCAAATCTAAGGCAATTTTGGGTGTTGGCTTAATTAATGCAAATGACAGTACTACTTCCAAAACTGCCCCCGCAATTAATCCCCATACTAAACTGGTTGTTTGATGAGTAATAATACCAAACACTATGGCAACCGATGAGTCAAAAGCAAAAATTATAAACCTAAACCAAAATTCTTTATGAA
>CAYTOP010000046.1:9172-9888 GCA_964439585.1 uncultured Gammaproteobacteria bacterium
AACCTCAGCTGGATTAAAAAATCCTCTAATTAGGGGCACTAAACTAATGTAAGCGACAATGGTTCGTGCACCAGGAGAATTGAAAAACAATGCAACACCCGAAGACAAGCCAAATATCAAAAGCGCTATAAACGTGCCTCGCAATATCGATACTATCCATGCAGTATCCAAATACTCTTCCAGCTCACCTTCTTCTTGAACTAAAAATACGTTAATCCCTGTTTCTGTAATAGTCTCCAGAAACTCCAAAAAAAGTGTCGCTATCCCATATAGTCCAAATTCCAGTGGTGTAAGAATCCTGGCAAGCACACCAATCCTGACAAACGCAATAACACGAGTACTTGCACGTAATGCTCCTATCCAAGAAATGCCCTTAACAATCTCATGTGTATTACTCATATCAGCACTTTGCTTTTAGAAAATCTAGGACTGTGCCATAACCAGGTATAATCTTTCGTAATTTGGACGAAACCAAACCCACGGTTTCTCTAAAATCAAATACCACTTGGGTAACTGGTAAAACAATTCTAGCACGCCTTACGGCTTCAACCGAATCAGCGAAATTTTTATTCTCACTACGAAAATTACTATTTATTTTCAATGCAAGTGCATACAAGACTTTGCCATTTCTAACTTTATCTGATACGAGTTTCCTAAGTTTACTTGATCTCCGATTTACGTAACTGACCGATATATTTTGATTTACAAAATATTTT
>CAYTOP010000047.1:0-6323 GCA_964439585.1 uncultured Gammaproteobacteria bacterium
CAAAAGGTTAAAAAAGAATATTTTTTATCCCCTGCAATATCATCGCAGGTTTTTGCGTTAAGTTTTTCCAGTTATAACTCTTAATACCGGGCAAGCTCACAGAAATAGTTATATTTGGATTCCATTTCCACCAAGCAACCCGTATTGTGTGGAAGAAAAATGAGGCTTGGTAAAAACCCCAAAAAACTGCTGCCCAATCGAATGCAGAATACAAAGGTGTGGATATAAAAATTTTTACCAAACTCATAAAAATAACAGACAAGATAATAAGCTGTGGCAAAACGTGTCTTATATAGTTACCATATTCATTTTCTTTACGAGTTACAATATATTTTGGCTTTCTGTTCGGACCGTAAATCAAAGCCTTTAAGGTGGCTACCGCAAATGTTGGCGAAAGCCCAACCCAGAACTGTCTAATTCTGGTTAACCGAATGGAATCAGCCAATAATAAATAATAAGCCTCCAAAGCTATGAAACTGGGTATTAAATACTTAGCATGAGTTATAGCGTCAACAGTTGTAGGCCACTTCTCCAAAACCAAACTTAAACTCGTCGCCAAAGATAGTACTACAATAGCAACACCGTTTAAGTAGAAAAGTTGCGGTTCCAAAAAATGCAGTTTCTGACGAATAGTAAGCCCCTTTTTCTTTAATGGATTATCCCAAAAAAACAACCGCATATGATCAATAGCCCACGTACCTCGCTGCTTCAAAAAGTTTGGTAAGTCCTCGGGGGCAAGACCATAAGACAGTCGTTCGTAGTGATATCTAGACTCCCATCCGTGAGACAAAATCTGATAAGACGTCGTGAGATCCTCAACAAGATTCCAGGTTGAAAATCCACCGATTGACTCAAGTGCTGATATTCGCCAGATAACACCGGATCCGCATGCAAACATAGCACCAGCCGCGTCACGACACGCGGCGGTTCGTGCGTACCACATCATGTCATCGTTACCAAACGGATCCCCATCGGTAACTTCAGATTGCTTAATCGTCTGCACAAAGCCAACTTGCGGCTCACTAAAGTAACCCACAAGTGCTTTTAGGATTTCTGGATATACAATCTCGTCTGCATCCTGCGTCAAAACTAGGTCAATTTCAGGGTAGTACTTTCTCAAAAATCTTAAGGCTTGATTGAGATTACCCGCCTTGGCATTTTTGTGTGGCGTGGTGTGCACTAGATGTAATACCTTACCATCACCCACTTTACCTTTAATTCTCGACCGATAATCTGCCAGTGAAACTAGGGTATTTTCAATAGCAGATCTTTGTGCCGGTCTTTCATCGTCATTGCTTACCACGACCACAACCTTTCCAGGATAATCAATTTCCAAAATCGATTTGATAGTATTTTCCAATACGGCAACTGGCTCTTTATATGTAGCCACAACAACAGCAACATCAGGAGGATTAAGCGGCATGGCTGGTCTGTTGGTTCGATATTTTGCTTTCCAGTGATTAAAAATAGACAAACTGACAAGCAAAAAACTAAAGAGCTGGGAAATAAAAAATGGAATGCTAATTAATTTATTCGCCAAATTTAAATGTCCCAAAAGCCACAATAGGTAATTTAGGGTGGCGACAACGAATACAATTCCAGCAATTTTGTGGTACTGGTTGCTATTAACATACGCAATAAATCTATTTTGGTTAGTTTGCACAACCCCTGCTAACTCATCTATATCAATCCTTTTGGGTTTGATATTTGGTTTACCCAACACAGACCTTTGCAACCAATTCTTAATGGCTTTGGGGTTTGCAGCTTTTCTAATTTCTTTTGTCATAAAACTCATTACAAAACTCGCTTTTTGCAAGTTTTTCAAACTCAAAATTCGTTTTGCAAAGCCATATTGCGATGGCTTTATAGGCTTACTATATCCAATCTTTCATCCTTGTCGATGCATCTTTGATGCAAATCTTCGGGAGGAATCCCGCAGATGAAGACTGCACGAGCGTTAGCGAATACTCCGTAAGGCGACTTACACCTTGAAAGCTATATGTAGCGACATCCATAGATTCTTATTTAACAGGTTTAGCTACTACAATCAATCGCTTCCAAGTGGTACCCGGTGGATCACAAGTCTGAAGAATCAAACGTTCACCTTCGGAGATGTTTTGTAAAAATTCGGTGTTGTCGGCTTCCACCACACTTTTACTTTCAACTTCATATAAATATTTTTTGTCAGCAAAAAAGACTAATACCTTATCTCCCGTCTCAAGCTTGCGGAGCAGGTAAAAAACTGCATTGTACTGACTAACGTTATATGCTGTATCCGTTGAGTGAGAAAAAAGATATGTTGTTTTTCCTTGACCGGGAAAATAAGTGCCCTTGGCGTGTGCGACACCCTTTTTTAAAGCGGCAAGATACTCATCAGGATTACCCGCATCAACATTTGCAATTATATTTGAAGCTGCGTCAATTTTGGGAATTACAATTGAAAAATACGAATCAACACCCAGTGCCTTTGCTTCCTCCTGGACTCTTACTGTCTTCTCTGCCTCTGCAACGTTAACAAAATTTAATTTTTGAAGCTGGTCTTCGATGTTTCTACCTCCACCGAATCCCAAATCATAACTAATTTCTTGTTTAATTATGGGAGCATAGGAAAATATAAGACCAATTACGGCAAAGCCGATAAGCCCCGCTCCCAGACCTCGTAATAACATATAAATTAAACGAAGAAACAAAGGCAATAGCAGCATCACCTCTCCATGAGAAGAATTACTTTTCTGAGAGTAAATTGTTCCCTTTGGACGCATAATTTTATTTTGTGAGTATAAATTGGATGAATTAGTCTAAGCTAAATTCCAAAGTCAGCTATGCCAATTCGAAGCGCTTGTAGAAAAATGTACCGAGTGAACCAAACGCCACCATGGCAAGTCCCATCAAAGCTGATCCTCCTGTTGCAGGTAGGGTTGAAGGCGTGCTGGTACCTAAAACTTGTGGTTTACCATCAACGGTAACTGTTACTTTGCATGAATCATTACCATCGCGCCACTGGCCGCCCTGGTCTTTCACTTTTAAAGAAGCTATATATGTACCAGAATTTTCATACCTATGGGCTGCTGTGTCATCTGTGGTTTTCCAAGTTTGTGGTTGAAAACCGGAACCATCTCCAAAGTTAAATTCGTATTCCAAAATAGGTCCATTTTTGTCGAATCCTGAACCTGTAAATTTAACAGTCAAAGGTGCTGACCCTTCAGTTGGACTAGCAGACAAGCCAATACAACGGCTAGGGTTGTCATCGCTAGGACCTGGTGTGGGTGTAACCGTAGGCTGCGGTGTGGTTGTTGGTTGAGGTGTAGCTGTCGGACTAGGTTCACCTGTTGGTGAAGGTTCTGGTACACGGCATGTATAAGTAGTATTTTTGGCTAAATACTTGGTGTGTAGAAGATTCCATGCACCACCATCCTCGAAATACCAACCATTTGAAGTGAAATAGTTTTTAACTTCGTCAGCTATATCGCCAACTTTCCACCAGTTTGTTTGAACACCGTTAGTATCCTCAGCTGGACAAAGACATTGGACAAAATTGCCATTCTCAATTTGATAGACATCATCACTGGAAAGAATTGTAGCCTCCTGACCAGGTATATGATTGTAGTTACTATCAGTTGTTACCCAATCTCCTTGAGTAGTAAAAGAACTACAGGATGGAAAGCTAGGTGGAGTTTGAGGTGGGTTTGAAGGCGGATTTTCATCCTTTTGTCGCCATACTTCAAGATGGGAAACATCCTTACAACTTGGTCCGTCACCATACTTTTGCCACGAAACAGTCTTATTTGTAATTTCTACTTTGTAACAACCGTCATCAGAATTACCAGAATGAAAGCTAAAATATTCTGTTCCAGCCTTGATTGTGGTCTCACTAATAGAAGAGTTGTTATCGTACGTGCCAGAATTACCGGGATTGTCTACAAGATTACAGTACTCAGATTGACTACACTCAGATCCCCCATGTGCGGAAGCGCTAAAATTTGCAAGACTTCCTGCAACAAGAAATAGTCCAAGAGCAATGGACCCCAGGAAAATTCCTTTAGTAAAATATGCTATATTCTTTTTCATTTATGGTCAAAATAAATCTGCCATAAGGCAGTGGAACTAACTAGCAAAGATTAAACAAGCAATTATCACGTTATTTACTAGATAGTGCAATATTATAAGATATATATTTTAGTAAGTCAACAATAAAAAAATCGGCTCTGTTAGGAACGGGTAGTACGCCTGCCCTACATACCACCCGTCCCCACCAAAGCCGAAATTATATACAAACACTCTTGACAAACTAGCTAAAAATGAACTAGTCTAATTTTGAACCCCATCAAAATGAATGGAGTTGACTTGTCTTGCAAACCTGTCCTCAAGACAAGTACTTATATTGGTCTTGATTTAAAAAGAGCATTGCTAAGCGTGGCAAGGCGTTATTTTAAAACTTAAAGTAACGTTCACATCGCTAGTGATGCTCTTTTTATTTGCTTTAGTCAAAGAGCTTGTTGATAAAAAATAGTGTAGCATTCCCCATTTCTATTGTCAAACCCTATAATTGATAAATTTCATTTTAATCATCTCCCTATAGTTTTGATGTTAAATAATATGAGTTTAATCTTCGTACAAAATATGGTAGTTTCAAAAATTGTGGATAACTCGGGGATAACCCTCCTTATGGAGTTGATATGTCAAAAATCGTGCAAAACAACCACCTCGTGGACAGATGGGCTAAATTTGGGAAGAGGTTTAACTCAAATATTTTTTCAAAGCTTGTTGAAGATAATCTGTTTGACTGTTTGTAATTGTATTTATATAACCTAATCTTTTGGCGTCTTTAACTCTTTTTGTCTGCGCCACAACCTCTCGCACGTCTCCCAGCAAACCGACCTCACCAATTGCAATAGTTTTTACTCCCAGTGCTTTATCAAAGAAACTTGAGGCTATCGCAAGGCAAATCGCAAGATCGCATGATGGATCACTTTTAATAGAAATTCCACCCGCGACATTGACAAAAACATCTTGTTCATACAATGGTAGTCCACATCTTTTTTGTAAAACTGCGATTAACAGCTCCAAGCGTTTTGAATCTATTCCTTGTGCAACACGCCTAGGATATGTCATTTTTGTAGCAACAACCAGAGCCTGGATTTCTACCATTAAAGGTCTTGTCCCCTCCATAACAGAGGAAATTACCCTGCCAGCAACCTTTTTCTTATCGTCTGATATAAAAAGCTTCTCGGGGTTACTCATTGAGATTAGTCCTGTTTCCTCCATTGCAAATACCCCAACTTCATCAGTGGGTCCAAATCTATTCTTAACTGCACGCAGAACCCTTAAAGTTAAGCTTTCTTCGCCCTCAAACCACAAAACGGTGTCTACCAGATGTTTCAACACAGCAGGACCTGCCACAGAACCTTCTTTTGTAACATGCCCAACTATAAACGTAGTGATATTGGACTCTTTTGCAAACTGAACAAGCCGATATGTACATTCTCTAATTTGACCAACTGAACCGGCCATACCAGTTAAATCGGAAGTTGCCATCGTTTGAATGGAATCGATAACCAATATCCCAGTTTTTGATGTGAGGGCCTCATTGCGAGCTGTTGAAATTATAATATCAAGATCGGTTTCGTTAAGAAGCTTTATGTCGTTTTTTGTCATCTTAAGTCTGTTGGCTCGCACTTTAATTTGCCCCAGCGACTCTTCTCCACTGACGTACAACACACCTTTTTTAGATAGATTATTTGATAATTGAAGTAATATTGTACTCTTGCCAATGCCGGGTGATCCTGCTATTAAAACTACTTGACCAGAGACCAATCCTCCACCCAACACTCTATCCAACTCAGGTATATTTGTTGATGTTCGTACAGTACTAACTTTTGGAATAGCAGACATGGCAACAGGTTGCACTCTTTTCGCACCAGTTGATTCCCCCCGCCCTCTTTTAAAACCGCCAGAACTGAATTTTTCTGTTACGGTCTCAACCAAGCTCCCCCAATTGCCACACTCCGGACATTTTCCGGCCCAACCAACTTGAGAATAGCCACATTGCTGGCAAACGTAATTTGAAGTTAATTTGCTCACAAGCTAAATTGTAGCCTCAAAAGTAACAAAAGTAAATTTGAGGCCCAAAAAAAACCAACCTCTAATTAGAACAATCCGAAAAATGGTAGATCATCGCGTCCGGTGCCGCAAATATCAAATCCTCACCGGCACATATATTCTTCAAAGATTTTAGGACAACTCTGTTTGGATCCGTATCCAAAACCCGCAATTCCATTAAATAAATGTAGTCGTTAAGGCCATTTTTATCCAAAATCGAACTT
>CAYTOP010000047.1:6333-9568 GCA_964439585.1 uncultured Gammaproteobacteria bacterium
TTACTTCGGTAACCGATTTTTCTATCGGCCTGATGTTTACAAAAAGAGCCTGTTTATCAATTTCTTGCCGTTTGACGAGTTCTGGGTAGCTTATGCTAACCGGTAGTACATTAGAGTTTACATCGTGCGTCATTAAAAACACCATTGTCCCCAAATTATAGTCAGTAACATACCCAAGCCGATCAGTTTTTATAGCAGTATCATTTAGAATCGCAACTACCGTATTTTCCCCTCTTTGAGTTAAAGCTAAGTTAGAAGCATAAACAAAAGTATTTGACAGTAAGTAGAAAATAAAAATGCTAATAAAGTACTTCCTAAAATTAGGAAATTTACTACTCAGTCGGAAAATAACCAGTCCACAAATAAAAGTCAAAAGAAAATACAAAAAGACAATATACCTTACACGAACATACAACTTTGCCAAATAGCCAAGAGAAATAATTAAACACACAAGCAGCACTATAAAAGCTGTTGACACTCCCTTTAACTTTGCCTTTTTGGTATTAGAGACAAAATAGAAAATAAAACCAAAAATGGCAAACAAAACAGAATCACTCCAAAAATTAAATTTCGTAAAACCGGTCAAATGAAAATTTAACGAAGAAATAATGCTATTTGGAATCTCACTAACAAGGCTAAACCTTTGGGTATTATTGATTAACTGAGTAAACCCAAAAAGATAAATATAAAGCCCAAACACCAACAACTGCAAAAAGATAAGTTTTTGGCCATACTTATCCTTTTTAAATACAAAAAAGGTGGCTGCAATAATAAGTACTGCATAAAGATAGTTTACGTAACCCAAAAATAAAAGTATCAAACTCAGAAGATTGATAAGGGTGATCTCTTCTCTTCTTACCTTTCTAGACTCGACAAACTTTAGTGCCATAAAAAATATCATCAGGAGTATCGGCAACGACAAACTATCCTGTTTTAAAACTGACGGTATACTAAAAAATGAATACGAAGCGAAAAAAAGTGCAAGTCCGATCATCAAAGCTCTTGACCTTGTAAATGACCTGTAAACGTACACAATAACTAAAACAAACAAAGCAAAACTCAAGGTTAAAATCAACAGCTTTGAATACAAAACATTTTCAACAGGGAAAAACTTTAGAAGAAAATAAAAACCGGGAGGGTGTGGATCAACGGAAACAGAATCTAAAAGTTTAGTGGGGGCTTGCTTGCTGATTTGGGTTAATATGACCTCATCAAATTCATAAACCGGCTTGACAACAAAAAGGATTAGAACTTTGACTATATATACAAAACCCAATACATAATAAGGAAGATGGAGATAATTTAACAAACGATTTTTAATATTTCCGAAAGTTCTGAGCATAACAAAGCTTTGACTATTATATCGTGAGGCAACCTATATACACAATGAAGCTAAACTATTATCTAATCACCCTCCGAGCCAAACCTCCGGTTCTTAGAGCCTCCTTGGTTCAGAGAAGATCTTACGGACTGGTGGCTAATCTCTAACAACTATTTATAGCCTATCGGTTTAGCTGTAAGAATCAATCCCAGCGAGATTTTCCGTTCTTTTTCATCAATATCTTCAACAAACACGTTTACGCTGTCACCAACTTTTATATCTGTTCCTGGCGGAATTTTAGTAATATGCAGCAAACCTTCAACTCCCGGCTCAAGCACAACAAAAATGCCAAAATCTGAAACCTTTACAGCCTTACCTTTAACTTTGGTCTCTTTAGGATATTTCTTACCTATGGTCTTCCAGGGATCATCTTGGATTTGCTTCATAGAAAAAGCAAGTTTGCCTTCTTTTTTGCCAATTACCTTTACTTTAACCTTCTGCCCCACCTTGACTATGTCCTCAGGTTTGTTAATCTTATCCCAAGACATTTCCGAAATATGCACCAACCCTTCGACCGGAACTTTCTCCCCTCCCGTATCTGCTTTGACTTCAATCTTAACAAAGATA
This sequence comes from uncultured Gammaproteobacteria bacterium, assembly GCA_964439585.1. Lineage (GTDB taxonomy): Bacteria > Patescibacteriota > Microgenomatia > UBA8517 > UBA8517 > CAYTOP01. The sequence goes on from CAYTOP010000047.1 coordinate 8,282, forward strand.
CCAAAATCATAAATTGTCGAAACAACCCCGTCATAAAGCTCGTCTTCTTTTACTTTCTTTTGAGCATTTCGCATAAGCTCTAAATCACCAGCCTCAGAAACTTCCTTTTCGGATAATACTATTTTGTTTTCGTTCCTATTCACGTCAATAATAATAGCTTTAATTTTTTTACCGACTAAAGAATTTTTATCGTTTACTACATCATGACCCAACTGTGAGTTTGGAATGAATCCATTTAAACCTTTGATATCTACAATTAGCCCAGACGAAATGGCATTCCTTACCTCGACTGAAAGAATTTTGTTATCCTCTTCTGCTTTAGAAATTTTATCCCATGAAGAGTCAGCAGAAGCATGCCTCAAAGATAAAATTGAATAGCCGTCGGTCGTTTCAGGCACAATTACCTGTGCTTCTACTTCATCACCCACATTAAGATCTCTAATGTAATTTTCTGCTTCTTTATAAGCCTTCTCTGCAATAATACCCTCACTTTTCCGCCAATGTCTAAAACCACCCTTTTGGAGCTTATTGAAACAACCCTACCCTTAACTTTATCTCCCGACGAAAGACCTTTTACCCCACCGCCATACTGGGCGAGGAGTTCATCCATGGTGTTCTTTGAGGAACTAGAAGATCCCGACTGCTGTGATTTTTTCGTTGCCAATTGTCATTCCCACCTTCCTATTTATAGATAACTGTATTATAGCTAAAATAATTATGTGTAACAAGAAGACGATATAGCATAATATAGAAATCCAAATTCCGTGTCTTCTTTAATTTATATTTTTATGTAGTACTGCTGAAAATTTTCCCCCAGGGGCGAACAAAGATTTTAAAGTGGAACATAAACCCGTAAGTACTATTTTGGAGAATTTCAAAACACTGTTCTGGCGATGACGTATTTTCGCACACAGTTGCCCGCATACTATCGTCCGCGCTGCCGCCTTTCACTTCTGAGTTCGGAATGGTATCAGGTGGTTCGACGGCGCTCTGATCACCAGAACACTATCTTGAAATGTGCAAACTACTTACAATTTACCACTAAATTAATTTGCTCCCTAAAAAATGAAGAGAAAAGTCGTCCCTTGTCCAAAGACAAGAGAAAAAGTCTTTCAGCATAAGCTACAGATCTTTAGTATAAAAATCTTTCAGCGGATGCTGCAGACTTTTTTGTAAAAAAAGTCTTATCGACCAATTCGTACAGGTAAGCTTAACAACTTACGTTGCTTCCACTGCCTGCCGATCAACCTGGGATTCTTCCAGGGGTCTATGACGAGTTCTAATCTT